>QWRJ01000009.1 GCA_003670475.1 Candidatus Limnocylindrus primus | reverse complement strand
CCAGACGCCCCCGCACTTGAGATGCTCGCCACGATCCTTGGTGACGGCTCGGCGAGCCGCCTCTTCTTAGAGGTGCGTGAAGAGCGCGGGCTCGTCTACGACATTGGCGCGAGCGCGATCGACTATCAGGATGCTGGCGCGTTAGTGATCTCTGGTGGCGCGGATCCTGGTCGCGTCACTGAGGCGCTGCAGCTCGTCACCGAGGCGCTCCGTCGCTTGGCGCGTGAGGCGCCGAGTGCGGCAGAGATTGAACGGGCGCGGGCGTATCTTGCAGGGCGGCTCGAGCGCGCCGCCGATGATCCGCGCGGCCTTGCAGAGTGGCATGCCAGCCAGCGCGTGCTTCGTAGGGTGCCGCAAGAGCTCGGCGAACTCTTGGCGGAGATTGAGCGCGTTCGCCCCGCCGATCTGCTCCGTGTGGCGCGCAACCTTGTGCGAGGTGGCAGCCTCCGCGTCGGGCTCTCCGCGCCGCGCAGCACGCTCGCTGCGGTGCGCCGCGCCGTACGCCGTGGCGACCTTGACCCATCCGCCGTCAGGCCACCTGCGCGCCGATCCGCTAGGCTCTGACCATGACCTCACAGCGCACCCTCGTTCTGATCAAGCCAGACGGCGTTCAGCGCCTTCTTGCTGGGCGCATCCTTTCGCGCTTCGAAGACCGCGGGCTGAAGATCGCCGCGATGAAGTTGATGCCGGTGAGCAAGCAGCTCGCCGAGACGCACTACGCCGTCCACTCCGCGCGTCCCTTCTTCGCTGGTCTCGTGCAGTTCATCACCTCTGGGCCAGTGGTCGCCCTCGTCCTTGAGGGGCCCAACGCGATCGCCGTTGTCCGCTCCATGGTTGGCGCAACGAAGCCACACGAGGCGGCGCCAGGAACGATCCGTGGTGACTTCGGCCTTGAGACGGCGAAGAACCTTATTCATGCGTCAGATGCACCAGAGACTGCGGTTGCAGAGATCGCGCTCTGGTTCACACCCGCTGAGCTTGTTGACTACAGCCGCGGCGTAGACGACTGGATCCTCTCCGACGAGGAGTAGCTCCGACCGATCTCTCCGCCGCCGCGCGGCCTGACGCTACGGCGTTGAGTTTTGTGGGGCGCTCTCCACTGGGTCTGTACGCAGCAGACCAGATGCAGCCGCTTCGATGTTGATGAACCCTGCAGCGACCCCAGAGATCAGGATCGCGCTAGCCATGAGCCAGATCGCCGCTGGACTTAGGACCTTTCCTTTTCGAGTTCGGTGAACATCTTGGCTCTCTTGCGCTAACCCAACCAGGAGAAGTCGAATCGCAGCGGCAGCGAGCGCTCCAGTGCCAAGGAGGGCACCGACTGTGATTAAGAGGCTTCCACTCTGCCCTGCAATATCAAACCCACCGGAGAAAAACTCACGTACAGGAACGGCAGTCTGGGAGACAGCCGCACAGATCAGCACAACGCCAAGCGCTCGGGTACGCCGCGCCCGGCCACGCCGCTCCTGGAGCGACGTCAGTTCGTAGGGGCGTCGAATGGATATGCGCCAGAGGCCGAAGAGTGAGATCACAAGCGCACCAGGGAGAGCGACCAGGAGCGGGCCGACCGCAGATGGGTGCAGGATGATTGCCGCTGCGCCGAGTGCGAGCCAGCCCGCGTTTCCCACCGCAAGGAATCCAAGGACCTCGCCAACGTCGTCATGGAGCAGCGCGGAGACACCACCGAAAAGAAGCGTCACCGTACCTGTGATGAAGAGCGCGGCGACCACCGCGCCGCCGATCGGCTCACTTACCGAAGAGGAGAGGAGCGAGAGTTCGTTGAAGATAATCAGGCTGAGTGCAGCGGGAATCCAGACGCCAACCATCAGCGATCCAACGATCGGGAGTGACTCAAAGATCCGCACCAATCTGTGGTGGAAGGGGAAGGCGCCAATCATCCCAAGGAGGACAAGGGAGAGCGTCAGCGCAACCCCTGCGGTGAGCGATGAGGTGGTTGCGTATGAGGGGTCCGTCGCTGAGAGTGGGATGGCTGATCGAAGTAGTTCTGCCACTACGATGACGGTGAGTAGCACGCCAACCGTTCGTAGGTCACGGAAGACTGCACGTGCACGCTGCGCATCCTCCCTGTTTCCCGCTGCAAGCGCGGAGAGTGAGGCGCTCCCGACAAGGAGGATCACGATCGGAGCGAGGCCGATCGGGATTGCAAGCGCAAGATCGATGAGCGCGAGACCGAAGAGGGCAACCTGTCCCATTGCGCCGGCACGACGACCCTGACCCACGGCAACGATGAGGGCGAAGACCGCTCCACCGAGTGTGACAAGGAGACGGCCTGGCTCACTCGGATCAACGGTGATAAGTCCCACGTTCAGCGTTGAGGCATATCCGCTTCCAGCGAGCAGTGCGGCAACGCTACTCCCCAAGAGGAGAAGTACCGCCGCGTTTCCGTCTCGCGTGTGCGCACCGCTACTTTCACCGAAACGATCCGCCCGCGCGAGGACGATGAGGCTGAGTAGCGCGAAGAGGAGCGGAGAGAGGGCGCGGATCACTGTTAGCGTCTGTAGCGGCTGCGCCTCGATCATTACTCCTCCGCCTTGGTGAGCTGCCCAGCAACCGCGGCGCCAATTAGGAGCAGCGCGACGAAGCCAGCCGCTATTGCAATGGAGCTGAAGAGGTCGAGCGCTCCGAGGATGGAGGCGCGCAGGAGGAGCGCACCTGAGAGTGTCACCACCGCTGCGCGCGCCGTTGCCTCTACATAGCGGCTGGTGAGTAGTGGCGGCAGTCCAATCAAGAGGAGCGCAACTCCTGCACCGCGCAGGAGCACGGAGCTCCCCTCAATCGGCAGCGCAAGCGGGATCGTGCCAAGGATCAGCCCGGCTACAGCGCTTACGGCAACGACCGGATGTTCAGTCAGCGTTGCGAGGAGGCGGCGTGGCTGTAGGTCGTGGGCGAGCGCGCGCCACGCAAGCAACCCAGGAGGGAGCGCATAGAGCGTTGCGCCGAAGATCGCCGTCAGTCGCAAAAGTAGGGCGGGGGAGAGTGAATCGGATGGACGGAACTCAAGAAGTGCGGCGGCGGTGGCCATGAGTACCAGCGCAATCCACGCGGCTCGGCGGGCACTGGTTACTGCGAGCGCTCCACTGAGAGCTGCAACGAGCGCGAGCGGCAGTTCAAACAAGAGAGGGTTCACGGCACCGCGATGCTATAAGGGGGTGGCGTGATCAGCGACATCCGATCAATTGGGTAGTAGCGAATCACAGCGCGACCAACGACAGCGCTTATTGGGATCGGCCCGTAGGCGCGCGAGTCGGATGAGTTCGAGCGGTGATCACCAAAGACGAGCAGCTCATCTGCGGCGAGCCTCCAGCTCTGTGGCTCCTCGATGTTGCTGCCGTCGTCAAGGTAGACGTAGCCCTCAGTGAGGAGCGAGCCGTTGATGCGCACCCCGTCAGCGCCAATCGTCACCGTTTCGCCAGGGAGGCCAATCACGCGCTTGATATAGGGGGTGTTGTCGCTACTGGAGGGCCAACTTTCTGGTGGAAGAAAGATCACCACGTCCCCTCGGTGGAAGCCGGTGAGGCGCGGGGAGAGCTTATCAACGAGTACATACTCCCCAGGCTCAAAGGTGATCCGCATTGAGCCCTGCTCCACGCGGAAGGGCTGGGCGATGAAGGTCTGGAGGAGGTAGAAGGCGACCACCGTGAGCGCGACGGTCTGAGCGATCTCAATCAGGAGGTGGCGCTTCCGCATCTGCGGAGTATAGGGGTGTGCAGCGAGGTCACCCTTGGAGAGGGAGTGGGGTGTTTGACCCATATCGGGAGGGAGCCCTACCATCGCGCTACTGGGTGCCCATCCCAGTCGGGTCGCAGATGCGGTCCGTAGCCCGACAGACGCCCGACCCGAAGCGCGGTGCACGCACCGCGGCCACGCGACGGATCTGGACGCATCGGAGGAGTGTTCAAACATATGGAAATCACCACGACGCTGCTGCAGAGTGCGATTCTCCCAGCAGGTATCGTCGCCATCCTCTTCGCCCTCTGGCTTGCGAACGACGTCCTCGGACGCGATCGCGGCACAAAGGCGATGCAAGAGGTTGCCGGCACGATCTTTGAAGGCGCGGTCGCATTCATGCGACGTCAGTACACCACGATCGCCGTACTTGCGGTGGTCGGCTCGGTGGCTATCGGCGCGCTGATCTCGGTCTTCGAGACGCAGGCGGTTGCAGAGACGGATATCTACGGCGTGGATCTTGGAATCCGCACCGGTGTCAGCTTCCTCTTTGGCGCGATCTGCTCGATGGCCTCCGGAATCATCGGCATGTACATCAGCGTGAAGGCCAACCTTCGCACCACCGCCGCTGCACGCGGCGGCGTGGTGAAGGCGGTGCAGGTTGCCATGCGAGGCGGAGCCGTCTCAGGCTTCCTCGTCGTGGCGCTCTCACTGCTCGGTGTGTATAGCGTCTTCGTCGCCTTCGGCGGCTTGACGAATCCGGCTGAGGCACCGTTCCTTATTGTTGGTTACGGCTTCGGCGCCTCGTTTGTGGCGCTCTTCGCTCAGCTCGGTGGCGGTATCTATACCAAGGCCGCCGACGTTGGCTCCGACCTTGTTGGCAAGGTTGAGAAGGGCATCCCTGAGGATGACCCTCGCAATGCAGGTGTGATCGCCGACCTCGTTGGTGACAACGTGGGCGACTGCGCTGGCCGCGGTGCCGACCTCTTTGAATCAACCGCCGCCGAGAATATCGGCGCAATGATCCTCGGCGTTGGCGCCTTCGGGATTGCCTCAACCGCCGGTTGGGCGAACCCAGAGGCCTGGATCTTCTTCCCACTCGTCGTGCGCGCCTTCGGGCTCGTTGGCACGATCGTGGCGATGTTCTTCGTCACAGGTCGTGAGGATGAGGATCCAATGAACATGCTGAACCGCGGCTACTGGGTCACCACGATCCTCTCAGCCATCGGCATGGCGATCACCTGTGCGGTGATGCTCCAGACCAACGGGACCGACGCCTGGCTCTACTTCTTTGGTGCCGGTGTTGTTGGTCTCGCCACCAGCGTGGCGTTCGTCTACATCACCCAGTTCTACACGGCGGGCTCGTACCGCCCAGTTCGTGAGCTCGCCGAGGCGAGCCGCACGGGCGCCGCAACGAACATCATCTCCGGTACGGCGGTCGGCTTCGAGACAACGCTCGTGACCGCCGTCTCGATCTCAATTGCGATCTTCACGTCGCACTGGTTCGGCGAGCAGGCGGCGATCGCCGCAGGCTTGGTCGGTGAGGACGTTTCTAAGTTCGGCATCTTCGGTACCGCAGTGGCCACCATGGGCATGCTCATGACCACGGCGTACATCCTTGCAATGGACACCTTCGGGCCAATCACGGACAACGCCGGCGGGATCGCCGAGTTCAGCCGTGCACCGAAGTCGGTTCGCCACATCACGGACCGCCTAGACACAGTCGGCAACACGACGAAGGCCCTCACCAAGGGCTACGCGATCGCCTCGGCATCGCTCGCCGCGTTCCTCCTCTTCTCGGCATACCGTGACAAGGTCAACCTCATTCTCGAGCGCGCTGGCCGGCCACTCATGGATGCGGTAAACATCGCTGACGTGAACGTCTTCATCGGCGCACTCATCGGCGCAATGCTTGCCTACTTCTTCAGCTCCCTCGCAATTCGCGCGGTAGGGAAGACGGCGCAGGCGATCATTGTTGAAGTCCGACGTCAGTTCCGCGAGTCGCCAGGGATCATGACCTACAAGGTTCGCCCTGACTACGCTCGTGTGGTTGACATCACCACCAAGGCTGCGCTGCGCGAGATGATCTTGCCAGGCGTGGTTGCGGTGGCGACCCCAGTCGTCGTTGGACTCCTGCTCGGCTACGAGGCGGTTGGCGGCATGTTGATCGTTGGGACGATCAGCGGCGTCCTGCTTGCCACGGTGTTGAACAACTCCGGCGGGGCATGGGATAACGCGAAGAAGTACATCGAGTCAGGCGGACTCAAGGACGATAAGGGGAAGGTTCTTGGCAAGGGGAGCGACGCGCACGCCGCAGCGGTGGTGGGCGATACCGTTGGCGACCCGTTCAAGGACACCGCTGGCCCGTCGCTTCACGTGCTCGTGAAGCTGCTCGCCACGGTGACCCTGGTGCTTGCACCACTCTTCATCGGGCCAGCCTGATCTAGGGCTGACGCGAGCGCGGGGCGCTCGCACGGCGTACGAAACGGTTGCGATTGGGCGGCACGCTCCTCGTGGAGGTGCCGCCCAACGCTATGGTTCAGCAGTAGCGGACGAGAGAGAGGGGGTGCGGGATGCCTGATGCAAGCGGACTCAACGATCTCTTGCTGGCACTCGCCCTCGGCATTGTGCAGGGGTTCACGGAGTTCTTCCCGATCTCCTCATCTGCGCACCTCTATGCGATCCCGTACCTCTTCTCCATCAACGACCCGCTGCTCGCCTCGCGCGCCTTCGGCGCTGTGTTGCACCTTGGCACGCTCGCCGCGGTGCTCGTTGCACTTCGGAGTGATGTGACGCGACTGCTTAGCTGTGCGCTCCTGCCGATCCTCTCGCTCGGCCGCCGTCGCGGAGATTCGGCTGATGAGCGGCTCATCATTGCAATCCTGGTCGGCACGATCCCCGCTGTCATCTTTGGACTCTTCGCGGGAGATTTTCTTGACACGAGCGTTCGCACTCCACTCGTTGTTGCGGTCGCTGTCCTCGCTGGTGCGGCACTGCTCTGGGTTGCCGACCGCGCGCAGTCGCTGCAGCGTCCGCTCACCGGCATCGCAGCGTTCGACGGAGTCGTCATCGGCCTCATGCAGGCGCTCGCACTCATCCCTGGGATCAGCCGCTCTGGCGCAACGATCAGTGCTGGGCTCCTGCTCGGCTTTAGTCGAGATGCTGCGGCGCGGATCAGCTTCTTGATGGGAATCCCCGCCATTGCGGGCGCTGGAGTCCTTGAGCTTCGATCACTGCTTCAGGAGGGTGGCGACATCCAGCAGGCGGCCCCACTCCTTCTTGTTGGCCTTCTCGCGTCATTCTTCAGCGGCCTCGTTGCGATTCGGCTCCTGATCCGCCTGCTGAGTGGCGGAAAGCTCTGGAGCTTTGCGATCTATCGTGTGGGCTTTGCGCTGCTGCTCGTTGCGGTTGCACTGCTGCGCGGCGAGATTTAGTGCGGTACGTGGCGGGGACGGGCGAGCGACGATGGATCTAGGGAAGGATCTGCGACACCGTGCACTGCGCGACCTTGTCGCGCGCCGCGCGATTCGGACGCAGCGCGAGCTCGTCTCCGCGCTGAAGTCGCAAGGAATCCCGGCAACGCAGGCAACGGTGAGCCGCGATATCACTGAGCTCGGCCTCACCAAGGTGGATCGGGGCGGATCTCTCGCCTATACGCTCCCTGCTGGCGGGAGTGTGGAGCAGGTCGCTGAGGCGCGGCTCTCCGCACTCCTCGCCGATGCGCCGCTGGAGATCTCAACTGCAGGGGCAATCCTTGTGCTGAAGACGCTCCCAGGGAGCGCACACGCGATCGCCGCTTCACTCGATCGCCTCCGCCTCCCCGAGGTGGTGGGGACGGTGGCGGGGGACGACACCCTCTTCGTAGCGGTGAACGATCAGGCGGCCCTGCGCGCGCTTCGTGCGCGATTCCGCACCCTCGCCGCCCAGAAGGGGCACGGCGCAGGCGAGCGCTAGGATTCGCTCATGTATTGGGCAGACGAACTCGCCGAACGCGTCTCCGGACCCCAGGTGGTCAACGACTCTAAGACGCCGTCCGGCACCGTCCATGTGGGGAGTCTCCGCGGCCCCGTTGTCCATGACGTGATCGCGCGCGCCCTGCGCGCACGTGGCGTCCCAGTGGAGTTCCGTTACGGCGTGGAAGACATGGACGCAATGGATGCACAGGCGCTCCTCACCCCTGACGCCGTAGAGAAGTACATGGGGGTGCCGCTCTCCCGCGTCCCTGCGCCGGATGGCTCAACGGCGAAGAACTACGCGCGTCACTTTGTTGAGACGCTCTTCTTCCCCACCTTCGCGCGACTCGGCATTCGTCCAGAGTTCTACTGGCTCTCCGAGATCTATCCAACGGGGAAGATGGACTCATTCATGCGCACCGCACTCGACAAAGCGCAGATCATTCGCGATCTCTATATCCGCGTCAGCAACGTGGAGCGACCGGCCGGTTGGCTCCCCGTCCAAGTGATCTGCGAAGCGTGTGGTCGCCTTGGGACAACGCTCGCCGACGACTGGGATGGGAGCACCGTGCACTACCGCTGCCTCCCCGATTACGTGAAGTGGGCGACGGGCTGCGGCCATGAGGGGCGCATTGCGCCGTTCGGTGGCGCCGCGAAGATGCCGTTCAACGTGGAGTGGGCGGCGAAGTGGTCACTGATGGGGATCACGATTGAAGGGTGCGGCAAGGACCTCTCAACGAAGGGTGGCTCACGTGACCGAAGCGAGGCGGTCTCGCGCGAGGTTTTTGATCGAGAGCCGCCGATCAACGTGATGTACGAGTTCCTCAACGTGGGCGGGAAGAAGATGTCCACCTCCAAGGGGCACGGCGCTGCGGCACATGCGGTCGCGGAGTCAATCCCGCCGAGCGCGCTGCGCTTCCTCTTCCTGCGACCGCGCCCGAACCAGGCGATCGACTTTGACCCATCTGGCACCGACGCGATTCCGCGACTGATGGACGAGTACGACCGCATCAGCACTGCGACGGCGGGGAAGCCGGTGCGTGGCGAGCTCCCAACCGATCACGATCGGATGCACTTCTATAGCCAGGTTGCGGATGTTGATGCCGCAGGGGCTGCAACCGCTGCGGCGGCCTGGCGTCCAGCCTTTGGCCAGCTCTCGCTGCTGCTGCAACTCCCGGGCGTTGATGCGCCGGCTCGCGCCGCAGAGGAGAAGGGGAGCCCACTGAGCGCCGCTGAACAGCAGGAGTTGGACGAGCGCATTGATGCGGCGAAGCACTGGCTCGCCGACTACGCGCCGGATGAGGCGCGCATTGCGGTGCGTGACGAACTTCCAGAAGATGTGGTGCGCGCACTATCCGCTGAGGAGCGCGCCTGGCTGCTTGCCCTCGCCACGGCGGCAGATGCGGCGAAGCCAACGGGTGGTGAGGCGTGGCAGAGCCTCATCTTCAGCGCCGCCAAGGAGGGGGGCCTCCAGCCCGTGCGCGCCTTCGCTTCGCTCTATGCCGCCTTCCTCGGACGCACCAACGGCCCGCGCGCCGGCTGGCTCCTCGCCGCGCTTGATCCCGCACTTGTGGTGACGCGCCTGCGCGCCGCCGCCGCGATTGAGTAGAGTGCGCGCATGAGTGGAGTAGAGGGATGAGCGTCGGCACACAGCGGCTCCGAGACGACGCCGACCGCCTGCGCGCTGGTGCAATCGCGAAGCGCGAAGACCCCGCCGTTGTTGACGCCGCCCTCGCCGCTGACACCAGCCGCCGCGAACTCTCGGTGAAGGTGGACGCGCTCCGCGCCGAGCGGAAGAGCATCTCTGCCGAAGTTGGTGCACTCCTCGCCGCCGGCACCGTGAAGGACGACGCGAAGGTTGTTGCTGGGAAGGCGGCCTCACAGAAGATCGCCGATCAGCTGACGCAACTTGAAGAGCAGCTCGCAACGGCGGAGGCGGCGCTTGAAGATGCACTGCTTCGCATTCCGAATCCGCCCGACGAAGATATTCCAGTTGGCGGTGCGGAGGCGAATCGCAGCATTCGGACCTGGGCGCCGAAGGGGCATCCGGGGATCCCCGCCGATGGGAGTGCGCCAGCAACGGCGCCAGCGCCAGAGCACGACGCGGTGGCGGAGCGGCTCGGGATCTTTGACTTGGAGCGCGGCGCAAAGGTGGCAGGTGCCGCCTTCCCCGCCTATCGCGCGGACGGCGCGGCACTGATTCGCGCGCTGATCAATCTCTTCCTTGACACGCATGTGCGCGAGAACGGCTTCACCGAGATCTGGCCACCGATCCTGGTCAATGAGGCTTCTGCGCGCGGCACGGGTCAGATCCCCGACAAAGAAGATCAGATGTACGTGGTTGGTCGCGACGGCTTCTATCTTGCCCCGACGGCTGAGGTCCCTGTGACGAACCTGCACCGCGACGAGATCTTGGATGGCGCGCAGCTGCCGATCCGCTACGCGGCGTATACCCCCTGCTTCCGCCGCGAGGCGGGAGCTGCTGGCCGCGAGACGCGTGGCATTCTCCGTCTGCACCAGTTCGACAAGGTGGAGATGGTCAGCTTTGAGCGCCCAGAGGAGTCGCGCGCCGCACTTGAGTGGCTCACCGAGCGCGCTGAGATCCTGCTGCAGCGACTCGAGCTCCCGTACCGCGTCCTACTGATGGCAACGGGTGACATGGGCTTCGTCCAGATGCGCAAGTACGACCTTGAGGTCTGGGCCGCCGGATCAAAGCGTTGGCTTGAAGTTTCATCCTGCTCCAACTTTGGCGACTACCAGGCGCGACGTATGGCGATCCGTCATCGTAGTGAGGCGGGGGCGAAGCCAGAGCTCGTCCACACGCTGAATGGTTCAGGCCTCGCCATTCCACGCGTCCTGGCGGCGCTGCTGGAGAACGGCGCGCAGCCGGACGGGAGCGTCAAGCTCCCCGCTGTGCTGCATCCTTATCTTGGCGGCCGTACGCACCTCGCCCCACCCGCACCGCGCTGAGATGAGCGACCCGGTATGAGCCACCGAGCCAGCATCACCACGAAGGCTGCGCTCATTGCGCACATTGATATCGTGCGGCGTGCACTCGATGATGCGATCTCGATGACGCGCGCAGACGCTTGGAACGAGCGCGCCGATGGCAGTTCAACACGGACGGTGCTGCTCGCCCACATTGAGTGGTGGGAGCGTCGTGGCAGTTACGAGATTGGCGTGATGAAGAGCGGCGGGACGCCGCACCGCACCGCGGAGTCACTTGATCAACTCAATGCGCGTATTGACCGCGAGAGTGCCAAGCGTGAGGCGGCAGAGGTGATCACCTCCGAGGCGGGCGCCTGGTGGGAGCTCCGCACCCTGGTTCTCTCGCTGAGCGAGGCGGAGCTCTTTGATGAGCGCGCCTTCCCCGCCCTTGAGGGCGAGTCCCTGCAGCAGCTGGTCCAGCAGGAGAGCAGCGCGCACTGGGCCGACCACATCAAGCACTTCGGCTGAGCGGCAGCCCCGCATCCGATACACTGCGCGGCGGAGGGGTGCCGGAGTGGTTGAACGGAGCTGTCTTGAAAACAGCCCAGGCTGGTAACGGTCTGCGGGGGTTCGAATCCCTCCCCCTCCGCCACACCGTATGAAGCGGCTCGGCCTTTGCGGCGGCTGTGCGGAGGCACGCGAGATCACCAGTGGACGAGGATCGGACTTCTTGCGCTGCGGCCTCTCTGACCGCGACCCGCGCTACGTGCGCTACCCGCGCCTCCCAGTGATGCGCTGTGCAGGATTTAGCGCTGCGACTCCGCCCGACGTGTTGCCGCCATCAGCAGCTCCCAAAGCGCCCGAAGATCCTCAGGACTGAGTGCGCCAGCGCCACGCGCGCTAATACGCGCCAGCAGCTGCGCCTCTCGCTCTGGATCGTGCACTGGACGACCGAGCGCCACCTTGGCAGTGCCCGCCTCAAGCGCAAAGTTCGTGCGCTCCTCCAAGAGTTTCAGCAGCTCGCTATCAATGCGATCGATCTCGCTACGAATCTCAGCGAGACGGGCGGCTGGATCACCGCTCACTTCGTTGCCTCCGCGCGCAGCTCGGCGATGAGTGCAACGGCGCGTTCGTAGCCTGCGGCGAGCATGCCGCGCACCGCAACAACGGCAACATCTTCAAGGAGGCTGATGTGGCGGAAGGCTTCGCGCTCCTCTGGATTGGAGAGGTGCACTTCGGCGAAGGGTCGCTCCACTGCCAAGAGTGCGTCGCGGAGGCTGACGCTGGTGTGCGTCAGTCCGCCAGGATTGATGATCACCCAGGAGAAGTCGCGCACATGTAGCCGATCAATAAGGTCGCCCTCATGATTCGATTGGAAGGCGTCAACGAGTGTCATCCCCGCCGCCTCTGCTGCGGCGGCAACGCGCGTCTCGATCTCATCCAGCGTGGTGGTGCCGTAGCGCTCGGGCTCGCGCTCGCCGAGTAGGTTCAGGCTGGGGCCGTTCAGCAGCAGGATCTCGTCGCCCGCCGCATGCGCGCGTGCGCGCGGAGAGAGGGCGCTGGCGCTGATGCGCGTTGCTCGCTCGGTCATCGTGTCCCTCCGCTTCTCTTGTTGCCCGCCAGCATCTGTGTTGCGGCGCGTAGGACGAGGCTAGCAGGGACGTCGTCACGAATCACGAAGCTCTTCGCGGTGGGGAGGACCCAGCGGATCTTCCCGCCCGCCACCTTCTTGTCGTGCGTCGTTGCCTCAACGAGTGTGGCGGGGGACTCGCGCCGTGGCGCGGCACCAAGGCCAAGCGCATCAAGGAGTGCGAGCGCGCGTGCGGCGCGTGCGGCTGGTGTGACGCCAAGCTCAACGCCAATCGTGAGCGCGGCGCGAAGGCCGTAGCCGACCGCCTCGCCGTGCAAGATCCCCTTGTAGTTCGCCGCCTGTTCGAGCGCATGGCCGAGGGTGTGACCAAGGTTGAGGCTCATGCGGAGGCCCGCCTCTCGCTCATCCGCCGCAACCACGTTGCACTTCCACCATCCGGCGCGCTCCACAATCTCCGCGTAGGTTCCGTCTTCATGCAGCTCTGGGTCGCCCGCAACGAGTCGTGGCGCCACCTCTTCAAGCAGCGTGAAGAGTCGATCCTCACCGAGCAGTGCAATCTTCACCGCCTCACCTGTTGCGGCAACGATCTCTCGTGTGGGGAGGGTGCGCAGCGCATCCAGGTCGGCGATGACGGCGAGTGGCTGATGGAAGGCGCCGACGAGATTCTTCCCTTCAGGTAGATCAACTCCGGTTTTGCCGCCGAGTGATGCATCCAACTGTGCGGCGAGTGTGGTGGGGACGGCGACCCAGTCGATGCCGCGCAGGTAAAGCGCTGCGAGCAGGCCCGCCGTGTCGCTCAGCGCGCCACCGCCAACCGCAACGAGAAGATCACCGCGCTCAACACCAGCGGCGGCGAGGCTGCGTGCCGCTTCATCAATCACGGTGAGCTGCTTCGCCGATTCACCAGACTCCAGCGTGAGCGGGATCACGTTGATCTTGGCGCGCTTCAGCGCCGCGGCGATGCTGCCACCGATCGCACGCTCTGCGTTCGGCTCGCTCACAAGGACCACGCGGTTCGCGTTCCGCGCCTTGAGCGCGCGAACGAGCGACTCTGCGGCGATGCCGACGCCGAGCTCCCAGTGGCTGCTCGGCAGAACGGCGGAGAGGAGCATTCGGCCGGTGGTGCGTGGCGTGGCGCGTAGCAGGTCAATAGTGGGCTGAGAGAGCGTCCCTGGGCTCCTCTTGCTCTCGAGTCGTGTGCCGATGGCGTAGAAGCGCGAACGCTCCGTGCGCAGTGTGCGCAGCGACGCCTCTGGATTCCCCTTGCTCATCAGTGGACGGACAACACGTGCGGTGCGAAGGCGACTGGCGATGACCGGATCTGGTGCGTCGAGCCAGAGGATACGGGCGCGTTGGCTCAGCATCCAGCGGTTGCGCGGGTCAACGAGCGTCCCACCGCCGAGCGAGATGATGCGTCCAATGCCGAGCTCGGCGGCAACTTCGCCTGCGGGTGGAGCAACTTCGCCGAGCGCCGCAACAGCCGAGCGCTCGCGAATGCGGAAGCCCTCTTCGCCTTCGCGCTTGAAGATCTCATCCACGCTGTCCTTCGAAACGCCAGTGCTGGCGATGATGCTGCGGTCAAGGTCGAGGAGCGGCACGTTGAGCGTTGTTGCAAGGCGACGGCCGAGCGAGCTCTTCCCCACGCCAGGGAGGCCGACGAGTGCAAGGTTGCTGCGCCGCGTCGCCATCAGCGTCTAGTCGTCGCCGCCGGACCCCGCGGCGCTGGTGCCACTCGCGTCCGTCTCGGGGTCAGCCTTGCCACCTGCTGCAGGTGCGGATCGCGGGATAGCGGCACGTGCGCGGAGCGCCGCAAGGTTTGCCGTGATCTCTTCTAGTGAGTCGCCACCGAGCTTCTCCAGGACGAATGGAACTAGGGCGAGTGCCGCCATCGCTTCGCCGATCACGCCCGCGGCGGGAACCACGCTGATATCTGAGCGTTCGTAGTGCGCCTTCTCCACCTTCTCGCCGCTGATCAGGTCGGCAGATGGGAGTGGTCGGGCGAGTGTGCTGATCGGCTTCACTGCGGCACGGATCACGAGCGGCTCGCCGTTGCTGACGCCGCCAGTGAGACCGCCAGCGCGATTAGTGCGGTGCACCCAATCGCCGGTGGGTGTGCGCCCCTCAATCACATCGTGAACTTCGGAGCCGAAGATGCGCGTCTGTTCAAAGCCCAAGCCGAACTCCACGCCCTTCACGCTCTGGATGCTCATCATCGCCTGGGCGAGTGCCGCATCAAGGCGGCGATCCCAGTGCACGTAGGAGCCGAGTCCGATCGGCAACCCCTTCACGACGACTTCAAAGATGCCTCCAACGGTATTCCCCGCCTCGCGTGCCTCATTAATACGGGCGACCATCCGCTCCTCTGCAGCGGGGTCTGGGCAGCGCAGCGGGCTCTCCTCAGACTCTTCACGCGTGCGGGTGCAGTCCTGCGGGTCCACGGCCACACCGCCCACTTCGGCGGTGAAGGACCAGATGTCGATGCCGAGCGCGTGGAGGAGTGCCTTCGCAACGCCGCCAGCGGCAACGCGCGCCGCCGTCTCGCGCGCCGATGCGCGCTCCAGTACGTTGCGCACATCATCAAAGCCGTACTTGAGTGCGCCGGCAAGGTCGGCGTGCCCTGGGCGCACGCGCGTCACGGGGATGGAGCGCTTCGTCCCTTCGGCGGCGCTCGCCGCAAGTTCCGCCGCCTGCTCTGCGCTGAGTGGCTCCGACTGCATCACGCGCGTCCAGTTCTCCCAGTCGCGGTTCTCAATCAAGAGGAGGATCGGTGAGCCCAGCGTGAGGCCGTGACGGACGCCGCTGCGGATGCGCGCGTGGTCCTGCTCAATCTTCTGTCGCGCCCCGCGACCGTAGCCACCCTGTCGGCGCTTCAGATCGATAGCGAGCGCTGTTTCAGTGAGTGGGACGCCAGCTGGCATCCCCTCAACGATGACGCCGAGCTCTGGCCCGTGTGACTCACCGGCGGTTAGGTAGCGGAAGCTCATTGCGCCCCTCCAATCACTGCGGGTGACTCACCCGCATGGGTAGATGATGCCGCGGCGGCGGCTAACGCGTCACGCATGATGCTGATCGGTGCTGGGCGCCCCGTCCAGAGTTCAAATGAGGCGGCCCCCTGAAGGAGGAGCATCTCCAGTCCATCGGCCGCTTCGGCGCCCGCGGCGCGTGCACTACGGACGAGCGCCGTCCCGCCAGGGGCATAAACAGCGTCGATCAGGAACTGCCCTTCGCGGAAGGCGGCGGCGGGGAGTGGCGGCGCATCCTTTGAGGAGAGGCCGAGGCTGGTGGCGTTGATGACGATGCCGACGCGTGCCGCCTCTTCTACCAGGATCGACTCGTGCCACGGTACGGCGCGGATGGCGAGGTGTGGCCAGGTCTTGGACGCTGCGGCGGCAACCTGCTCGGCGCGACGCAAGTGACGATTGGTGATGCTGATCTGTCCTACGGCGGCACCAACGAGTGCGGCGACGGCGGCGCGCGCGGCGCCTCCCGCGCCAAGGATCAGCGCGGCGCGCGGGGTGCGTCGTCCGTCGAGCAGCGCATCAAGTGCGCCGCGCAGTCCGGCGACGTCAGTGTTCCGCCCAACGAGACGGCTCCCAGCGCGCGTGATCGTATTGACGGCGCCGATCGCTGTGGTCTCTTCAGTCACTGAGTCGAGCAGCGCACCGATCGTCTCCTTGTGCGGGATCGTGACGTTGGCTCCGATTAGATCTGGATCGGCGCGCAGCGCGGCAACGGCGGCGGCGAGCCCCTTCGGCGGAACATCCATCAGCTCGTAGCGAACTGGGAGGCCGAGGTGGTCGAATGCGGCCTGCTGGAAGGCGGGGGAGAGGCTGTGCGCCACCGGGTGCCCTAAGAGGACGATGCGCTTGCTCATGCCCGCGCCCTCTGTTCCGCGCCACCAGCGAGACGGACTGCGTCATCGAAGAAAGTCGGATAGCTCACCGCAGCAGCCGCGGCATCGTCAATCTCCACGGCGGCGTCGCCGACAAGCGCCGCAACTGCAAAGGTCATCGCGAGGCGGTGATCGCCGCGGACCTCGGGGCTCCCGCCCTTCGACCGCTCGCTTCCAACGAAGTGGAGGTCGTCGCCATTCACGCGAACGGTGAGGCCGAGCCGCGTCAGGCCATCGGCAACACCGGCGATGCGGTCGCTCTCCTTGGCGCGCAGCTCCCCCGCGCCGAGCATGCTGCTTGCGCCGCGCGCCGCCGTTGCGGCGAGCGAGAGGATCGGCATCTCATCAATCGCGAGCGCCACATCCTGTGGGGTGATCTCAACGCCGTGGAGGTCGGCGCTACGGACGCGGAGGTCGCCGATCGGCTCCCCCGAGCCGTCATCTGGGCGCGGCGTCTCTTCAATGGAGGCACCCATGCGGCGAAGGATCTCAATGACGTGGCGGCGGGTGGGGTTCAACGAGACGCCGCGGATCGTCAGGTCGGCGTCTGGATGCAGGCTCGCCGCCACCAGCCAGAAGGCGGCCGACGATGGGTCGCCCGGCACCTGCACCTGCGGGATCGCTCGCAACTGTGCTCCACCCTCAACGCTGATCGACCAGGCGCCATCAGGCCCCTGCACGCGGCTGATGCTGGCGCTACGTGCCGTGAGCATCCGCTCGCTGTGGTCACGTGTGGCAACGCTCTCTATATAGGTGGTTGTGCCACTTGCGGCGAGGCCGGCAATCAGGACGCAGCTCTTCACCTGGGCGCTCGGGGTGCTGGAGCGCCACTCGGTGCCGTGCAGCGTGCCCCCAACAATGCGCAGCGGCGCCGTCTCGCCGCGCTCGCCAGCGGCGCCCGTGGCGTCGGCTCCCATTGCGCGGAGCGGCTCAAGGACTCGTGTCATGGGGCGGCGGCGCAGCGATTCGTCGCCATCTAATACGTGGGTGCCTGTCACTCCCGCCACAAGCCCCGCGCCGAGCCGTGCGCTCGTCCCAGAGTTGCCGCAATCGAGTGCTCCGTCGCCCTGCGCGGCGAGTCCGCTGCGACCAGGGGAGAGGACGCGCCAGCGCGCCGTACCAGGCGCGTCGTCAGGTGCCGCTGGGAGTCGTTCGCAGGTTGCGCCGAGTGCGCGGATGATCCCCGCCGTGGAGCGCACATCGTGGCCGTCACCAGCACCAGAGATCAGCGTCTCACCCTCCGCTAGCGCGGCGAAGAGCAGCGCACGGTGGCTGATCGACTTATCGCCAGGGAGGCGCAGTTCACCCCGCAGCCGCGCTGCGGGGTTGACCCGGTGCGACATGCGCTACTTCTTCGACGGGCTGGCGCCCGCCGCCCCTGGGTCGTTATGAAGTGGCGTCACCAGCGTGTGAATGGAGCGCAACTCGCCAGCGAGTCGCTGGAACATTGGGATGGTGAGCGACTGTTCGCCGTCCGACCAAGCCTCTTCCGGCTTCGGGTGCACCTCCACCATGATGCCGTCGGCCCCAGCGGCAACGCCGGCGTATGACATTGGCGCAACCATCCAGCGCTTCCCCGTTGCGTGGCTCGGATCCACGATGACTGGGAGGTGTGTCAGCTTGCGGAGGATCGGCACGGCGTTCAGGTCCAACGTATTGCGCGCCGCCGTCTCAAAGGTGCGGATGCCGCGCTCGCAGAGGATGACCTGCGTGTTCCCCGCCGCCAAGATGTACTCCGCGGCGAGCAGCCACTCCTCAATCGTTCCCGAGAGGCCGCGCTTCAGCATCACGGGCATGCGCGTGCGCCCCACGGCGTTGAGGAGCGAGAAGTTCTGCATGTTGCGCGTCCCCACCTGCAGCACATCAGCGAACTCGGAGACCATGTCGACCTGTGCAGGCTCCATCACCTCGGTGATGATCGGGAGCCCAGTGCGCTCCCGCGCCTCGGCGAGGAGGCGCAGTCCGTCAAGGCCGAGCCCCTGGAAGGCGTACGGCGAGGTGCGCGGCTTGAATGCGCCACCACGTAGCAGTGTTGCCCCCGCATCGGCCACCCCCTGCGCGACTTCAAAGAGCTGATCGCGCGATTCGATGGAGCATGGGCCCGCCATGAGGGTCAGCGTGCCGCCACCGATCACCGCATCGCGCACCTTCACCACCGTTGGGGTGTCGCGGAACTCGCGAGAGGCGAGTCGGTAGGGCCGTGTGGCACGGCTGACACTTGCAACACCGGCGAGTGCGCCAAACTCTTGCTCAAGTGTGGTGCTGGCGCCCGATGGCCCAAGGATGGCGAGGGTGCTTCCGGTCGAGCCCTGCTCTTCATAGACGGCGAGCCCTGCCGCAACGGCGCGCTCGCGGACGGCGCCGAGCTGTTCTGCTGTTGCCGCCTTGACCATTCGGACGAACATTGTTGCTCCTGGTTTGGTGCCGGCTGACCGGCGGGGTGGGGGAAAAGAAAAGAGCAGAGGGGACCCCTCTGCTCACATCCCGGCCGGACCGCCGGTCAGACGCTAGGCGTCTGGGCGGGTCAGACCGGGCTCCTAAAGTAACGATACGTCGTCATGTGGCTAACCCTACGGCGATCTGCCCGCTGGGTCAAGATCTCCCCGCCGATTTGGCACGCCGAGACCCAGAAAACCCCCGCATCAAGCCACCAGACGCAGCGTCTTGATGATCGTCATGCCACGCTGATGTGCCGATTTCTCGCACGAAATCGCCGTTTTTCAGAAAAAGTGGTGCCGCTGCCGCCAATCTGTGCAACGCTGCGCGCAATCTGGCGCGATGCGTCACACGTCCGCTGTTTTTGACGAAAAAGGGTGTCGTTTTTGTCGCCAGGCGGGCCCAAGAGGGGTCGAGCTGGACCCCGCCCGGGCCAACCCTGTTGCGCCACGCACAAAAGGGCTTGCACTTATCCACATTGTGTTTTACTTTTCAACAAGCCCCAGTTTTGGGGTGGAGTATGGTCAGGCCGCTAGTCGGGCTGGCCAGAGTGGAGGTCCAGAACATGGCAGTAAAGAAGAAGCGCAAGGCCGCTGCGAAGCGTAAGCCTGCCACCAAGCGTAAGGCCAAGAAGGCTGTTGCCAAGAAGGCCCCAGCGAAGCGCAAGAAGCGCAAGTCGGCCAAGAAGGCTGTTGCCAAGAAGGCCCCAGCGAAGCGCAAGCGACGCAAGGCCAAGAAGGCTGTTGCCAAGAAGGCTCCTGCGAAGCGAAAGCGACGCAAGTCAGCCAAGAAGGCAACTGCGAAGAAGGCCCCAGCCAAGCGCAAGAAGCGCAAGGCGAAGAAGGCAACTGCCAAGAAGGCTCCTGCGAAGCGAAAGCGCCGCAAGTCAGCCAAGAAGGCAGTCGCCAAGAAGGCCCCTGCGAAGCGCAAGCGACGCAAGGCAGCCAAGAAGAAGTAACTTCCTGCGATCCATCGGGATCGCTTCGAGAGGCGTCTGGGGAAACCCAGGCGCCTCTCTTCTTTTCCGCACATACTGATGTCGATGAGTAGCGCAGTGATCGTCAGCGACATGGATGGCACCCTCACCACCGCAGAGACGTGGCGCGGCGTCCTCGCCTGGGTCCTGCAGCATCGACCGAGTGCTGCGGCGCGTCGCTTTGTCAGCGTCCGGCTCCCACTCGTCCTCCTCGCCAAGCTCGGCGTGATCAGCAAGGAGCGCTTTCGCGCACGCTGGCTGAGCGACCAGGCCACACTGCTGCGCGGTGCGAGCGCTGATGAGCTCGCGGCGATGGGTGAGTGGGTTGTAGAGCACCACCTCTGGCCGGCGCGTCGCGCCGCAGGAATCAACGCAGTCGCAGTGGCGCTCAGCGCGGCGCGCACAGCAGATCCATCAACACAGCTCTTGCTCGCCACGGGCGGCTATCAGCAGGTGGGCGATGCGTTCGCGCGACGGATCGGTGCGGTGGCGGCACTCGGCACTCCGCTGGAACTAATGGAGGGGCGAGCGACTGGGCGACTCGCCGCCGCAACGCAGAGTGGCGAGCAGAAGGCGGCCGCAGTGCGAGTCCGTGCCGCGGGCGGGCAAATCCTTGTGGCGTTTGGCGACACTGCGGCAGACGCCCCGCTGCTCTCCATGGCGCAGCGCGCCGTTGCCGTCGCGCCTGACAAACAACTCCGCAAGGAGGCCCTTCGGCGTGGCTGGGAGATCGTCGGCTAGCGCTGCAGGGCGCCATCTGGGATACTGCGCGTCGGCAAGCCTGGAGAGGTCGCATAGAGGTCTAGTGCAGCGGTTTGCTAAACCGCCACGTGGGGTTTTCCTGCGTCGAGGGTTCGAATCCCTCCCTCTCCGCCACTTTAGGCAGGCGTGCCGTAGCATCAGGACTCCGCAGGAAGCACAGGCGCCCGTAGCTCAGTGGATAGAGCGTTAGGTTGCGGACCTAAAGGTCGTGGGTTCGAGTCCCGCCGGGCGCACCACTCTTATCACTCCCTTCGCGGCACTGGCGTATCGTGGCGTCATGAGCAGCGTCACGTTCCTCGGCCTCGGCACGATGGGTGCGCCTATGGCGGGGCACCTAGCGCGCGCTGGACACACCGTGCGCGGCTGGAATCGCACAGCAGGCCGCCCGGCGATCCCTGGAGTGACGCAGGTCGCATCACTTAAGGATGCGCTCACTGGCGCAGACGCCGTGGTGTTGAGCGTCTCAGATACGCCAGATGTGGAGCAGTTGCTGCTCGGCGCCGACGGCGCGATTCACCATCTCGCCTCAGGCACAGTAGTGGCTGATACGAGCACCATCGCCCCCTCCGCTACGCGCCGCATAGGCGAGCAACTCGCTAAAAAGGGAATCCTGATGGTGGACGCCCCAGTGAGTGGCGGCAGTGAAGGGGCGGTCAACGGCACCCTCACCGTCTTTCTTGGTGGATCAGCCGAGGCGGTCGCCGCGGCGCAGCCGTTCCTCGCCGCATTCGCCAAGACCATTACGCACTTGGGACCGCTCGGCGGCGGACAGGTGGGGAAGGCGGTGAACCAGCTCGTCATCTCTGGGAGCTACCTCTCGCTCGCCGAAGGGATCCTGGTTGGGCAGAAGGCGGGGCTTGATCCCGCAACGCTCGCGGGCGCGCTTACTGGTGGCGCCGCAAAGTCGTGGGTCCTGGAGAACCGCTGGCAGCGCATGGCGGAGGATCGCTACCCACTCGGCTTCAAGGTTGCACTGCACCGCAAGGATCTCGGCATCGCCATTGACCTTGCAAAGGAGCTCGGCGTCCCCGTCCCCGCCGCCACGCTGGTGGCGCAACTTGAAGATGCGCTGATCGCCGCTGGCAAGGGGGGCGAAGACCTCTCCGCACTCGCCAACCAGCTCCGCCGCATGGCGGACGCGATCGATGCCTGACGCAACAACCAGCGCTGACCCGCGCGCTGCGATCCTAACGGCGCAGTACGTCGCCCTCACCACATATCGGCTTGATGGCCGCGCCGTCGTCACCCCCGTCTGGGCAGCCGCACGTGACGGTCGCCTCCTGATCTTTAGCAACCCTGCCGCTGGAAAGATGAAGCGCCTGAACAACTCGTCGCGCGCCAGCGTTGCGCCGTGCACCTGGAACGGCACGCTGACAGGCGCGCAGCTGCCAGCAACGGCGCGGATCCTGGCGCCAGACGAACTCGGCGGGATGTGGAGCGCACTCGTTAAGAAGTACGGACTCCAGGCAGGCGCCTTTCGCCTCTACGATCGCGTCCGCGGCCTCCTGCGCATGCGGGTGAGCGCCGGCATTGAGGTGAGCCTCACCCCTTAATGGGCTATCCTCCGCCGTGGAAAGGTGGCCGAGTGGTTGAAGGCACCGCTCTCGAAAAGCGGCAGGTTAATAGCCTCGTGGGTTCGAATCCCACCCTTTCCGCCAGCACCTGACGCGCACACACGGAGAGGTCGCCTAGTGGTCTATGGCGCCGCATTGGAAATGCGGTTTGGGGGCAACCCCATCGAGGGTTCGAATCCCTCTCTCTCCGCCACTCCTTCCCTCGTGACGCACGGCTGAGTAAGCCTCACGCTCCGCCCCCAGACGTCTCTACGTGGCATACCGCTACGGTTGCGCCTCGCGCACCCGGCACATCGT
>QWRJ01000008.1:9759-25050 GCA_003670475.1 Candidatus Limnocylindrus primus | reverse complement strand
AAAGAGCCAGACACAGCGCTCCGCGTGGCGCTGGAGAAGTGGCAGGGGTGCGAAGAGGGAGCGAAACCGGCTCATCCGGCTCGCCCCCTCTTCAACTCCGTGCATCGTTAGTACCGTCCTACGGTACGAACCGTTGCGGCCACGCCCCTACTGGAGCGGTGCTGCAGCGGTTGACTGCTGTACGAGATCGTCGAGCAGCGCCTGCCAGTCGCCCTGCGTCTTGGCAGTGATTGCACCCTCAAATGCTGGAGCGATCACGCCCCAGAATCCTTCGGACCACTCGCCCTTGATCGGCTCGAGCGCGATGTGCTCGTTGCCGATCTTGGTGATCTCACACTTGCTCAACGGAAGTGCCTCTGACTTGCAGTAGACATCGTCAAGAACGGCGGAGATCGGCGAGCTGTTGTAGCCCGCGGTTGCGTCGCTCTTCTGTCCTTCAATGTCCGTGAGGAACTTCACGTACTCCCAGGCCCATGCCTTGTTCTTTGATGTGGAAGAGACGCCGAAGCCAGAGGCCGCCCCCTGGATCTTCCCGTTCCCTTCAACAGGGACCGAGACGGCGCCCCACTCAAAGGCACCAGCAGAATTTTCGATGATTGCTGGAGACTCCCATGTGCCGGAGATCAGCATGGCAACGTTGCCGGCGGAGAAGTTCTGCTCTCCAGCCTTGTCGCCCTCTGGAAGACCGCCAAACCCTGCGCCGAGGCTCCAGTTAAGGACCGCCTCGCGGCTCAGGTCATCAAGCGCCTTCATTGCGTCGGCGCAACCGGCACCGTTATATGTGTACTCGGTTGCAGCTGAGTCGTCGTTGCTGAGTTCGCAGCCGTACATGCGCATCCAGGCAACGTACTGCTCGTTCCAGGCGAGCGTCAGGCCGTAGCGCTTGCTCCCCTTGTCGGCCGTCTTGCGAGCGGCATCAATGAATTCAGCAATCGACCAGTCACTGGTTGGCTCAGCCACGCCAGCCGCCGTGAAGATGTCCTTGTTGTAGTAGACAAAGTTGAATGGCAACACGCTGTTCGGCATCACCAGCTGTGCGCCGTCAACCTGAAACGACTTCAGAAGAGCTGAAGGGTATGGGCTCAGGTCGTAGCCATCCGCTGCAATGAAGCTGTCGAGTGGCTCAAACGCACCCGCAACGGCGAACTGGGTGAAGCCAGTGTCCGTGTCGGTCCAGATCACGTCGCCCACCGTTCCGGCGGCGATCTGTGGGAGGACCGTGTCGATGTAGTTGCCGCTCTGCACCAACTCAACGGTGACGTTCGGGTGAAGCGCGGTGAAGTCGGCCGCCTGGGCCTGTCGGTACTCCAGTTCCGCCTGACCACCAGCGTTGAAGATCTGGATGGTGAGCGTCACCGGATCAGTGGTGAGTTCGTTCCCTGCGGCAGGACTCTCGCTGCTCCCTCCGCATGCGGCTACAAGTAGCCCTGCCGCGAGCGCAGCAGCTGCTGCGCGTCGCCATGACGTTGCCTTCATCTCTTCCTCCTCATCTATGGCCCCGTATGGCACTTACCACGGGGTAATACGTAGGGTCTCATAGCGAGGTGCTTGGCGGCCCCCCCTGTTCCGTGCTCCGCCCCCTCGCGGGGGGCTATCCTCACCTCATGAACGCATCTGTTAACGACTCCCTGCAGCGCATCGAGAGCCTTACGAATCCGCTGGTGAAGGAGCTGCGTACCCTGCGCACCCATAAGGGGCGAACTGAGCAGCGCCGCTTCCTGGCGGAGGGGGAACGTTCGCTGGCCGAGGCTGCCGCCGCAGGCTGGCGCGCCGAATATCTTTTAGTGGCACCTGGCGCTGCGCGCGGCGTGGTACCGGCAGATCGCACCATTGATGTCTCACTCGAAGTACTGGAGAAGATCACCGGTCGCGATAACCCGCAGCCACATCTCGGCGTCTTCGCTGAACCGGATGCTGCGTCACGGGATCTTGGCGTACTCAACGCACGTGGTGCTGCGCGCTGGTTGATGATTGAGGCGCCGCGCGATCCGGGAAATCTCGGGAGTTGCATTCGCAGCGCAGACGCTACCGCAGCTGGCGGTGTCATCCTTGTTGGTGATGCGTGCGATCCGTATTCGATTGAGTGCGTGCGCGCAACGATGGGGTCGATCTTCGCTGTGCAAATCTTTCGCGTGACGCGCGATGAGGCGGTGGCGCTCCTGGCGCGCTGGCCCGGCGAGAGTGTGGCGACGGCGGCTGATGGGAGCGTTGACTATGCAGAGATTGGATTCACGGCTCCTACGATGCTGGTGATCGGCACAGAGGCTGAGGGTCTCTCATCTGCGCTACGAAGCGCATGCACAAGCGTTGCGCGCCTACCGATGCTCGGTCGTGCAGAGAGTGTGAATCTTGCGGTGGCGGCGGGCGTCTTCCTCTACGCCGCCGAGCGAGCGCAACGATGAGTCGCCCCGAGCGCGCCAAAGATCTTGGCATCACGATCGGTCGCTTTGCGCACGGCCCGCGCAATGCGATCAGCGACGTTGCGGGCGTTCGTGTTGCGGCAGAGACGATCATCTCAGGGGACGGCGCGTTGGTGCGCGGCAGCGGACCAGTGCGAACAGGAGTCACGGCGATCTTGCCGCAGTCGGTAGAAAAATCTGCGCACCCGCTCTTTGCGGGGACACACCGACTTAATGGAAACGGCGAGATGACTGGCCTTGAGTGGATTCGCGAATCTGGCTTCTTGACCACGCCGATCTGCATCACGAACACGCACTCGGTCGGTGTGGTGCATGACGAGATGATTCGCTGGTCGCTGGACAACGTGCCAGGGACGCCGCCGTGGAGCCTCCCTGTGGTGGGAGAAACGTGGGATGGCGTCCTGAACGACGTGAATGGATTCCATGTCACGGCGAAACATGCACGTGCCGCGCTCGATGCCGCCGCCGCGCTCCCTTCGGGCGCGGAGGTGCCGCGTGGCTGCCAGGGTGGCGGCACCGGAATGATCTGCCACGGCTTCAAGGGTGGGAACGGAACCTCAAGCCGAAAGCTCCCCGCCGAACTCGGTGGCTACACGATCGGCGTCTTCGTGCAGGCGAATCACGGCCGTCGCCACCGGCTCACGATCGGCGGCAAGAGCCTTGGTGCGGATGGTGGCCCGCTCGATACGACGAACTACCCACTGCCGTGGAGGACTCCGGCGCCAGTAGTTGCTCCAACAGATGATCCGCGCGGTGGCGCAGGTTCAATCATCGTGATCGTTGCGACCGATGCGCCACTCCTCCCGATGCAACTCGATCGTGTTGCACAGCGCGCGGTGATGGGAATCGCGCGTGTTGGCGGCGTGGGGGAGCACAGCTCTGGCGATCTGATCTTGAGCTTCTCTACGGCGAACGCCTCGCTCCCAGCGGAGAACCTTGATCCCGAGAAGCCGTACAGCGCGAACGTTGAGATGCTGATCAACGCGCATCTCTCGCCGATCTTTGAGGCGACCGCCGACGCAACTGAAGAGGCGATCCTCGATGCGATGATCGCTGCCGAGACGATGGTTGGGGTCAACGGCGCCGAAGCGCTTGCACTCCCACTCGACGTTGTGCGCGCGTCGCTGCGCTAACTGGTGCGATAACCTCAACTGATGAACCTTCCGTCGCCAACCGACCCAAAGACCTGGCCACCCTTCGCGCGGCTCATCGCCTGGGGCGCCCTCGCCAGCGCAGCGCTCCTGCTGATTGGTGCCGGCCTCTCGCAGCTTGCCGCTGTCGCAAGCGCCCAAGGAGGCCTCCTGAGCGCTCTTGTTGCTGGCTGGCTGCTGGCAACACTCGCCGATGCCCCGATTGAGGCACTCGCGCGACGCGGTATGTCACGTCGGCGTGCGGTGGTGCTGGTCTGGGTGCTCGGCGCCGTACCAGTACTCATCATTGGCGGTGAGTTGATCTTTGCACTTGCGCAGTCGCTCACTACGGTGGTTGCTGGTGAACCTCCAACGAGCGCGCAGATCGCAGGACTGATTGAGCGCCCCGCCGCGCTGCTGCAATCAGTCGGCTTGAAGATTGATCTCCTCCCCGTTGCAATCGAAGTGATTAACCTCATCCGCTCTACGGCGGAACTAGTGCAAGAGAATCTTGCTGGCATTGCTGCTGGCGCCGTTGCGGCGCTCGGCCCCGTGATCCTTGCACTCGGACTTGGCGTGATCCTCTCCGCAAATCCTGGCTACCTAGACATCCTCACGACATTCGCCCCCGCCTCAAGCGGCGCGTCGCTGCATCGGTCGCGTCAAGTGCTGGAGTCAATCCTGGCGCGCTTCATCGGTCGACACATCTTGATGGGGCTGATCTACGGCGTGGCGGTTGGACTCGCCGCGTCACTTGCTGGCGCTGATGCCGTACTCGCTGGGACGCTCGGCGGACTTGTGATGGCGATTCCTTCAATCGGCCAAGGCCCCGCACTCCTCCCGCCGCTCCTCTTGGTGCTGCTCAGTGCAGGGCCAGCAACGCTGCTGAGCATCGCGTTGATCGTGGTGGGCTGGCTGCTCTGCATGACGCTGCTTGCCCCCCGCCTACTGAACGGCGTCCTCCGCCTCTCTGGTGCAACCGTCTTCGTCGCGGGTGCCGTTGGCGGTCTCGTTGCGGGAATCCCAGGCGCCATCTTCGCCCTCCCACTTGTTGCCGCGGTTGCAGCGATTCGACGCCCGCCAGCGCCAGCAGTCGTAAAGAGGCGCGCGAGCGCACGACGATGATCACTGCGCCTGGCTGGCGCGGGCCATTCCGCCACAGGAATTACCGCCTCTTCTGGGGCGGCCAACTCGTCTCACTCGCCGGCACCTGGATGCAATCCATTGCACAAGCCTGGCTGATCACGGAGCTCACACCAGATCCGGTCTGGCTCGGCGTGGTTGCGGCGGCGCAGTTCACCCCAGTGCTGATCCTCGGCCTCTTCGGCGGAGTGATTGCGGACGTCCTACCGAAGCGACAGATGCTCATCGCGACGCAGGCGGCGCTGATGGGACTCGCTGCACTGCAGGCACTCCTGGTTGCAACTGGGGCAATCTCAATCCCGCTTCTATTACTGCTCGCCGTGGCGCTCGGCTCCGTCAATGCGATCGATATGCCGGTGAGGCAGTCATTTTTCTCGGAGATGGTGCCAGTCGATGAGGTGGGGCGTGCCGTTGCGTTTAACTCCGCCATGTTCAATGGTGCACGCGTCATCGGTCCAGCGATTGGCGGCGTCTTGATCGGCGTAATCGGGGTGGCAGGCTGTTTCGCCGTGAATGCGCTGAGCTTTCTTGCGGTACTGGTTGCGCTCTTACTGATGCGCGAGGTGGAGCTTCATCCTGCGCCACGCGGCGCGCGACCGCGCAGCGCTCGTGCGGTTGCAACGAGTCTTGCTGAAGGGCTGCGCTATGTGCGAAATACGCCGATCATTGCGCTCTGCGTCTTCGTGATTGGCGTTATCTCTGGTGTGGCGATGAACTTCAACGTGATCATCCCGCCGCTCGCGCGCCTCACGTTGCAGATCGGTGCACCGGGACTCGGCGCGCTGATGGCGGCGGTCGGCTTCGGTTCGTTGGCTGGAGCGCTCACGGTTGCGGCGCTGCGCGAGCCGCGTCGCTCCATGATCGTGATCGGCGGCGCGCTACTCGGAGCTTTCAGCGTTGCGGCTGGTGTGGCAGCTTCAAGTGATTCGGTTCTTGCGGTGCCGCTCACCGCACTCGCCCTCTTCGGCGCAGGCTTCGGTGCCATCTCCATGGCGGCCACAGCAAATGCTTCAATTCAGACCACCACCCCACCTGCGCTGCGCGGCCGCGTGATGAGCGTCTACACGACCGTCTTTGCGGGATCTACGCCGATCGGCGGCCTTGCCACAGGCGCCGTGGTCGCTGCGCTCGGCGCCACAGGCGCACTGGGAGTGGCGGGGGCGCTTGCCGTTGCTGCCGCCGCCTACGCCGCGTATCGCTGGCGGGCGACGATTCGCTAGCGCAGCGCGCTGCGTAGCGCTGCTATGGAGTCTATGCCGCGTTCGTGCGCTTCGCGTCGAGGCGTTCCAGGATCATCGCCGCTGCGCGTTGTGGTCCATCTGCGAGTGCGTCGCGTGGGCCGAGATATCGCTCGGCAAACGCGCGCTGCCGTGCCTGATCAACTGCCGCGCTTGATCCCACTGCCGTGAGTGCCGCAACAACCTCCTGAGCACTGTTCACGCGGGTGCCGATTGAGTCGCTCGACCGTGGATCGAGGAAGAGGCCTGGATCCTGTGCATATGCGTCGGCATCAGCAACAGCGAGAAGGAGTGGTCGCTCAAGAAGCGACCAGAGGAAGATGGACGACGAGTAGTCGGTGAAGAGGGCATCGGCGATCGGGAAGAGCTCGTCAATTGGTGTGGCGGCGCTCAACGTGACGCAGCGGCCTGAAGTTGACTCTGCTCCGCTCGACTTCGCTGTGATTGGTACGAGTGGGTGCGCTTTGATCGCCACGATCCAGTCGTGTGGGAGTGCGGCGGCAATCGCATCGGGACTGATCGTCAGTTGTGTCTCGCGCTGCGCGCCGCGGCCGCGGAAGGTTGGCGCGTAGAGGAGCACCCTCTTGCCAGAGAGCTCCGGATAACGTGCGAGGAGCGTTGTTTTACGCAGGTCAACAGCAGCCGAGTTCGCGAGCCAGGCGCCTCTCAGTGGTCCAACGGCGTGAATGTGATTGAGCGGCATGCGGAACGCCTCTGCATACGCAGGGCGAACGCTCTCCGATGAGACGAGCGCGTCGCTATAGCCGCTATGGATCAGTTCGTGGAGCGCGCCGTCTACATCGCTACTCGCCCCGCGCGTTGCATGACCGAATCGTTTGTACGCGCCCTCTGCATGCCAGACCTGGATGACGCTGCACCCTGCACGCGGCGTGGTGATGTGTGCGGGGAGCCAGGCGTTATCAATCACCGTCACGCGCGCACGCTGCAGCGACCACGTTGCACCGATCAAGTGGAGGAGGTAGGCAACCTTCGCTGTAAGTCCATAGCCGTATGGAGCGAGCTGCTTCCGCTGTGGCAGCGACGGGTCGGCCGCAGTAAGCGCGGCAGAGATCGCGGCGAGCTGTGGGCCAAGCTGGCGGTCGCGTGACGACGCGAAGAGCACCTCGCGCCGCACTGGAAGACGGCGCGCCACGGCGGCAACCGCACCGAGGACGATCCGCGTGAGGGTGAGCTCGAGTGCCGTCATCACTGCATCCTATACTCCCAGGATGGCGAACTCCCTCACGAAGCATCTCCGCCGTATCCTTCCGCTCCGCACCATCGTCCGCGTCTTCGCGGCACGCGCAGGTGCCACCCTTGCACGACTTCGGCCGATCCACGAGCGTGTCTACATTGTTGCGAATCGTGATGGGGTGTTGCGAGGGAACCTCTCGGAGATTGAGCGCGCACTGCGCGTGACGTCTCCTCACTCCAAGTTGCTGGTTGAGATGCAGGCTGATGATGAGAACCAAGGTTCCCAATCAATCCTTAGCCTTATCGCCTCCGTACTGCGGATCACCGTCCGTTCATATCGCGTGGCATCTTCACGTGTCGTGATCGTTGACGATTACTTCTTCCCGATCTATCCGGTGAAGAAGCGCAGTGGCGTCACTATCATTCAGGTCTGGCACGCGTGCGGCGCCTTCAAGCGATTCGGCCGCGCCACGCTTGAATCCGAATGGGGGGCGGATGAGATCTTCTTGAAGTGGGTTCCAATCCACGCTAATTACGATCTGACCCTTGTCTCTTCAGCATCGATTGCTCAGATCTATGCCGATGCTTTCAGCCAGCCGGTTGAGAAGATTACTGCGGCGTTTGGTATTCCACGCACCGACGCCTTGGCCCCAACTCTGCGACGCGATGCCACCGAGCGCGAGGTGCGCACGCGACTCGGCCTGACAGACAAGCGCACGACAATCCTTTATGCACCAACCTTCCGCGGCGCAGACTTGAAAGACGCGGGAGCTCCCGAACTGCTGGATATCGCCGCGCTGTATCGTGCGCTGGGTGACCAGTATCAGCTGATTCTTAGACTGCACCCATTCGTCAAGTCGGCGATGCGCATCCCAGAAGAGGCGAGAGACTTTGTTGTGGATGCATCGCGCGAGCCTGATGTGAACGAGGTGATGCTCGCGGCAGACATCTTGGTGACGGACTACTCGAGCATCATCTTTGAATACGCGCTGCTGAACCGACCAATGGCCTTCCTGGCGCCAGATCTTGCCGCATATGAGCGTGAGCGCGGCTTCTTCTTCGACTATCGCAGCGGTGTCCCGGGGCCTGTTGTAGAAACCACAGAGCAGCTGGTCACATGGATTAACGCGAAGGCGTTTGATCTTCCACGCGTGGCGAAGTTTGCGGCAGAATCGTTTGATGTGATGGACGGACACGCCACCGAGCGGCTGGTAGAGCAGGTCGTCCTTCCCGCCCTGCGTGGTGAAGCGCTCCACATTCCCGCGCCGATCACTCGCCAGTAACCGCCTCGGATCGGCTCGCCGAGCGCCGTACCAGCCCATGCAGGCGGTATGCTGCTTCGCGTGAAGAGACTCGGCATCATCCTGGCGGGCGGATCTGGGCAGCGCTTCGGCGATCAGATCCCAAAGCAGTTCATTCGCCTGGCGGGGGAGAGCGTCCTGCGCCGGAGCGTCGTCGCGCTCGCCTCTGGTGGCGCCTTTGATCACATCGTCGTTGCCGCAAATCCGGACTGGCTCGACGAGACCAACGAGGCGCTGAAGGGGCTGCTCGGCCCTGCGCTCAGCGTTGTGCCAGGCGGGAGTAGCCGCAACGAGTCAACGCGCGCTGGGCTCGACGCGCTGAAGGCGGCGGATGGCGACATCGTCTTGATTCACGATGCGGTGCGCCCGCTCCTCTCGCGCGATGTGGTGGAGCGCGTGGTTGCACCACTCGTTGAGGGTCGCGCCGACGCGGTGGACACCACGATCCCAACGCCGGATACGCTCGTCATCGTGGATGGCGATCGCATTACTGACATTCCGAACCGTAGCCTCTATCGACGTGGCCAGACGCCACAAGGATTTGTTGTTGGAACGCTTCGCACCGCCTATGCCAACACGCCGATCGGCTCGCAGGCTACGGACGACTGCACCCTGGTGCTGCGCCACGTCCCTGGCGCACGGCTGCTCCACGTTGACGGCGCAGAAGAGAACATCAAGATCACTACGCCGATTGACCTTGTGCTCGCCGATCGCTTGATTCAACTACAGTCGATTCCACCGTCTAAGGCAACGACACCGGCCGGGAATAGCAGCCACTGGAGCGGTCGCCGCGTGGTGATCGTGGGTGGAACCTCTGGGATCGGTGCGGCGATCGCAACCGAGCTCGCCGCCCTCGGTGCGCGCATCGCCGCAGTCGGGCGAAGTGCTGCAGACGATGTCACCAGCGCGTCGGGTGCCGAAGCGGCACTCGCCACCGCCGCCGCCTCCCTTGGCGGCGTTGATGATCTCTTCGTCACAGCCGGCGTCCTACACATGGGTCCACTCGCTAATCAGGATGCAGCAGACATTGTTGAGACACTGGCGGTGAATCTTGCGGCGAGTGTCTATCTGGCTCGCGCCGCGCATTCACATCTTGCGAAGAGTGCTGGCTCGCTCACCCTCTTCACTTCAAGCTCCTTCACTAAGGGTCGCCCGAATTACGCCGTCTATAGCGCGACCAAGGCGGCGATCGTGAACCTAATGCAGGCGCTCGCCGACGAGTGGTCGAGTGTGAACATTCGTGTCAACGCAGTTGCGCCAGAGCGTGCAAACACGCCGATGCGCCAGACCGCTTTCCCGAACGAAGACCACACCGTGCTCCTCTCCGCCGAGGAGGTTGCCGCCGCCACGCTGCGCTTGGCCGCCTCTGGCCTCACCGGCCAGGTGTTGGACGTCCGCCGCTAACCCAGGCACTCTTCGGCACTGGCTGCCGCTCCGGCCGCTCGCCGAATCGCCGCTTCCACTCCCGTCTCCCTGAGAGATAGCGCGTCACCTCAAGATCTGCCGCCCGCACCGCGCGTGGGGGGAGGTATGTCCGATGGAGCTCAAAGCAGCGCCGTGCCCACGCGTCGCCATGCGAGTCACCAGTAATCAAGTGCGCAAGCTCGTGTAGCGCCGTCCCTTTGTCATACGAGCAGGGGAACATTTCGCCGGGCTCCGTAATCACCCAACCGAACGCATGCTTCGGCTCGCGCCGTGTGCCGACGTGATCATGAATGCGTACCCACTCCAACCGTTGGCGCTGCGCCTTGGCGGCGCGTGCGAGCAATATGAGCGTTGGTTTCCAGAGTGCCCAGGCGGTCGTGCGGAATCCGCGCGACGGACGAACCTCAAACGGGAGATCAAGCGCCCAGCGTGGGGCCTCTACCCAGCGACCAGCAATCTTGACGCGCGAAAACTTCCCCATCGCACGAGGTTATCTCTTGGCGCGTACCGTCCGCTTAACCCGCGTCTCTGCGCGGCGCTTGGCACCAGACGCGCTGATGGAGCGAACGCGGCGGAGGAACTCTTTTGTCCGTGGGTCGCGCGGTGCGCCGAAGATCTTCTGCGGCGTCCCCTCTTCAATGAGGCGCCCGTCTTCTAGGTAGCAGATTCGATCGGCAACATCGGCGGCAAACGCCATCTCGTGGGTGGCGATCAACATCGTCATGCCGCTCAGCGCGAGTGAGCGAAGCGTCTCCAGCACCTCGGCAACCAGAACTGGATCAAGGGCGCTGGTGATCTCGTCAAGGAGGAGAACCTTCGGCTCCGTGGCGAGTGCGCGCGCGATCGCGACGCGTTGCTGCTGTCCGCCGGAGAGGCGGTCTGGATACTCGCGCGCCTTCTCTGCAAGGCCGAGCGACTTCAGTAGCTCCTTGGCGCGCCGTTCTGCCGCAGCCTGCGTTAAGCCGAGCGCGACGCGTGGAGCGAGTGCAACGTTCTCAACCACGGTGAGGTGCGGGAAGAGGTTGAAGCCCTGGAAGACGATGCCGAGCTTGCGGCGCGTCCCATCGGCGCTGCGATCCTCAAACGCTACACGCTCGCCTTCAAGGCTGATCTGACCAGCATCAATCGGCTCAAGGAGATCGGCGCAACGGAGCAGCGTGGACTTACCAGAGCCAGATGCGCCGATCAGGCAGACCACCTCATGTTCGGCGAGTGAGAGGTTGATCCCGTCAAGAACCAGTTTCCCGCCGTAGCGCTTCTTGAGGCCCTTCAGCGCAAGAACTGGCGCACTCTTTACTGTTGCCATCAGCGTGTCCCGCCCAGCTGCGCGTCACGATCCTTCGCTGCAAGTCGATCAACGAGGCGCGTCATTGGGATCGTGATGATGAGGAAGATCAGCGCGGTGGTCATCAGCGGCGTGAAGTTGAAGCTTGCCGCCTTCAGGATCTGCGCCTGCTTGAAGGTCTCCACCACACCGAGGATGGAGACGAGCGCCGTGTCCTTCTGGAGGCCGATGAAGTCGTTGAGGAGTGGCGGGATCACACGGCGCATCGCCTGCGGTACCACCACGTAACGGAGCGCCTGAACGCGCGTCAGGCCGAGCGCGCGTGCGGCACGCTCCTGTGACGGGTGAATTGATTCAATGCCGGCGCGGTAGACCTCGCTCACATATGCCGAGTAGATCAGCACGAGCGTGACAAGCGCCCAGAAGAAGGGATCCTTCGGAATGCCGTCGATCTGCAGCGCTGGGACGCCGAAGCCGAGCACGTAGATGATCAGGATGCTCGGCACGCCACGGAAGAAGTCCACAAAGATGGTGGCAAAGATCCGCAGCGGTGCGAGTGCTGGCGCCGTGATCGAGCGCGCAAGTGCAATGAGGAGGCCGATCGGCAGGATCAACAGTTCGGCAAGGACGAAGAGTTGGACATTGATGAAGAAGGCCCCCGCAACCTTCGGGAGCGAGGTGGAGAAGTAGCGGCCATCGAAGAAGGCCTTCTGAACCTCGGGCCATGCGGGGGAGGAGCCGATCGTGTACGCGACGAGCACCGCGACAACGAGCGTGCTGAGGGTGGCGACGAGGAGACCCTTACGGGCAGACCCCGTCGCCACCTTCAAGCGACTGATGCTTACTTAATGACAGGCGCGCTGCCGGAGCCGCCGATCCACTCGAGCAACAGTGCGTCGAGTGTGCCGTCAGCCTTCAGCGCGCCAATCGCGATGTTCACGCATGCGGTCAGCGGTGAGCCCTTCTGCAGCACCACGCCGAACTGCTCAGCGCCATCACCGGTCCCGCTCAGCTGGCCGATAATCACTCCGCCAGAGAGCTGCGCATCTCGCATGTAGAACGTTGTTGGGACGTCTGCAACGATCCCATCAATCTGACCTGCATCCAGGGCCGCGACAGCCTCATCCATCGTGTTGAAGACAGCTGGCTCCTGATCAGGCTGAATGATGTTGATGATTGCGTCGTAACTTGTTGTCCCGATCTGGGTGCCAAGCTTCGCGCCTTTGAGCTCTGCAATGCTTGTTGCACCAGCGATCGGGCTCCCCTCAACGGTGACAACTCCCTGAGCAACGTCGTAGTAGCCTTGGCTGAAGTCGATCGCTTCGGCACGATCCGCCTTGATGGAGACCTGGTTCATGAAGAGGTCGAACGTCTTATCGCCCGGCGCGAACGACTGGTCGAACGCGGTGACGATCCAGGTGACCTTATCGGCGCTGAAGCCGAGCTTCTCGGCGATCGCATACGCGACGGCACCTTCGTAGCCTTCGCCGTTGACTGGATCATTGTTGTAGTCGCCGATCCACACCTCAGCACCCTCGTTGCCACCCTGGAACCATGGGCTATAGGCCGGATTGTCAGTTGAAAGTGTCAGCACGCCAGCCGTCTTGAGCGCAAGGCTCTCAGGCGCGCATGATGTGTCAGCAGATGCCGATGGAGAAACTGATGCGGTGCTGCCGCCACATGCGGCAACGAACATAGCAACTGCCATCAAGACAACTGCCATACGTGCAGGTTGTCCGATTGCGGTGCGAGCGTTTCCTCTGCTCATTGTTCCTACCTCCTGTGTGCAGCCGCTAATGACGTCAGCGCGACAGATCGTCACGTTAGACGGCGGGGCAAGGGTTGATGCGCGGCGCACCAGCCGAGAAGTTCCCCGCGCACGGAGGATAGCAGGGCGAGACGCGCGAATGGAAAAGGTGCGCGCTAGGCGCGTGTGATCACGACGGGGGTGCGCCGGGTCGCCCCATAGCGCTGCGCAGCGCTGCCGCGGTTCACGGCGAGCGCCAGCCGTCCAGCGGAATCGATGTAGCAGAGGGGGTCGTGTTCCGCCACGTCGCCGAAGCGGTTCGCCCAGACGGTCTCGATCTTCTGGTCGCCAACGGTGATGCGGAGCGGTTGGCCTGGCTCAAGTGCACCGAGTGCAGTGGTGATGTCGCTGCGGTCGCCGGCGAGGACCAGCGTTCCGAAGCCATCCACGATCCGAACGACCGTGTGTAGCTCGCCAGCCTTCGCCTCAATCGGGAGCGCGGCGGCAGGGACGAGGAGCGACGCGTCGAGTGGGCTGCCGAGATCGCCGAACGGGACGCCAGACGCGACGTGTGCGGCGACGGGGGCGAAGAGATCACGGCCGTGGAAGGTGTGGCTACGGCTCGGCCCCCACCAACGCTCGTCATCAAGGACCACCACGGCGGCAATGCCGCCGAGCGCCTTCGCGGCGGGGAGGAGGAGCCCGTTGTCTGGGCCGATCAAGATGTCTCCGCGGACGCAGCGAATCGCGATCGGTCGGCGCTGCGTCCCAACGCCAGGATCAACCACCGCTACATGTGCACCAACTGGGAGGTGGACGAGCGACTCAACGAGCGCCTCCGCACCAGCCTCAACGTCATACGGCGGGATTGCGTGGGTGAGGTCGAGCGTCCGCGCGTCGGGTGTCATCGCAAGCACCACACCAGAGAGGACGCCGGCGGATGGATCGCGCAGCCCGAAGTCAGTCATGAAGGTGACCAGGCGCAGGTTCCCCTGCATTGGACCGAGCGGATCAATCATGTGGTGGATTCTACCCTTAGCGCGCGAGGTGCATCTGGGCCTACCTCAAAGATGTTCACTTACTCTGGAATCTGCTTCCCAATGAAGCGCTGCACGGCGACGTACGAGGTGAAGTGCAAGATTGCGTACGCAATCCCGATCCCACCTCGGAATTCGTTGTATGTCGTGTCTCCTGGGTTGAAGAGCGAGATCGGCAGATTTCCTGCGCCAAGCGCAAGTGGCGAGGTAAACGAGAGGAGCAGGATCGCAAGAGAAATTCCCGCCCAACGCTTTTGCGCACCAGCTGCGGTGAAGCGACTCGCCACGATCGCGGCTGCTGCTGTTGCTCCAACAGAGGCGAAAAGTACTCCGCCGAAGAAGGTGGACTCGCCGAGACCTGGCACAAGGCCAATCAGTGACGCAGCGATCCAGAGCGCCGCGTTGACGGCAACCGCAAGCGCGGCGCTCTTGAGAAACGCGCTACGCATTAGAAACCGATCTCCTCAGCAACGACCACCACGTCAATGCGACCCGGTTGTTCGCCGTGCAGGGTCAGCGTCTTGTTGATAGCGCTGTTGACGCCGTAGGCGGCCTGCGCGCGAGTGTCCTCAAGCGGCAAGGTGTACGTCTCGATGCGCTCGTTCGCTTCAGCAAGATCCTTGACGATCTTCTGTGCGCCAACAACAAAGACCACGTGCCCCGCGCCATACGCGTAAGCGGGGAGCTGTGATCCCGTTGCTGATGCGATCACCAGCTTGCCGTCCTCAGTGACAGCATGCACGCTGCCCGCAGCAAACGCTGGCGCAGAACCGATTGCGCGCATCTGCGCACTCTGGGTGTTGCGGTCGAGCGCGTACATCGTGTCTCGTAGGCTCACATACGGCGCAGCGTTGAGCGCTTCAGTAATCCCCGTCGCGTCGAGCGTTGCGGAGGTGAAGGTGAAGACCTCTGATCCGGCGGGGATCAACTTCAAGACCGCCTCTTTTGCGGCGGCGGCGTTCGGGACGCTCTGCGCGGCGAAACCCTTTGCGTTGAGGGCGGCGACCGCCTTCTCAATACGGCTTGCGTCGGCCACCTGCTTGAATCGTGCTGCTGACATTGCTTCCTCCTTGCGGTCTTCTTTAACCATATCTGCCGCCCGCCGTGTGTACGGCAGATCGTTGCATGCGCAACTATACCCCTTGACGCGGATGGTTGCAAGTGCAACTATTGCAACATATGGCAACAGAGCAGCTCCCCAGCGCAGAGATCTCTGAGCTCTCCACAATTTTGGGGAGCGATGCGAGCACGCTCCTTGACCCGGTTGTTGCTCGCGCCTGGATCGCCTTCCTCACCGCCTACGGTCGAGTAACGCGCGCGCTCTCTTCGGAGCTGATGGATTCGTCAGGGATGAGCCTCGCCGACTTTGAC
>QWRJ01000008.1:0-9749 GCA_003670475.1 Candidatus Limnocylindrus primus | reverse complement strand
GAATACTCACTACGCATGAGCGAACTCGCAGATGCGGCACTCATCTCAAAGAGTGGACTGACACGCCGCGTTGATCGACTCGCCATCAATGGCTGGGTGACGCGTCGCCGCTGCACGGAAGATGGCCGCGTCCACTGGGCAACGCTGACACCACTCGGCATCAAGGCGTTTCGCGCCGCCGCACCCGGACACCTGCGCGCAGTTGCGCAGCGATTCGGCGCATCACTCCCAGCTAGTGAGATGGAGCGCATCACCAAAGACTTGATGAAGATTGCCGCAGCGAACGCTGAGAGGCCGCGCGAAGCGATCTAGGCGGAGAGCCTACGGGTTAACTGCTGCACGCACCTGTCGCTGAATCCGCGCAAGGAGACCGGTTGCTCCGCGCATCCGAAGCGGTGAGACGAGATCGGTGATCCCTAGTTGAAGTGGGGCCGATGCGGGGACAGCCAGCACCTCTTCTGCAGTGAGGCCGTTGAGTCCGAGCTGCATGATGCTCGCAAACGCGCGAGTCGTTGGTGACTCTGGCGGCGCCGTGGCATGGATCTGCACTGTGTTGCTGTTCACCTCCGCAATTGCATAAAGCGGGGACTGACACTCCTGCACTCGTTCCATGAGATCAATCTGCGCGACGTACTTCTCAGGGAGAGGCTGCAGCCGATCTGCGTACTCAAGGAGAAGTTCGAGTCGCATCTCGCGCGGCGTATCGGCGAAATCGGCGGCAACCGCGGCGAGCCCTGGTGGGAGCTGCGCCGCGGGTGTCTCCGACATGTCGTTCAGGTGGACGCGCTACTCGGCGCCAACGGCGATCGGAAGTCGAACGGCGTTGCCCCACTCTGACCACGAGCCGTCGTAGTTGCGCACATTTTTGAATCCGAGCAGATAGGTGAGCACAAACCAGGTGTGGCTTGAGCGCTCTCCAATGCGGCAGTAGGCGATGACATCATCGCCCGCAGCAAGCCCCTTCTCGCCCTCATAGATGGCGCGAAGATCAGCGATTCCCTTGAACGTTCCGTCATCGTTCGCGGCGCGCTTCCACGGCACCGACTTCGCTCCTGGAATGTGGCCACCACGGAGCGTCCCCTCCTGTGGGTAGTCCGGCATGTGTGTCAGCTCGCCGCTGAACTCTTGCGGCGAACGGACGTCCACCATGCAGCCCTTGGCGCTGACGTGCTCGAGCACCTGCTCGCGGTAGGCACGAAGCTCACTGTCGTTTCGTGGGGAGAGCGGGTAGCTTGTGGCCGCGCGCGTCAGCACCTCTTTGGTCATCTCGCGACCCTCCGCCTCCCACTTTTGGCGGCCGCCATCAAGGAGGCGCACATCGGTGTGACCGAAGAGTCGGAAGACCCAGAGGGCATATGCCGCCCACCAGTTCGACTTGTCGCCGTAGAAGATCACCGTGGTGTCACGGCTGATCCCTTTGCGCGCCATGAGTGCGGCAAAGCCCTCAGGCCCAACGTAGTCGCGGCTCACTGGGTCATTCAGATCAGTGTGCCAATCCACCTTGACGCTTCCTGGGATGTGCCCCGTCTCGTAGAGGAGGGTGTCTTCGTCTGACTCCACCACCACAATGCCCGGCGTGTTCAGATTGGCGGCGAGCCACTCTGTGGAGACGAGTGCGCCTGGAGTGGCGTACTCCTGGAACTTCGCGGTTGGATCAAATGGAACCTTGCTCATTTTGCTTTCTCCTTACCTGCTACTTGGGGGTTTAAAAAATCGTAACGATCTGGCGCAATGCGAGCGTCAACAGATCGACGGTTCACCCTCAAGTGCTCGGAGCTGCGTGCTGGTCATGCCAATACGATACCAGAGCCACCCTCTACTTCGTTAGCCGAGCAGCGGGAGGAGGAGGCGCCTCGCACCGTCCATGAAGATGCCCACCGCGAATGCGGCGAACATTAACGCCGAGATCAGTGAGACGGCGCGCACCGTGCGTGGTCCAGTGAAGCGGCGCGTGGCACCAACAACGCCAGAGAGGATTGCTGAGTGCGCCACTGCAGCGGCGCCGAACCCTGAGATGAATGGGATGAATCCCGCAAGGTCCGCCGCTTGAGAGGCAATGACGCTCCCGCCCACCGTTGCTGTCCAGAGGATCAGGGTGGGGGAGCCGAGCGCAATGCCAAGCCCGAGGCCTATTGCGCGGATGCCGTTGGCGCGACGAAGTGGTGACGACTCGTCGATGCTTCCTCCACGTGTTGCGTCGCGAACGGCAGCGGCGGCGAACCAGCAGAGGGCGGCGCTTCCGCCGAGCCAGAGAATCCAGGCGGCGGGTGGCCAGGCCAAGAGCGCGCTGACACCGAGTGCGCCTGCGCAGGCCCAGATGAGATCACCAATGCACGAACCGAGTCCGATTAAGAAGGCGGGCCACGCGCCGCGATCAATGGCGGTGCGCACGATCATGACGTTGACCACGCCAAGTTCAATGTTGATGGAGAAGGCGAGTGCGGCGCCGAGGAGGAAGAGTTCCACGGGCGCTATTCGGACTCAATGACGCTCGTTGGGGTGTTGTGGGGATTGCTGTGCGCGGCGGGGATGACGCCGAGCTTTCCGGCCTTGTAGTCCTCAAACGCCTGAACAACTTCATCACGTGTGTTCATGACGAATGGCCCGAGCCAGGCGATCGGTTCGCGAATCGGTTCGCCACCCAAGATCAGCACGTCCAGTGCAGGGGTGCGCGCATCTTGTCGTTGCGCCGCCTTGATGATGATGCGATCGCCTGCGCCGTAGACCGCGAGCTGACCGGACTCAATCGCAACGGCCTCTGCGCCAACCGTTCCGCGCCCAGAAAGCGCATACACCAGTGCGTTGAAGTCGGGTCGCCACGGAAGGTCAAGCTCAGCGCCAGGTTGGATCGTGGCGTGCACGAGTGCGATCGGTGTCTGCGTAGAGCCCGGTCCCGTTGCGCCAGCAACATCTCCAGCGATAACGCGCAGTAGCGCGCCACCATCAGCGGAGGCGAGCAGCTTCACCTCCTTTGATCGGATGTCTTGATATGCAGGCGGAGACCACTTCTTGGCGCTTGGAAGGTTCACCCAGAGTTGGAATCCGTGGAAGAGTCCACCGCTGACAACGAGGGACTCAGGCGGGGTCTCAATGTGCAAGATGCCGCCTCCAGCGGTCATCCACTGCGTGTCGCCGTTGGTGATGCGGCCACCACCGCCGTTACTGTCGCGGTGGTCGAAGATGCCATCGATGATGTAGGTCACCGTCTCAAATCCGCGGTGCGGATGCCACGGCGTCCCCTTCGGCTCGCCCGGCGCGTACTCAACTTCGCCGAGCTGGTCGAGCATGATGAACGGGTCGATCGCGTTAAGTGGCGCACCCATGAACGCTCGACGCACAGGGAAGCCTTCGCCTTCAAAGCCGCTCGGCGCAGTGGTGAGCGAGATGACTGGTCGAGGCTTCTCAGTGAGTAGGTCGGCAACGCTTGCTCGTGGGAGCAGCGTGATGTCTTGGACCGTGACGGCTGGCATGCGCGAATCATAACGGGTCAGCGGTAGCGCGTACTATGATGATCGGGATGAGAAACCTTTTTTCACGGATACGCCTCGCGGCAGACGATCCCTTCCGCGATCCCAACGTACGCCTCCTCTTTAGCGCAGAGGGGATCAGCATCCTCGGATCGCAGGTCTCACATATTGCACTCCCGCTTATCGCGGTTGACGTGATCAGTGCGAGTAACGGCGCGATTGCACTCTTGGAGGCCGCCTTCCTCCTCCCCTTCGTCTTCTTCAGCCTCCCGGTTGGCGCGCTGCTCGACCGACGCACACGACGCCCCGTGATGGTGGCGATGGATCTTGTGCGCACGGCGGCGCTGCTGCTGATTCCACTCAGCTACGCGATCAGCGCCCTCTCAATGCCCGTGCTCTATCTGACGCTCTTCATCATTGGCACCGCAACGCTCATCTTTGACGTGGCAGCCCAGTCGTATCTCCCAGAACTACTCCGCGGGCCGCGACTTGCGACAGCGAACAGTCGCCTTATGGTGATTGATTCCGGTGCCAGCGTGGTTGGCCCACCGATCGCAGGAGTTATTGTTGGGCGGTTCGGCGGCCCGATTGCGGTCATCATTGACTCGCTCAGCTTCCTTTGGAGCGCCTTGCTGCTACGCAGGCTTCGGCACATCGAGACGCCACCCGTTGTGGATGCCGCCGCGCCAACATCGCGGTTGCGTGATGAGATTCGCGAAGGGCTCGCCTGGGTGCTGGGCCATAAGCATCTGCGCGGCAATGCCACCGCCGCACTCTTCTTTAACTTCTTCGGCGCCATTGCAAACGGTGCCGTGATCATTGCTTACGGTCGCCGGGAGCTGTTCTTGCCGACCGAGCTTCTTGGCTTCATCTTGGGTGCCGGAGTGATCGGCCTGCTGATCGGATCATTCACCGCTGGCCGCATTGCGGAGCGAATCGGCGTTGGCCGCTCAATTATTCTTGGCGGATTCTTGCTCCCAACGATGCCGCTCGGCCTTGCGCTGATCAGTGCGCCGATGGGGCCACTCCTGATTACGATCCTCGCGATCGCTTCTCAAGTCTTGGCATTCTTCGGCGCTGCGATCTTCCACACCAATCAGGTGACGTATCGACAGATCGTGACGCCGAAGCATCTCCTTGGCCGCATGAACGCCTCCATGAAGTGGGTGATGCTGGCTGGCATGCCGCTCGGTGCCGTTGTTGGCGCCCTGATCGCCGACAGCTTCGGCCTGCGCGCCGCACTCTTCGCTGGGGCGCTCGGCATTATCGTGTCGCCGATCCCGCTGCTGCTCTCTGGAATCTCTTCAGTCGTGCGCCAACCGGAGCATGCCGACGAGTAGTTCAGCCCCCGCGTGACGCTCGGATCAGCTTGGCGTAGGCGCGACCAGACTCCTTGATGGTGCGCTTCTGCGTGGCGAAATCTACGTAGGTGTAGCCGAAGCGCTTGTCGTAGCCGTACGCCCATTCGTAGTTGTCCAGTAGCGACCAGCCGAAGTAGCCGCGCAGGTCAACGCCTGCGTCGAGCGCCTCGGCGGCGGCGGTGAGGTGATCCATCAGGTACGCCTCACGCTCTGGATCGTGGACGCCACCGCCCGCTCCAATCGTGTCTGGCCACGCTGAGCCGTTCTCCGTGATGTAGATCTTCGGCGCCTTCCAGTGGTCTTTTAGCTTGATCAGGAAGTCGCGCATCACGCCAGCGTTCATCCCCCAGCCCATGTCGGTCTTGGGGCCATCAATATGGTTCCAGGTGGTGCGTGCGCCGCCACCCTTTGGATCGTCGCCGATCTTCGCCGGGAAGTAGTAGTTAAGACCATGCCAGTCCAACTTCTCGGAGATGATCTTCATATCGTCTGACTCAATTGGCATCTTCACGCCAGAGAAGTCGATCGCCTCCTGCGGGTAGGTGCCGAAGTAGAGCGGATCGTGGAACCAGCCGCTATCGGTCATATCGTGGCGGCGCACCGCCTCGCGGTCCGCATCCGAATCGGTCGCTGGAATTCCGGGCCCAACATTCAAGACGATGCCCACTTCAATCTTCGGCGCCGCGGCGCGCATCGCACGCACCGCCATGCCGTGTCCGAGCAGAAGATGATGCGACGCGGAGAAGGCCGCCTGCACGTCTTGAATCCCTGGTGCCATGTCGCCGCTCAGGTGGCCGAGCCATGCGGAGCAGAGCGGCTCATTCAGCGTTGACCATCGCGTAACGCGATCGCCAAGTGCGCCAAGGACGATCCCTGCGTAATCGGCGAACGCCTTTGCCGTGTCGCGCGCCGGCCAGCCGCCACGATCTTGCAGCGCCTGCGGCAGGTCCCAGTGATAGAGCGTTGGGAACGGTTCAATGCCCGCCTCAAGAAGCCCATCAACAAACTGCTGATACCAGGCGAGTCCCTTCGGGTTCACCGCCCCAGTTCCGTTCGGAAGAATTCGTGGCCAAGCAATTGAGAAGCGGTACGCGGTGGCGCCGAGTTCCTTCAGGATGGCGATGTCTTCGCGCCAGCGGTGATACGAATCGGTGCCAGGCTCGCCGTCTTCGCCGTTGTGCGTCTTCCCAGGAATCGTGGCGAAGCGATCCCAGATCGACTCGCCGCGTCCGTCCTCTTTGGTGGCCCCTTCAATCTGATACGACGAGGTGCCAAAGCCCCACGTGAAGCTCTTTGGGAATCGCTTGGCGAGTGCCGCCTGGTCAACCATCTGTTGCCTCCTACGTGAGGGTGGTTCGCCTCCCTCTATAGCGGGCACGGTAGACCTCCCGCCCCGCGCGGTGTGCGGCGTTCCGTCAGGCGCGCCGCACGCGCGTCGCGCCTGACGCACGGCTGGTCGCGTGCGAGGGTGAGGGTGAGTAGGCTCCCCGCATGACACACCAGAGCGCGCCGCTTCGAATCCCGTCACTCCTCCCTACGCCAGACATCTTTAGTTGCCGGCGCATCCTCGTCATTCAGCCGCACTATGACGATGCCGACATTGCGGCGGGGGGCACCCTTGCGGCGCTCGTGGACGCTGGCGCTGAGATTCGTTACTGCACGATGATGGACGACCTGGTCGGCGTGATTGACGAGTCGCTTGACGATGCGGCGGCGGCCGCATCACTGCTGCGCGACCAGCGCGCGGCGGCGAAGATTATCGGCATTCAGGAGTTGACGCACCTCAACTACCCAGACGCGGGGAACTGGAGCCGCTTCGATGTGCGCCCCGACCTCTTCCGCGAGATTCGCGACTTCCGACCAGATGCAATCTTCGCCGCCGATCCGTGGCTGCGCGTTGAGGCACATCGCGATCACTGGGAGGCTGGCTCCATCGCCGCCGAAGCGGCGATCCTCTCTGGCATTCCGAAGCTCGCCTCAAGCGACGCCGCGATTGATGCACTTTGGCGCGCGGCGAAGCCGAACGATGCGCGCGCTGTTGCCTTCTTTTACACCGACGAGCCGACCACCTTCTCGCCGATCGACGCCACCTGGGAACGGAAGGCGGCCGCCGTCTCTGAATATCACGCGCAGTTCACCGACGATGAGTTGCCACAGTTAGTGAAGACGCTGGACGCCAAGGCGCAGCTCGTTGCGCGTGTTGGCGTGGAGGCTGGCCTCCTGCCAGCGGGAACCAAGCGCGCCGAGCCGCTCAAGGTGATCGACCCCCGCGCCCTCCACGGGGCGCGCTAGCCGTCCTGCCAACTTTATGGGGCAGGCGTACAATCTGTGAGATGCGTAATCCAATCGTGCTCCTCCTGACCCTCGTTGCGGCACTGAGCGTCGCCGGGTGTCAGGCAGCCTTCCCCCCTAATGCGGCCAGTGTTGAAGGCCTCCTCATTGAGGACCTCTACAAGCTAGTTTTCGTCATCGCCGCGATCGTCTTTCTCCTCGTTCAAGGACTGGTGATCTGGTCGGTCATTCGCTACCGACGCAAAGCCTCTGATGTTGCGCTTCCAGCCCAGACGCATGGCAACTTGGCGTTGGAGGTCGTTTGGACAGTCATCCCGCTGGTGACGGTCATCGGGCTCTTCTTCGCCTCATCCCAAGTACTCGGTGTCGTTGACGCCCGTAAGCCAGAAGAGGTTTCGGTAAAGGTGGAAGTCGTTGGGTATCAGTGGCAGTGGAAGTTTGGGTATCCCGATGAGGGCTTCGAGATTTACGGCACAGCGCAAAACTATCCAGAGCTTGTTGTTCCAATTGATGAGCGAATTGAAGTCACCCTGGTGGCGCAAGATGTCAACCACGGCTTCTATATTCCCGAATTCCTCTTCCAGCGCGACTTAGTCCCTGGCCAGGTGAATCACTTTGAATTCACGCCAAACAAGCTCGGCACATTCGCTGGCCAATGTTCTGCCTTCTGTGGGCTCCTCCATCACGCCATGGGGTTCTCCGTGCGCGTCGTGACGCGCGAAGAGTACGACGCTTGGCTGACGGAGATGAAGCCAGATCCTTCTGCGAGTACGTCTCCAGCACCGGACGCTGCCGATCTCTCCGGAACCGTCAAGGAGTGGGGCATTGAGCTATCCAGCGCCACAAGCACATCAGGCGAGGTATCGATCGGGCTGACTAATGGCGGGACGGTGCCCCATGAGTTCATTGTCGTTCGCACGGACCTCACAACAGAAGAGCTGCTTACAAAGGTTGACTCGGCATCAAATCGACTTGACGAAGCGATGCTTGATGCGGCTGGCGAGCAGCCAGAGTTTGCCCCCGGCGAGGTCAAACTGTTGACTCTGGATCTATCACCGGGAAAATACATCGTGCTCCGCAATATTGCGGGTCACTTCTCTAACGGGATGTACGCGCCGCTCGAGATCTTGGCAAACTAGGCGTTAGTGAGGAGGGGCACATGACAACTGCAGCTGTTCGAGCCACCGGAGCTCAGGGATCTAGGGTCTACGACTACCTAACGACAACCGATCACAAGAAGATTGGAATCCTCTACACCATCAGTTCGTTCATCTTCTTGGCGATCGGTGGACTTCTTGCACTCGGTGTCCGCACGGAGCTTGCTCAACCGGGTCTGCAGTTCATGGACGAGTCTGTCTACAACCAACTCTTTACGATGCACGCATCCATCATGATTTTCTGGGTGATCATTCCGTTCCTTGCTGGCATCGGAAACTACATCGTCCCGCTGCAAATTGGAGCGGCGGACATGGCCTTCCCGCGCATCAACGCGCTCAGTTTCTGGATGATTCCATTCTCTGGACTTATCGCCGCATCAGGATTCTTCTTGGGTGGTGCGGCTGACGCGGGGTGGACCGCCTACCCACCACTCAGCAGCATCACGTATAGCCCTGGCCCTGGGATGAATTTGTGGATCATGGCCGTTGTCCTCGTTGGCACGAGTTCCATTCTTGGCGCGGTGAACTTCCTCGTGACGGTCTTCCGCATGCGCGCTCCTGGCATGACGCTCTTCCGCATGCCGATCATGGTGTGGACGATCATCGTAACTAGCGTGCTCGTCTTGATGGGGACGCCAGTGCTCACAAGCGCACTCATCATGCTCTTTGTGGATCGCAACTTTGGTGGGAGCTTCTTTGATCCAACCACCGGCGGTTCAGCCATCCTCTGGCAGAACATCTTCTGGTTCTACAGCCACCCTGCGGTTTACATCATGGTTCTCCCGGGGATGGGCGTGATCTCTGAGATCATCCCAGTGTTTAGCCGAAAGCCGCTCTTCGGCTACCGAGCATTCGTGTTTGCCACGGCGGGGATCGGCGCGCTTGGATTCTCGGTCTGGGCACATCACATGTTCACGACAGGGGGTGTCTTCCTGCCGTTCTTCTCGGTGATGACGTTTCTGATTGCAGTTCCAACTGGCGTAAAGATGTTCAATTGGATCGCCACGCTCTGGCGTGGACAGATCGCACTCAAAACGCCAATGCTCTTCGCGCTCGGCTTCCTCTCGATGTTCCTCATCGGTGGGATCAATGGAGTCTTCAGCGCGTCGGTGCCAGTTGACTATGCAATTCACGCGACGTACTGGATCGTGGCGCATATTCACTACGTGCTTTTCGGCGGATCGTTCTTGGCGATTATGGCCGGACTCTATTACTGGTTCCCAAAGATGTCTGGAAAGATGCTTGATGAGGGACTCGGGAAGCTGCACTTTGTGATCGCGATGGTTGGCCTCAACCTCACCTTCCTGCCCATGCACTCCCTCGGGCTCATGGGGATGCCGCGGCGTATTGCGGACTACTCGCCAACCGCTGGCTGGAATGATCTCAACCTCGCCGCAACCGTTGGGGGGTTCCTCGTTGGTATCAGCACCCTGCCGCTCCTCTGGAATATCTACATCTCTCTCCGCAACGGA
>QWRJ01000007.1 GCA_003670475.1 Candidatus Limnocylindrus primus | reverse complement strand
GCCACGAGAAGAGCGTGGGCGCCCACGACGCAGTGCTGTGGGGCGACCAGTCGCAGCACGAGGCCGCGGAGCAGCGGTGGTGCGCGTTGGAAACAGCGTGATTGACGCTGACTCCATTGAGACGATGTCACTCGATGATCTAGAGCCGAGCGATCTCGCACGACCAGCGCCAGGACAAGAGCATGACCATGCGGCGACCGGTGAGTTTGGCGATGCGCCACGCCGTCGACGCCGTCGTGGCGGACGCGGTCGACGCGGACGTGGCGAAGGGTTTGCCGAAGCACCAGCCGGTGACGGCGTGCGCGGTGAGGCACCGGTTCGCGGTTCGTCGTATGACGGACCGATCGAGACGATGTCGCTCTCTGATCTTGATAACGACGCACCTCGCGGCGTTCCGGAGTACCTGCTCGCAGAGCGACGTGGTGCTGGACGCGTACAGCCGTCTGGTGCATCACGTCGTGCGCTCGGCTCGGGGCCATCGCGCATTGCAGACGAAGTTGCGCGCTCGCAGCGTGACGGTTCGAGTCGCTCCAACATGTCTGGCGGCATGGACACAGAGTCCGTCCCGTCCGATGTTGCGGCACTCCTCCGCTCACAGCTCGAGGCGACCGGCCGATCCGCAGAGAGCGCACCAGCCCTCAGCGGTAAGGACGCACCGGTGAGTGGCCGCGGACGCGGTCGCGCGGCGGCAAAGCCTGCTGCGGCAAAGCCAGCCGCAAAGAAGCCAGCTGCGGCAAAGCCTGCCGCAAAGAAGCCAGCCGCCAAGGTGGCACTGGTGAAGAAGGCTGCCGCCCGACCAAAGAGCAAGAGGTAAGAGGCGACCAAGATGGCGAAGGCGGTCAGCACGCCGGCCAAGCGTTCCGCCGCCACCTCGCGCCCTATCGTTAGCGCTCGCCCGCCGGCGAGCTTTAAGACGCGTGGTCACGATGAGGCGAGCGCGCGCCTTGCAACACTCCTCGCCGACTCGCCACCCCACGCGCTACTCATCGTTGGACCTCGTGGTGCTGGCGCTGGGACGCTCGCGCGCGACGCTGTTGCCACACTCCTCTGCACCGCACCAGTTGAGGGCGGCGCATGTGGCGCCTGTCGCTCCTGCAGGCTCGTTGCGTCAGGGAGTCACGCCGACCTAGCACTGATCACGCCGAGCGGCGCAGCAGACGAGATTGGGATCACGCCAATTCGCGAACTCGAGCAGAGCCTCGCCCTCCTCCCAGTTGAGGGCGGCCGTCGCATCGCCCTCATCGAGCGCGCCGATCGCATGAGTGAGGCGGCGCAGAACGCACTCCTAAAGACGCTGGAAGAGCCACCACCACGCACGCACATCATCCTCTCGGCGGCAGAGGACTCTTCACTCATGCCAACCATCCGTAGCCGCTGCGCCTCAGTGCGTCTCGGCCTTCCGGAGAGTACAGCGGCGAGCGAGCTCCTCGCCACGCAGCTCGGTCTTGACGCCGCCCCAGCTCTGCGCCTGCCCCGAATGGCGGGCGGTCGGCCCGGACCACTCCTTGAGGCTGGCGTCACTGGAGACGCTGCACGCGCACACGCGCAACTTCGCCGTCAGCTCCTTGACTTCGTTGGTGTGGCGCCACATGCACGACTGCGACAGATCCCTGCGCTGATCGGTGACGCGAGCGCCATCCTCGCTGCAGGAGTAGACACACAAGAGGGCGATGCAGCATCTGTAGACGGAGAAGCTGATACGCAAGACAGTGAGCCAGATGATGCTGCTGAAGCAGAGCCGAAGAAGAAGACTGCGGCGAAGCGAAGTGGCGCAAAGCCAACACCCGCCGAACGACGTGCCGCCGCCGCCGCGCTGCTGCGTCTCTGGCGCGGTGTTGCGCGCGACCTCGCACTTGTTGCCGCTGGTGCTACGGAATCAATCGGATTTCCAGAAGATCTGCACGAGCTCACCCCAGTTGCGGCACGTTGTGAGGCAACGGTTTGGCGTGATGCGCTGATCAGCATTGACCGCGCGCTCACCGCGGTGCGCCGCAACGGGAATCCAGAACTGCTTCTTGATGCGATTGCGCTGCGCTGGCCTCGCGCATGAGCGCGCTCAACTCGCAGGTTGAAACGTTCACACGTCTGACAGCACTCGGTGAAACGGTTATGGAAGCGCTCGACTACACACAGGTCATCAGCGCGTCAGGTGCAACAGAGATTGAGCGCACCGTTGCAGCAATCGGCGCACGCGAGCTACCAGCACCAGTAACGGGAGCGCTTGATGCGCTCACCGCGGCTGCCGAGCGTGTCATCAGCGCAAACGATCCGCATCGCGCAATCGACTGGATCGGGATCTATCCACGCCTCCTCACCACGCTACTTGTGGCGGCACTTAATCCGAAGGCGCTCCCAACAGAGGCGCAGGCAGCTGGTGGCGCGGCGGGGAGCGGGAGCGCGGCGCGACTCCCAGGTGGCATCTCATTCACCGACGCACCACGCGACGGCCGCGCCGTTGTCTATTCAGGTATTCAGGCCGATCCAATCTTGAAGCCGCTCGCGCAGGCGATTGCCGCCGCGGCGCCACCCGATCGACTCTTTGCGCGCGCGTTGATGGGTGATCCGGAGCCAGACGCCGCAACCGCCGCCGCCTACTTTGGACTTCTCCCAACGCACCGTGCGCCGAGCGACGCGCTCGTCGTAGGGGCACTTGCGATTGGCGGGAAGGCGGCGCAGTCGAACGCGCAGTATCGCGGCGCAATCGTTGAGGCGACCACCGCTGAGCTACTCAAGCGCCGCGCCGCACTCTCGCGCGAACCTGAACGAATGGTGCGCCGTGAACGCCGCTTCGCTGTTGACGGCGCCTCAGCCGATCCGCATCCATTTGATGTGACCGTAGAGACTGGCCCAGTGCCAGAGCTCTGGGACTGCAAGTGGGGGGCGCGCGGCATCGACGACAGCCTCCTTGCCGAGCTCGAGGATGCGCGGATTCGAGCGGCGGGGGTTGGAGTTCGGATTGCGATCGGGATCGTTGCCTTTGATACCGCCGCCACGGTTGCTGCGCGACTCAGCGTTCTGCGCGGCCCACGCGAACAGACGCGAATGATCACTCTCGACACGCTGGCACGGCTAGCCGCAGGGTGACCGCGGTGAGCGAAGTGAGCGCAGAAGAGGCACTTGCCGCACGGCTCACCCCAGGCGACGCCCCAGATGAGGTCGCCCTCCCCGCTGAGGCGCGCTACCGCGAAGAGGGGCGCGGCGTGCGCTTCGACGAGTGCGGGCGTGACGGGCGTATGCGTGCTGCGGCGCTGCTGCGCCACGCGCAAGATGTGGCCTGGCTTCATAGCGAAGGGCTCGAATATGGACGTGCATGGTACGAAGCACGCGGCGTCGGCTGGGTGGTGCGCGGCATTGACTTACTCATTGATCAACCCCCGCACTCCAATGAGGTGATCACTGCAACCACCTCGCTCGCCGGATTCCGCCACGTCATGGCGCGACGACACACCCGCCTCTTTACTGCGGGCGGACGCGTGATCGCCGACGCGGCAATTGATTGGGTGATGACCGACACGGAGGGCAGACCGAGCCGATTCCCAGCAGAGTTTGAGGCGTTTGTTCAACGCGTTGGCGCAACCTTCCTTCCGATCAAGATTCCGGCTGCTCCACCTGAAGGCACAAGCACACGCACCGTTGAGATCCCACTCCGCACCTCAGACATTGATCCGCTCGGCCATGTGAACCATGCCGCCTGGCTCGAGGTGATTGAGGAGGCGCTGAACTCCGTAGCGCCAGAGCAGCTCGCCGCAACGCGCCGCCGCATCCGCCTTGAATATCTCGCCGTCACGGAAGGGACTCGCGCGCTTGTCCAGATCAGCCAGCAGCCAGAGAACTCTGATCTACGGGTTGACGTGCGCGACGAGCACGGTGTGGCGCTACTTCGCGGCCTTTTTACGGTGAGCAGATGACGCCAATCTTCCTTGCCATGTTCCTCTCGCTCGTCACAGCGATCACCCCAGCGTTCGCCGCGCTTCCAACCGCGCGGATCTCCATGACCACGGCGCTGGACCGGCTCAAGGTGCAGGCGGAGCATACGAGCGGATACGCTCGTTCAAAGTTTGGCGGCTGGATTGACGCCGATGGAGACGGTTTTGATACACGCGCCGAGGTGCTCATCACTGAATCAACAGTGAACGTGACAATCAGTTATCGCACGGTGCGCACTGGTAAGTGGCTGAGCCTCTACGACAACGTGACATGGACCAATGCGTCGGATGTAGATATTGATCATGTCGTTGCGCTAAGTGAGGCGTGGAAGTCTGGCGCGCACGCTTGGTCCTCCACTCGAAGGCTTGCATTCGCAAACGATATTGGTGTCTCTTGGGCGCTCCGCGCGGTAACGGACAACGTCAACATGTCAAAAAGTGATCGAGATCCATCAAGCTGGATCCCGTTGTACCGCGCTGCTGTCTGCACCTACCTTGTTGGTTGGGTTGGAGTGAAGTTGCGCTGGGGGCTCAGCGTGGATTCTGCTGAGAAGTCGAGCATCACTTCGTCGTGGCGTTCTGCCGGATGCAGTAATCGAGCCAACCCGCCAACCGTTGATGTGCGTATTGCACCATAACGAACGAGCGCGAAGAACCTAGAGTCCGAGCGTCGGCTTTCCGCCCTCTCCGCCACCCTTCGCTTTGCGGCGCTTCCCTTTTGGCTTCTTCTCGTCCTTCTCGCTCTTCTCGTTGCTGACAGGTGCCGCCGGTCGATCAGGGAGTCCGTACTGCACGCGCTTGATGAGCGGCTTCCCGTCTTTTGACTTGGCGCGAGCCTGCGCAACTGCGGCGGAGGGTGCGTATTCAGATGGAGTTGGCGGCATCTCTGTCCTGCGGCGTGGTCCGGATGGCGGAGGTCGTCGGACCACAACAACGCCAGCTGAGGTGCCACGAAGTTCGCGAACGCTCTCGTTCGGCTGCGCGCGGTAAGCGGCCGCCCAGACGAGTGCAACGGCGGCTGGCGCCAAGAGGAGTCGCTCATCAGTTCCACTGAAGCCAACGGCGAGCGCGACGAGCGTGACGAGGCACGCCAGGAGAAGGAGTGGCCGCCTAAGCGGTGGGACGCTCTTTAACCGTGGGTCAGCCATGCGCCGATTCTAGGGCTTGACGGCAGGGAGGCGCGTATCGTTCGGCGGGGGATGGTGCGCCCGACAGGATTCGAACCTGCGACCTTCTCCTTCGGAGGGAGACACTCTAATCCACTGAGCTACGAGCGCGAGAGGGGCAGAATAGCGGGAATACGTGATGAAAATAAATCAGGTGACTCCCCGTGAAGGGAGCCACCTGAAGCCGGTCCGCTTTTAGAACGAACAAGTCAGTTCCGCAGCTACGCCCGAAGAGCATCTATCACGTCGCCTAAAGCGACTACCCTAACCCACCTACCCATGGCCTTCGAACAAGAACAGCTGCGCTTAGGATACCGCGCCGAAGGGCCAATTCCAACCCCCTATTTTTCCCGTGCGCGCTCGTCCAGCGCGGCGGGTGGGGGTTAGCGGATGCTGACCGACTTCATTGTTACAGGTTCAACAGGCCGGTCGCCAGGGCCACACGGGGCGGCGGCAATCGCATCGACCACGCTCAACCCTGAGACGACCTGGCCGAAGATTGTGTAGTTCGGCGGAAGCTGCGGCAGGTCGGCGAGGCAGATGAAGAATTGGCTTCCGTTAGTGTTCGGCCCAGCGTTCGCCATCGCAACCGTCCCACGCGCGTAGCCCATCGTGATCGGCTCATCGGCAAACTTATAGCCAGGTCCACCTGATCCTGTTCCTGTTGGGTCACCCCCCTGGATCACGAAACCTGGCACCACGCGATGGAAGATCACGCCGGTGTAGAAGCCCTTGTTTGCGAGCGTGACGAAGTTCTCCGCCGTCTTCGGCGCATCGTCATCTAGGAGTTCAAATTCGATCGTCCCAAGGGTGGTCTCAATGACTGCGGTCGCCATGCTCTCCTCACTTCTGCGGCAAATGCCGCCTCTTGCCAGCTTCTACTGGCGCGTCGTGAGAGTCTACCCGCCCGCGTCGCTTATGGCGCGGAGGTGCTCACCGTGGTGCTGAGAATCGTGACAGGGACGACCGGGCGGTCCTCCGCGTCGCGCTCGACGCCCGCGATCGCATCGACGACGTCCATCCCCGCAGTGACCTGACCAAGGATCGCGTACGTTCGCGCACTCTCGAGTGGTGGCTGCGCCCCGTCGTCCAAGACGATGAAGAATTGGCTCCCCTGCGAATCTGGTGCCGCACTGCGCGCCATAGCAAGGACGCCGCGCGCGTATTCGCCGACCACTGGTTCGTCCTTGATCTTGTAGCCAGGGCCGCCCGTCCCTGTACCTGTTGGATCGCCGCCCTGAATAACGAACGGGATGCCGTCCTGCATGTAGGCGATGCGGTGGAAGATGACGTTGTCGTAGAAGCCACACTCAGCGAGTGCCACAAAGTTGCCAACCGCAATCGGTGAGAGGTCCGCCTCAACGAGGAGTGTGATCTCTCCCATGGAGGTAGTCATGACAATCTGACGCTTCTCGCCCGCTGCAAGCGCTGCGGGTTGTGACGTTGGACATCCGTTTGCGTTTCTGGCTGGCGACTCACCCGTAGTGCTGGAGCCGCAGGCGGCGAGGAGTAGCGCCGCTGCAACGACAAGCGCCCAAGTCAGTGGCAACTTTCTCATCTGGGAATACTACGCGTTACTGCGTCTGCGCGGCGAGCGCCTGCGCCTCTTCAAAGTCGATCGCACCGGAGAGGAGCGCCTCACCGAGAATGAGAGAACTCACGCCCGCATCGCGGAGTCGCCGCACGCCATCAAGATCAGTGACGCCACCAGCAACGCTGAGCTCCATTGAGGGGTAGCGCTGCGCGAGCTGCGCGAATGCGCTCGCCTCGCTCGCGTTACCGCCGTGGCTCAGCACGATTCGCTGAATCCCAGCGGCGCTGAGCTGCTGGAGGAGATCGTCAATGGTGGGGCGGGAGGCGCGCTTCCAGGGGAAGTCGGCGAGGCGATCTGGGCGTGGATCGAGGCCAACGGCGAGCCAGTCACCCGCGGCGACGGCGCAGGCGGCGAGGAGCTCTGGCTCGTCCAGGAGGGCCGCTCCAACAACGACGCGTGTTGCACCTGTGGCGAACGCGATCTTGATTGCCTCGGGCGACTCCATGCCGCCCGCAACCTGAAGTGGTGTTGCAACGAGTCCCGCCACCGCACCGATCGCCTCAAGGTTCTGCGGCGCGCCCGCCCGCGCGCCGTCAAAATCAACGAGGTGAATCAGCGTTGCGCCGCGATCAACAAAGTGCCGCGCAACGCGCGCCGGCTGATCCGTTGGCACACCAACACCGGTCGCAGCTCCTGGCCAGAAAACAATGCGCGATCGTCCGCCGTCAAGATCAATGGAGGGAACAATGCGCATATATCAGCGCCCCTGCGCTATGCGGAGGCGGCGAGCGCTTCGGATGACGCCTTGATCACCTGCTGGATATTCGCCTCATCAACACCGTAATGCGTAACGGCGCGAATCTGACCGTGTGTGTAGGCAACCATCAGCACGCCACGCTTCTCAAGTTCATCAAGAAACTTCTGGCGCCGCTTCAGGCCGCCCTCAATCTTGAAGATGACAAAGTTCGTGACGACGCGGTTCGGATCAAGGCGATCACCCTCAGGTTGCGCATTGTGTCCGGGTGAGATGACGCCCTTCATGCTGGTGAGTGCTTCGGCGAGTACGCGCGCATTGACGTGATCTTCGGTGAGTCGCTTGACGGTCCCCTCAGGGCCATCTGAAAGCGCAACGAGTCCCGCCGCGGCAAGGATGCCGACCTGGCGCATGCCGCCACCAAGTAGCTTGCGCGCGCGGCGCGCCTTAAAGATAAAATCTTTCTTCCCAACAACGACGCTGCCGATCGGTGCGGCGAGCCCCTTGCTCAAGCAGAAGGTTGCACTCTCCGCATCTTTGACCAGATCGCGGACGTTCACGTTGAGTGCCACAACGGCATTGAAGAGGCGTGCCCCATCAACATGGATCGGGACCCCGGCGGGCTTCAGCGCTGCGCGGAGTTCTTTCATGTACGCGGGGGTGATCGGCCGACTGAAGGTGTGCGCGTGGCAGTTCTCAACAACAACAAGGCTTGTGATCGCCGAGTGCGGGTCGGATGCGTCTTGAATTGCGTCGACTACGGCGTCAATAGGCATCTCGCCGTTCGGCAGCTCGTGCACTGGTCGAAGTCCGGCGCCAGCGACAACGGCGTAGTTCGCCGCCTCGTCGTTCGGGATGTGCCCTTCAGCGGGGGTGATGATTTCGCCGCCGCGCGGGACATGCGCCATCACACTGACCAGGTTCCCCATCGTTCCAGAGGCCACGAAGAGCCCCGCCTCCTTGCCGAGCAGGTCGGCGGCACGCTCTTCTAGCTCGATGACGGTGGGGTCGTCCTCAAAGACGTCGTCGCCCACCTCGGCGCTCGCCATGGCCCGGCGCATCTCGGGGGTGGGGTGGCTGACCGTGTCGGAGCGTAGGTCGATGCGGCCTGAGCCCCCCGCTCGTTTCGCCGCGTCAGCTCCATATCCCATAGTCGGATCCTACCCCCTCTGCTAGGCTTCGCAGTCCTGTCGCGGACCCGTGGTGTAGCGGCCCAACATGCCAGCCTGTCACGCTGGAGATCGCCGGTTCGAATCCGGTCGGGTCCGCCAGGAAACTCCTTCCTCCGTCGTCTACGATCCCTCTATGCCACGAGAGATCCCTGTCAGCGACGGCTTCCCGCCGAGCGAGCGCACACGTGTCCGCCGCCTCCCTGAGCGCGGTCTTTATGAGCGCAGCGAGATCTACCCGGTCATTGACTCCGCCCTCACCTGCACCGTGGCCTACCTCCTTGATGGTCGTCCGATCGCCACACCAACGGCGCACTGGCGCGACGGCGATCAGCTCTACTGGCACGGCTCGGCGGCGAGCCGCTTCCTGAAGAGCGTCGTCGGAACAGAAGTCTGCGTCTCAATCCACCTGACTGACGGCATCGTCTTGGCACGCAGTGGCTTTGACAGCTCTATGAACTATCGCTCCGCAACACTCTTCGGCATCTGCGAAGAGATCACTGGCGCGGAGAAGGTGACACAACTTGATGCCTTCGTTGAGAAGATTGTCCCTGGTCGATCAAAAGAGCTACGCGCTTCACACGATCAGGAACTAAAAGCGACCACGATGCTTGGCATGAAAATCATCGAAGCCTCTGGAAAGATTCGCGACGGCAGCGTCCATGACAACAGCGACGACGCGAACGAAAAGATCTGGGCCGGCGTGCTGGAGATGGAGACGCGCTTTACAGGTTTGACGCCCGATGAAGAGACGCCAGTGATCGCAGCACCATCGCAACTTCTAGAGCAGATGATCGGGAAGAAGATTTAGTGTCGCTTCGCGTAAGCGCCAAAACGATCGAGCAGGCGGCGCTCGCTGCACTCGCCACACTAGCAATCAGTTACGCACTTATTGTTGGAGACGCATCTTCACCATCTGCCGGTTGGGCATGGCTTGGCGTTGCAGCAATTCTGCTCGTCGCGAATGCGGCGCGTCTCAACGTCGGCGCACGACCATCAGAGCGCGGCGTTGCGGTTGGTGTTGCCGCGTTGGCACTTGCACTGTTGCGCCTCACGGGGATCGTTGCAGAGGTGACGTTGCCGATCGCCGCGGTAACGGTGCTCGCGCCGTTGCTGGTCGTTTGGATCAGCCGCCGGCGATCTGCTCACCGCCGTCAATCGTAATTGTATTCCCTGTCACCCAGTTCATTCCTGGCGCGGAGAGCGCCACAATTGCGCGACCAACATCATCAGGTGTGGTGAGTCGCTTCCCTGGATGCTTCTTCATCACCACGTCAATCCAGTCCTGACTTCCTGGGATCTTGCGTAGCGCTGGGGTGTCAACAACACCTGGCCGCAGCGCAGTCACCGTTGCGCCAGGGACGAGTGTTGCGAGCTCAATGGCGAGTTGACGACAGTGCGCCTCTACTGCGGCCTTAGCGGCGGAGACGGCGCCGTACATTGGGACCGCTTTTGATGCACCTTCAGATGACGTCGCGAAGATGCGCGTGGTGCCGCCGATGAGCCCAGCGGTGTAGAGATCCTGAACCCAGTAGACGAGTGAGTGCGCCATCACGTCAGAGGTCATATCCATCTGCTTGCGCGTGATCGTTGGCGTATCGCCAGAAGGCAGGAAGGGCTGCAGGCTGCCGAAGGCGAGCGAGTGCAGCACGATGCCGAGCTCTGGTGCGGCGCCAGCGGCGCGCGCGGCGGCGAAGCGTTCGGAGAGCTGCGCAATCACTTCGCCACGCTTCTCGTCATCGGCGGCGTTGCCCCGGATATAGAGCGCCTCAACGCCAGTCACCTTCACTGCGGCAATAGCGGCATCGAGCTTCTCGCCGCGGGAGCGACCGAGGTAGACGCCGCAGATGTTGTAGCCGGCCTCTGCGGCGTGGCGTGCCGAGGCCTCGCCAATCCCGCTCGAGGCGCCGAGCACGAGGGCCCATCGCTGCACGCTCTTCTCTCCCATCTCGACCTCCTGCGCCTCTCGCTCGCTCGCGCCCACTCGGCGCTCTCTCTAGCGGTAGGGTAGCCGACCCGCGCGCCTCGCCGAGCCCACGCGTACGATGCAGGGATGAACGACGCAGGGCAACTCCTCCTCATGGCAGTGCACGCCCACCCAGACGACGAGACGATCAGCATGGGCGGCACCCTGGCGCACTACGCCGCCACGAACTCCGCCGCCCGAGGCGAAGCGACAGATGTGATCGTGGTAACTGGCACGCGCGGTGAGCTCGGCGAGATCGTCATCCCAGAGCGCGACACACCAGATGAGCACGAGCGACTAGGTGAGACACGCATGGGTGAGATCGCCGCGGCAATGCGCGCACTCGGCGTGACGCACTGGGAGAACCTCGGCTATCGCGACTCTGGAATGGATGGGAGTGAGGGGAACGCCGATCCACGCTCGTTTCACCAGCACATCACCACCGACCTTGACGCAGCAACCGAGTCTCTCGTGCGCCTCATTCGCAGTACACGTCCTGACGTGATCGCTACGTATGACGACTTCGGCGGCTACGGCCACCCGGATCACATCGCCGCCGCAAAGATCGCGCGCCGTGCATGGGAGGTTGCAGGTGACCCAGCATGGCGACCAGCGGCTGGGCCAGCATGGTCACCGAAGAAGCTCTATGAGGTACGTATTCCCGATTCGCAGCGCGACGCCGTGCTGGCACTCCTTGAGTCGCGCGGAATTGAATCGTGGTGGAGTGAACCGAAAGACGTCACGGCAGAAGAGCTAGAGAAGTGGCGTGCCTGGCGCGCCATGATGGCCTGTCCAGATGAGCTGATCACAACGCGCATCAACATCAAAGATCAGCTCGGCGCAAAGCGCCGCGCGATCCAAGCGCACGCGACACAGATCAAGTCAGATGGCCCTCTCTTACTGTTGAGCGAAGAGGATCAGATCGCACTCGGAGCGCGTGAACAGTATCGACTTCTTGCGCATCGACTGAGCAGCGAGCCAACGCTTCCAGAAGAGGATCTCTTCGCCGGACTCCGCTAACTACGCCGCGCGGCGTCCGCGCAGTGACGTGAAAAGTAGGACAACCAAGAAGAGCGCGGTTTCAAACAAGACAATTGCAGCGCCAGACGCAAGGTCCAACGCATAGCTAAGGTAGAGTCCGGCGACTGCAGCGGTGACACCAATGAGCGCAGCGACCAGAATCATCTGACCGAATCGCTTGACGAGCATCTGCGCTGTTGCCGCCGGCGTGGTGATCATGGCGACCACCAGGACAATGCCGACTGCTTGCAGGCTGATCACAATCGTCACGGCGATAAGAATGAGTAGTAGATCGTCTAGTCTGCGCACAGGGAGTCCCGCGGCGCCAGCACCGAGCGGATCAAACGTTGCAAAGAGAAGTTCCTTCCACAGCGCACGAATCACAAGAAGAAGTGCAACCACGAGCGCGCTCAGGGCGATCATGTCCGAGAGGCTGATGCCGAGCACATCGCCGAACAAGAAGTGGAAGAGATCACCAACATAGTTTGGGATTGACGAGAAGAGTGCAACGCCAAGCGCGAACATTCCCGCAAAGAGAACGCCGATGATGGAGTCCGCGCGAAGTCCAGATCGACGCGTCAGAGCGCCAATACCGAGTGCCGTGCCGATCGCAGCAACGGCGCCGCCAAGGATTATTGGGAGCCCGAGCATGTAGGCAATCACAATGCCAGGGAAGGCTGCGTGACTCACCGCGTCGCCGATGAAGCTCATCCCTTTTAACACCACGAACGAGCCGACCACAGCGCACGCCACCCCAACCAGCGCGCTGGCAACGAGCGCGCGAACGAAGAAGTCGTAGGCGAGTGGCTCAAGGAGTAGGTCGATCGGGTTCACTCGTGACCCTCGTGGCTGCCGTGTGAGTGATGTGGGTCATCAAGGAGCACCACGCCGCCATCCGCGAGTGGGACAAGGTGGCCGCCGTACGTCTTCTCGAGCACCTCGCGGTCAAGGACGAGCTGCGCTGGGCCGTGGGCAACCACACGCTCTGAGAGGGCGACCACATCGTGGAAGCGCTGCGCGGCGCAGGCGAGATCATGAGTCGTTGCCACCACAGTCTTCCCTCGCGCCGCCTCGGCATCCAGGATGTTCATGATTTTCTCCTGCGTGACCGGGTCAACCCCAGTCACCGGCTCATCCAAGAGGTAGATCTCAGCATCTGCGGCGATCGCGCGCGCAATAAAGACCCGTCGTCGCTGGCCACCAGAGAGCTCTCCGATCTGACGATCGGCGAGGCCAGCCATGTCGACGCGCTCGAGCGCCTCTGCGACGGCGGCGCGATCTGCGGCACCAGCACGACCAAGCGGTCCAATGCGCGGCGTGCGACCCATCGCCACCACTTCATCAACGGCGATCGGAAAGCTCCAGTCAACCTGCTCCGCTTGGGGGACATATGCGACACGCGCCGCATGCACCCCAACAGCGGCACCCAACACCTCAATGGTTCCCGACCACGGCTTCATCAGCCCAGCGATGCACTTCAACAGCGTGGACTTCCCACCACCGTTCGGTCCAAAAATTGCCGTCAGCGAACCGCGCGCGAGGTCAAGGGTGATGTCGCTGATTGCTGCACGATCACCGTATCCTGCGGACACGCTGGAGATAGTGACCGCACGCCCCTCAGAACGCGAGAAGGGCGTGCGGCCTTCGATAACTGATGGTGCAACGCGTTCGTTCATTGCACCATCATCGCACTACTTGAACGAAGCCAAGATCGCTGATGCATTTGCACGCATCGCGCCAAGGTAGCTGTTCGCAGGTGCGTCACCTAGTGCATCGGAGTAGAGGTTCTCTAGGACGGTCGCGCCAGTTTCGGCCGCAACCTGGTCGAGGACCTTTGAAGGAAACTGCGCTTCACTGAAGACCGACGTCACTCCAGCCGCCTTGATTGCGTCAATCAACGCTGCAATCTCCTTCGCGCTCGGCTCTTGCCCGGGTGCTTCCACCGCAACACCAACGATCTCAATTCCGTAGGCGCGAGCGAAGTAACCGAATGCGTCGTGGAACGTGACGATCTTGCGCGCGGAAGCCTCTACCGCTGCAAATCCGACTCGCAACTCTTCGTCCAGGGCTGCGATCTCAGCGAGTCCTGCATCACGTGCTGACTCGATCTCCGCCGCGCGCTCCGGAAGTTCGGCTGCTACTCGCGCAGCAATGCGATCAACATAGATCGCCGCACCCTTTGGGTCGAGCCAGATGTGTGGATCACTGCCACCATGCCCATGCTCTTCACCCTCTTCTGCTTCCTCTTTACCCTCTTCCTCGTCGTGCTCCTCTCCCTCAAGGTAGACCCACGCGTTGCTCTCGTCGATGCCCTCTGCAAGCTCAAGCACATCCTCTTCGCTCTTGCCAGCAGCTTCGAGCAGCGAGAGTGCCCACTCATCAAGGCCGAGTCCGTTCATGACGATGAGGTCCGCGCCAGCGAGCTTCTGCGCGTCGGCGGGGGATGGCTCAAATGTGTGGACGTCAACACCAGCCGGGACGATCGTTTCGATCACCACGTTGTCACCAAGCGCAAGTTGCGCAAGATCAGCAAACACGCTGGTTGTTGCAATCACCGTGTAGTCAGCAGCTGCTCCAGTGCTCTCGCTAGGAGACGGCGAAGCTGCGCTTCCGTTGCATCCAGCAACCAGGACGAGCGACGAAAGCGCTGCGCCCACTGTCGTCCATGTGGATCTCTTGATACCTAGTCTCATGGTTCCTCCTACGTATGCCTAGGGTTGCTAGGCGGATAAAAAACTGCTCGGCCTAGTTGGCCGAGCGGCAGTCGGGACAGCGGCCGAAGAGTTCGAGCCGGTGCTGTTCAATCTTGAAACCGGAGCGGCGCGCCGCTTCGCGCGTCACCGCTTCAATTCCGCAGTCGTCCACATCTGTTGTGGCGCCACAGTTGAGGCAGACAAGATGGTGGTGATGTGTTGGCTCGCATGGAATGTAGGCGTGCGTTCCGTCCGGGAGGTCAATCCGCTCAACGAGCCCCTGCTCGCTGAGGAGCTCCAGGAGTCGGAAGACGGTTGCGCGTCCGATCCCCATCCTCCGCCGGCCAGCATCCTTCAGCAGGTCAGCGGCGGTGAAGTGCCCCTCGCGGCGCTCAATAAGCGCGGCGAGCTTTCGGCGGGGGCCGGTCAGGCGCACCCCTGCGCGATCCAGCGCGTCGAGCATCTCTTCTGTCATACCCAGAGCCTACCACATATGATACCGAGTATCAATAGACGGCCGCAGAGCCCCTGAGGCTCCAGCGCTATACTCCCCAAATGGAACTTATTCGACGCGCCGTGCTCATGGGCCTCGTGGTCGGAGCTGTAGGCGTGGTCGTCCTCTTCCTCTCCAACCCGTTCGACTCCAAGCCAACCCCCTCAATGAGCGGCGACTTCACGCCGGTCGCCCCAACGTTGATCCCTGCTGACGGCCTTGCCACGGATCACGGCCTTGGCGCCGTAGACGCCCCAGTGGTGCTCACCGTCTGGACCGACTATCAGTGCCCGATCTGCGGCGCGTGGGCAAATGGCGCAGAGCCATCCCTTTATGAGCGCTACGTCACCGAAGGGAAGCTGCGCATCGAACACCGCCACTACTCATTCCTCGGTGAAGAGTCATTCACAGCAGCGGTTGGTGCGGAGTGCGCCGCCGATCAAGATCTCTTCTGGGACTTCCATTCGTACCTTTACGCAAATCAGAGTGGCGAGAACGAAGGTGCGTTCAGCGCCGAGCGACTACGAAAGATTGCTGGAGCGGCAGGAGTCGATCTCACCGCCTGGGATAGTTGCATCGCCGATCCTGCCATACGCGCAGAGGTAGAGGCAGATGCAGAAGAGGCGAAGTCACTCGGCATCACGGGTACGCCAACACTTGTCCTTGGCGACTGGATGGAATCAGGAATTCCAGCGCCTGAGGATCTCTACGCACGCATCGACGCAGCACTAAAGAAGTAGCTCGTGTCGCGGGCCCACCGCATCGGCATCGCTGCTTCTGTAGTTGGCGTCCTAATCTCTGCATTCATTCTTGGAGAGAAGATCGGAATCTTCCCTGAAGTGTGCGGCCCTGCATGGGGTCCGTTCGGTGGATGCAAGACCGTAGAGGCGTCACAGTGGTCAAGCATTGGTCCAATTCCAATTGCGGCGATCGGTCTTGTTGGATCCCTCGTCTTACTTGTTGCCGCGTATGTGCACGCGAGAACGAAGCGCGAAGAGGCGCTCGCGATCTGGCTCCTCGCTGGGATTGCCGGGTCTGCAATAGAGATCGCGCTGATCCTCATTCAGGCGCTCTTCATTGGCGAATGGTGCGGCAAGTGCTTGCTGTACGGAGCCACGGTGCTGATTGGCGCAGCAGCTGCGATTAGTGCAAGTCTTTCGTACGCTCGCTCAACACGCGCGTAGTCTGCAGCTCTTGCCGTTAGCTTAACTGCAGCAGCGAGCGCTGCAGGCGGCGGGATCTCCATCTACTCATCGCACCCCTCTAAGAGCCGCCGCGACGGGTCGCCGCATCAAACGGCTGCGGGGAAATGAGGGTGTATCGCGTACCAAGCGCGTATCACGTGCGCACCCGCCTCCTCTGGCACCGTGCGACGTGGCTCTCCGCCAGCTAGCGGCTCCACTATGCTCCCCTCATGAGCAAGCACCGCCTGATCATCGATTGCGACACGGGGACGGATGACGCCGTTGCCCTGATGCTCGCCGCACTTCACCCTGAGATCGATCTGATCGGCGTCACCACCGTCTTCGGCAATGCGCCACTTACCGCCACCACAACGAACAGTATTTCCGTGCTCGACCTAATCGGGCGTTCTGACATCCCAGTGCACTCAGGGTTGCCACGGCCGCTCGTACGAAAGACGATGCCGTCAGAACGATTCTTCAAGGCCGACTCAGTGCAGGATCCTCACGGGACGTATCTTGACATTCCGCGTAGCACGCGTGCCGCCGCGTCGAACCGTGCTGTTGAATGGCTGATTGAGACGTACCGCACCGCTACGCAACCGATCACACTGATGCCGATCGGCCCGCTCACCAACATCGCTGCGGCTGTGGCGCAAGAGCCGAAGTTCGCCGAGTGGGTCCCTGAGCTGATCATCATGGGTGGTGGCCACGAGGTGCCCAACATGACCGCCTCCGCCGAATTCAACATCTGGGCTGATCCTGAAGCTGCCGCGAGCGTCTTTGAGGCTGGCTTCAAGAACGTCCTGATGGTGCCACTCGACGCTACGCATAAGGCGCTCGTTACAGCGGCGCAGTGCGACGCGCTCGATGCGCTCGGCACGCCAGCAGGGAAGGCTGCGGCGATCTTCATCCAGCGCCGCGTCGCAAGTTACGAGAGCAGTCAGAAGATGGATGTTCCAGAGTCAGCCCCAGTGCACGACGCGCTCTGCGTTGCAGCACTCGTTGAGCCGAACATCATCACCACGAGCCGCCATCACGTTGCGGTGGAGACCGCCGGCACACTGACGCTTGGCCGTACCGTTGTAGATACGCACTTCCGCGGCGGGAAGGAGCCGAACGCCGCAGTTGCTTTTGATGCGAACGCGCAGCGATTTGTTGACCTGATGATGGAGATCTTCGCGAAGCGATAACGCGCCCCATCACAAAGCAACGCGGCGAACTAGCGGAGCACCCTCCAGGCGAACGGGATGGCGCCGAACATGATTACGCCAGACAAGAGGAAGAGCGGCACAGCACCAAGCTCGCCGTAGATGATTCCCCCAACGAGTGCGGCAATCGCAATGGAGAGTCCGAATGAGACGCTCTGATAGAGCGCCTGGCCGGTGGCCTGCAGTGCGGCAGGGACAAGGGCGCGGATGCTGAGGACGCTTGCGAGCAGCGTGCAGGCGAAGCCAACACCAACAAGCGATCGCACAATCGCGAGTGCGAATGGTGTATCAATCACCGCATAGCCCACACTGCACACTCCCATGGCGATCAGTCCAAGCGCGAAGAGCGTGCGCATTCCAAGACGGGCTGCAATAGCGCCGCCAGCAAGGAAGAATGGAATCTCGACTGTGGCAGAGACAGTGCCACTAAACGCCACAGCGGCGGCGTCCCCGCCAACCTCTTGGATACGAAAGGAGCCATACGCGTAGAAGAGCCCCGCGCCGATGTTGACGAGCAGGCTAAGCATCAAGAATGTGAAGAGACCTGGGGACTGCTGGAAGGCGAGGTTGACGGTTCCGAATCGATCACGCCAGTCACCTGCAATGGCAATCTCTGCGTTCGTTCCGGCAATCTCGGAGCGCTCAATCTCCGCGATCGCTTCACTCCGCGCAGGGCGCGCGGCGTGATGAAGTGCGGGCGCTGTGTGTAGGCCGAGCGTTCCTGCAATCATGACTAGTGCAGCAACACCGTAGAGCGGACCGATCACGATTGCTCCACCAGCCGCAACGAGGGCGCCGCTAAGCACGCACATGGCGGCGTAACTGAAACTCGTGATTGCGCGTAGCGGTCCCCACTGGCCGCCAACCTTTGCAAGTTGCTCCATCCCAATCGAATCAAGAAGCGGGACGAGGCCCGCCCCAGCAAACGCAGCGAGTGCCGCACCCGGGATTCCGGCAAACGGTCCAACAGCAAAAATCGCAACGCCAACCGCCGCCAAGACGAGCGCGAGACGAAAGGCGTTGGCACGCCCAAGGACTGCGTCTCCGAGGTGTCCCCAGATGGGTCCTGCGGCGAGGGCGATCATTGAGTTCACGGCGCCGATCAGGCCGATCGCCTCGAAGGAGATACCGCGATCACGGAAGATGATGCCCGAGAAGGGGAGGTAGGCAGCCTGCATCAGGCCGATCACGAAGTAGAGAGAAGAGGCGCGCCGCATCTCTGGGCGCGTCAGCATGAGGGTCATACCCTCACATTAGCGGGTCGCTCTCCGTTCCTGGCGCTGGGAGTTCGGGTGCCCGCTCGCGCACAAGGTTCATAAAGCGCGTCTCCTCCTTGCGGAACCAGAGTTGGCCGCTTCCCGTTGGCCCGTTGCGGTGCTTCGCCACGCTGAAGTTGATCGCCTCGCCGCCGATTGAGAGGTCGTCACTTCGCTCACCGTCGCGGTAGAGGAAGATCACCACGTCGGCATCCTGCTCAATTGCGCCCGACTCGCGGAGATCTGAGAGGCGTGGCTCCCCCTTCTCGCGCATCTCCGTCTGGCGGGAGAGCTGGCTGATCGCGATGAGAGGGATGGAGAGTTCGCGCGCCAGCGCCTTCAGCCCGCGCGAGATATCTGAGACCTCCTGCACGCGGTTGCCGTCGCGGCCCTGCTGACCCGGCTGCATCAGCTGCAGGTAGTCCACGATCAGAAGGTCGAGCCCCTGCTCCATCTTCAGCCGGCGTGCCTTCGTGCGTAGCTCCATCACGGAGATGCTCGCCGTGTCATCAATGAACATCTTCGCGTTAGAGAGCGTCCCCATGGCGTTCGCAATCTTCGGAAAGTCCATGTCTGTCACATGGCCGCTGCGAAGGTTGAATGAATTAATCTTCGTGACGCTGGAGAGGAGTCGCAGCACAAGCTGCTCCTTGCTCATTTCCAACGAGAAGATGCCGACCGACTTCCCTTCGCGCACCGAAATATTCTCTGCAATGTTCAGCGCGAGCGACGTCTTACCAACAGATGGTCGCGCGGCAAGGACGATCAGGTCAGAGTTCTGCAGCCCCTGCATGATCTTGTCAATGTCGGAGTAGCCGGTGCGCAGGCCCATCAACTGTCCGCGATTCTGGTGCATGTGATCCAGCTGTTCGTACGTTTCGCCGAGCAGTGTGCTAATTGATGAGAAGCCGGTGACGGCGCGTCGTTCGCTGACGGCGAAGAGTTCTGCCTCTGCGCGATCGATCGCTTCGGAGATGTCAGAAGGATCCTCATAACCGATAGATGCAATGCGACCGGCGGCGCCGATCAGGCCGCGCAGCATCGCCTTTCGCTCCACGATCTTTGCGTACTGCTTAGCGTGCACCGCCGTTGGCGTTCGGTCGCAGAGATCGGCGAGGGCGGCACGACCACCGATCTCCTCAATCTGCCCGCGTCGTTCCAGCTCTTCGGAGACGGTCAGGATGTCGATCGGCTGGCGCTGCTCGTAGAGCTTCATGATCGCCGAATAGACCTTGCCGTTCGCCGGCTTATAGAAGTCGCCTGGCTTCAAGCTCTCGGCGATCTCGATCATCACATCGCCGTCAATCAGGAGCGAGCCAATAATGCTCTCTTCGGCGTCGCTTGACTGTGGGGGGAGTTGGTTGCTCATGCGCGCATCATCGCAGTCGCGGCGGGAAGTCTCCAGTCAGATCTCCACGAATACATGCTGAACTCTCCACGAAGCGGGCAAAGGCCGCGTCGGCTGTGGATAAGTCGGCGCCCTAGCGCGCCGATTTGTGGATTAGTGAACGCGTCGGAGAACGCCAACGAGCACGCCCTGCACGTTGACCGTTGGGTAGTACATCGGCGCATACGCCTTGTTTGCCGGCTGGAGGCGCACGCGACCGCTCTCGCGGAAGAGCTGCTTCAGGGTCACCTCGTTCTCTTCTACCTGGGCGACCACGATGTCCCCATCTGCCGCGACCTTGCTCGGCTTAATCACCACGTAGTCGCCGTCGGCAATCTGCGCGTCGATCATGGAGTCGCCGCGAATCTTCAGTAGGTAGGAGTCTGCGGTGGACATAAACTCTGGCACCGCCACAGACTCCGATCGCTCCTCGTACGCCTCGATCGGCCCGCCGGCGGCGATCTGCCCCACCACGACCAGCTCGCGCGCCGCCATGGGGAGGTTGGTCGTCTCGACCGCGTCGTCAATCTCAAGGAGGGAGCGGCCGCGGGCGGTGAGGCGGACGGATCGGGAGAGGCCCGAGTCACGCTGGATCAGCCCCTCACGCTCAAGCGTCTCAAGGTGGTGGTGGACGGCGGACGGTGCGGCGAGCCCCACGAGGTCGGCGATCTCTCGCACGGTAGGGGGCGTCCCCGAACGGCGGCTCCCCTCGGCGATCGCCTGGAGGATCCGCGTCTTCCTGTCCTGGTCATGCTTCGTCATACACCCATTAGAACGGCTGTTCGGAATCTTGTCAAGTAGCTGGCACGGAGTTGTCTCCCCCCTACTACTCGTCCTCGCCCGGCTCGATCAGGCGGGCGCGTGTGACGGCATCGTCGCCGTACTTGGCGCGCATCTTGTCGGCGGCGCTGGTGATGGCGCGCTCACGCGCTGAGGCCGCGCCGCCAAAGAGTGGGAGCTGCTCGTCAGTCGTGAAGTCGGAGGTCGAGACGCCAATCAGTCGGTACGGCTCGCCGCGCGCCGCCTTCTTCAGTAGTGCACGCGCCGCTTCAAAGATCGGCCCGCTTAGGTCGCTCGGCTGTGGCAGCTTCACCTGGCGCGTAAAGGATTGAAACTCGGTGTCCTTGAGCTTTAGCGTGACGGTGCGCGCGAGCAGATGTTCGTTTCGCAGTGAGTGCGAGACGGACTCAACGAGGCCGAGCAACAGCGTCTCAAGTGCGTGCGGGTCGGCGACGTCGTCATCGAGTGTCATCTCGCGACCGAGCGACTTGCGGTCGTCACCCGTATCAACAGGGCTCTCATCCTCGCCGATCGCGAGCAGCTTCAAGTCGGGCCCATGTGCGCCAAATCGGCGCAGCAGGTGATCGTCAGGTGCGGCGGCGAGTTGCCCGCACGTGGTGATGCCGAGTTCGCGAAGTGTGCGCTGGGCAACAGGGCCGATCCCCGGGATCTCACCGACTGGCCGTGGCGCAAGCCAGGCAACCTGTTCGTCTGGCGGAACGATGAGCAGGCCATCCGGCTTTGATGCGCCAGATGCGATCTTGGCAACAAGTTTGCTCGCAGCACCACCAACGCTGATTGTTAAGCCTGTCTTCTCTTTCACCGCGCGCTTCAGTCCGCGCGCAACGCGATCTGCATCGCCGTGGAGTTGCGTGGTGCCAGCAAGATCGAGATACGCTTCGTCGACCGAGACCTGCTCAATCACTGGACTCCATGCGTCGAGCAGCTCCATCACCTCATCTGACGCTTCGCTGTATCGCGCATGACGCGGCTCGACCAGGATCAGTTGCGGACAGCGTGCGAGAGCGAGTCGAGTAGAGATGGCGGCACGGACGCCGAATGCGCGCGCCTCATAACTTGCGGCGCAGACTACGCCGCGCTGCCCTTCGCTGTATCCGACTGCAACTGGCTTCCCCGCCAGTTTCGGATTGTCGCGGACCTCTACCGACGCGAAGAAGGCGTCAAGGTCAACGTGAAGGATGCTGCGCGGCGCGGTGCTCTTCGTTGTGATCAGCCGTTTCTCTTGTTAACTCTTTGGCTCAACGGTGACCGTGACCTCGGCGATGAGGTGTGCGGCAACCTTGACCTGCACCTTGTAGGTGCCGAGCTGCTTCAGCGGCTCATCGAGTAGGACTTGGTGCTTCTCTACGTTGATGCCGCGGCGCTCGAGCGCTTCGGCGATCTCCTTGTTGGTGATGGAGCCGAAGAGCTTCCCGCCTTCGCCGACCTTCACCCCCATGGTGAGGGCGGTGGCGCTGATCTTCTTGGCGTACTCCTCTGACTCCTGCTTGACGCGGTCAACCTTTGAGGCGCGCGACGCGATCTCGGCGGCGACCCGGGTGGCCGCCCCACCGATGGCAGGGATGGCGAGACCGTTCGCGATCAGGAAGTTCCGGGCGTAGCCCCCGGCGACCTCCTTGAGCTCGCCGGCCTTGCCGACCTTCGGGACATTGGCGGTGAGGATGACCTTCATGATGCGCTCCTTTCTGGGGCGGGGGAGAGCCCCCCGCGCTGGTGCGGGGATTCTCGCACACTCCTGAAACTCCCCCTTGACAGAGAACAGATGTTCTATGAGACTACCCAAGCAGAACAGATGTTCTAGTCAAACGAAGTCCCCGTCAAGGGGGTAGCCCCCACGGGGGAGGAGGTACGAGATGGCAATGCAGCAGATCGCTTCGGTCGCGGTGAAGGTCACCGCACACTGGCGCACAGGGGCCCCCACGGCGGTCGCCTTTGAGGGGATCGTCCGCAAGGTGACCAAGGTGCTCGCCCTTCGTCGTGAGTACGGCGCCTATCGAGCCGAGAGCGGCCCACGCACCCTCTGGGAGCTGGAGACCGAAGACGCCGCCCTCGTCCTCTCCTTCTCGCGCCGCAGTGGCGCCTGGAGCATCGAGGCCTTCGACGACGCGTGGCGCACCCTTCCGTTCGCCTCCACGACTGAAGTGCCTGGCGGCCTCCTCAGCCACGCTTAACTCGCCAAAGTGGCTCGCCGTGCGATGCTATGCATATGGCAACGCAGAGACGAACGAGGGCATCGAAGAGGCAAGGGGGCCCGGTTGAGTCTGCGCGCTCCGCGCTTCGCTTGGTCGAGATCGGGCTCGACCTCACCCTCGCCGCAGTCCTCATGGTCGCTGTGCTCATCATTGGCGGCGAGGTACTTCATGAGATCGTCGTTGGGCTCCAATCCGGCAGCATTGAAGCGGCGCTCAAGATCCTTGATCGCGTACTCCTCCTCTTCATCATTGCGGAGCTGATCTACACGCTGCGCATCTCGCTCGCCAGGTCCCAGCTCATTCTTGAACCGTTCCTCATCATCGGCCTTGTCGCCGTGGTGCGGCGCATCCTCATTGCAACTGCACAAGTAGAGCAGTGGCTCGTGGCCGAAAGAGATATTGCGCCACTCCTTTATGAGCTCGGCGCACTCGCGGGGCTCGTCCTCTCGCTCGCCATCGCACTCTCGCTCGCGCGAAAGCATAGCGGCCGCAGCAGCGATTACGAGGCAGATTAACTTCTCCTTGCGCACACTGAGAGGGGCCGCATGACGCACCTATCAACCACTTCACTTGGCGACTATCTTGACGCGCTCGCCGCAGCGACCCCAGCGCCAGGTGGCGGCTCAGCGGCCGGCGTTGCTGGCGCCATGGGCGCGGCGCTCGTTGAGATGGTCGCCGGGCTCTCACTCGCAAAGTCAGGAGCGCAGGGCGGCGAGCACAGCGCACTGCAACAGGTGGCGCTTGAGCGCGCACGCAGCGCCCGCGCTGAACTTCTTCAACTCGCCGACGATGACGCCGTTGCGTACGGCGCATTTATGGAGGCACTGAAACTGCCAAAGAGTTCTGACGACGAACGCACAGCGCGCACCGCTGCAATATCAGCTGCAGCGCAGCGTGCCGCCGAAGTTCCGCTCGCAACGCTTCGCGCCACGGTTGCCGTTGCCGAAGCGGCGCGCAGCATTCTAGACAAGTCACTCCTTGCCGCCGCAAGCGACCTTGAGGTCGCTGCACGTTTTGCACGCGCATCTGGCGAGAGTGCCGCTGAGAATGTTGAGGCAAACCTTCCATACATTGACGATCCACAGACGCGTGCGGAGATTGCGAGCCAGACAAGCGCGGCGCTCACCGCACTGCACCGCGCAACGCCACAGTGAGTCGCAGCCTCGCCGCAAAGCCGCGTTCTACTGCGCTTGCTACAGAGGCGGCGCGCATTGTTGCAGCGGCAACTGCGGCGCGCGGCGGAAGGCCGGCAGTCCTTGCTGCAGTCGTTGCCACAGAAGAGATCGATGCGCTGATCTACATGGAGCAGCTATTGAAACAGGCGGCCGCCGCTGGCCTTGCGGTGAAGAAGATTTCACTCGCTGCAACATCAAGTGAAGCGGAGATCAGCGCAACGCTGCAGCGTCTATCAGACGATCCAGATGTTGCGGGGATCATCCTGCAGTCGCCACTTCCGAGCGGTGTGGATCGCGCTCGGGTCGCGGTGGCGATTGATCCACAAAAAGACGTTGACGGGGCAACCGAAGCAAACGCCGCGGGGCTTGCGGTGGGAGATCTTGACGGCACCATTCTCCCTGCAACGGCGGCGGCGGTGATGGAGTTACTGCGTGTCTATGAGATCCCACTGCGCGGTCAGCGCGCCGTGGTGGTGGGCCGAAGCGCTGTGGTGGGAGGCCCGGTGGCGCAGCTGCTTGCCCTCGCCGGCGCGCAGGTAGCGGTGGTCCACTCAAAGACGCCAGATATGGGGGCGATCACGCGTACGGCGCAGATCCTGGTGGTGGCGGCGGGCGTGCGAGGCCTTGTTCGCGGTGAGCACGTTGCACCAGGCTGCGTGGTCATTGATGTTGGGATCCATGCCGATGGCGACCACATCGTGGGGGACGTTGATGCTGAGAGCGTGAGCGCAGCGATCGGCGAGTCAGGGGCGCTCAGCCCCGTGCCGGGCGGCGTTGGCCCCATGACGAACGCGATCCTGGTGCTGCAGGCGGCGCAGGCCGCCGCGCGGCGTGCTGGGGCGTAGACTTCCGACCATGTCCTTCCCGTCAGACCTAGAGATCGCGCGCAGCGCCACGCCGAAGCCGATCGACGCGGTCGCCGCCGACCTTGGTTTCACTCCAGACGAGGTGGAGCCATACGGCCGAACCAAGGCGAAGATCTCCATTGAAGCGATCGAGCGGATGGAGAAGCTTGGCAAGCGCGGCAAGTACGTGGTGGTGACAGCGATCACGCCAACACCGCTCGGCGAAGGGAAGACCACCACAACGATCGGACTTGCGCAGGGACTCAACGTGATCGGGAAGAAGGCAACAGTGGCGATTCGCCAGCCGAGCCTCGGTCCCGTCTTCGGCATCAAGGGTGGCGCCGCCGGCGGCGGCTACAGCCAGGTGATCCCCATGGAAGAGTTCAACCTGCATCTCACCGGTGACGTCCACGCCATTGGCGCTGCGCACAATCTCGCCGCCGCGTTCCTGGACAACCATCTTCATCACGGCAATGCGCTTGGTATTGATCTGCGCGCCATCACCTGGCCGCGCGTCGTGGACATTAGCGACCGTGCCATTCGCAAGACGATCATCGGTCTTGGCGGACGCGAGAACGGTGTGGTTCGAGAATCAGAGACGGTGATCACCGTTGCAAGTGAAGTGATGGCGGTGCTCGCACTCGCGTCGGACATCTCTGACTTACGCGCACGCCTCGGCCGCATAGTCGTCGCAGAGACCACCGATGGGAAGCCGGTGACAACGGAAGATCTAAAAGTTGCCGGTGCAATGGCGGCGCTGCTGCGCGACGCGATCAAGCCGAACCTGCTGCAGACACTTGAGGGTGGCCCTGCCTTTGTGCACGCCGGACCGTTTGCAAATATTGCGCACGGGAATAACTCAATCATCGCTGATCGCGCCGCACTTGCAACGAGCGAGATTGTTGTCACCGAAGCTGGCTTCGGCGCAGATATGGGTGCGGAGAAGTTCTTTGATATCAAGTGCCGCGCATCTGGTCTTGCGCCAGACGCCGCAGTGATTGTGGCAACGGTGCGCGCGTTGAAGATGCACGGCGGCGTTGGCAAGATTATTGCAGGGAAGCCGCTTGACCCCGCGCTGAATCAGGAGAACGTTGCGGCGGTTGAAGCCGGCGCACAGAATCTTGCAAAGCAGATTGAGAACGTTCTCGCCTTCGGCATCCCCGCCGTTGTGGCGATCAATAAATTTCCAACTGACACCCCAGCAGAGCACGAGGCGATCAAGCGGGTCGCACTCGCCGCAGGCGCACGCGCTGCAGTGATCTCGTCGCACTTCACCGATGGCGGCAAGGGTGCGACGGAACTCGCTGAGGCGGTCTGGGAGGCGGTCACCTCTGGCGAGGCGAAGTATGCGCCGATCTACGCAGACGATGCGCCACTGGCAAAGAAGATCGAGACGATCGCGATGCGCATCTACGGCGCCGATGGCGTGGATATCTCACCGGCCGCTACGAAGCGCCTGGCACGACTTGAGGAGCTCGGCTACGGGAGGCTCCCGATCTGCATGGCGAAGACGCAGTACTCGCTCTCCCATGACGCAAGCAAGCTCGGTCGCCCAACCGGTTTCCGGGTGCCCGTTCGCGGCGTCACCTTGGCGGCAGGGGCCGGATTCATCACCGCGATCTGTGGCGATATGCGCCTGATGCCGGGCCTCAACAAGGCGCCTGGCGGCGAGCGGATTGACCTCGACCTCACCCGTGGCGGGGAGATCGTCGGCCTCTTCTAGGCCTGTTTTCGTGCTCCGCTGAGCACGGCTGGAACCCCCGCCACACTTGGGGCGTTACTGGAGCGAAGGGCCCTCCTGGGCTCACATAGAAGGAGTGAACGAATGAGAACACGAAGCGCTCTGATGACGCGGCTCGGAGTACCTGCAGTCGTAGGTGCCGTCCTTGCCCTCGCTCTCGCCCTGATCTCCGGACTCGGAGTCGCTGGCGGATCAAGCAGCTTGGATGGAGGCGTTGACTCGTCCTACCCGGATGGCAAAGAGAGCGGCGTGAGGGGCGTAGCTCCTGAGCTTGGCGACACAGTTTCTTCGAATCAGGGAGATGGCACGAGCGACATAGTCCGCTACGGCAACCTCTCGCTTGAAGTCAACGACGTCGATGACGCGCTGGCGCTCATCACAACGATCATTGAGAGCGCGGGTGGGTACATCTCTTCAAGTTCTCGCTCAGGCGAAGGGGAGTACCTCTACCTGAGTGTAACCCTCCGTGTCCCTGCCGCAGAGTTCAGCGCCGTCATGGCATCGCTGCGCAGTGAAGGTGAAGTTCTCTATGAAGACATCTACAGCTACGAAGTAACCATGCAGGTACTTGATCTTGAGGCGCGACTAGAGAACCTCCGCGCAAGCGAGAGCGCATTCCTTAAGCTGCTTGATCGCGCCCAGACGGTTGCGGATGTCGTTGCCGTGCAGTCGGAGTTGAGCCGCATCCAGGGAGACATTGAATCTTTTGAAGCACAGCTCAGTGGCGTGAAAGATCAGATTGACATGGCGAGCGTCATCGTATCGCTCTCCCTTCCGGTCTCTGCTGTTGATGCTGCGTCAGGCGATTTTGATCTTGGCCACGAGATCAGTAGCGCACTCGCAAACCTGATCAGCGTGGGTCGAGCGGTGATCAGCGTAGCGATCAACATCGTGGTCATTGGGATTCCGATCGCCGTGATCGGCGCCCTCTTTGGCTCACTGATTGGGCGAGTGCTGAACGCAGTTGCCGCTTGGGTCAAGAAGTCGTTGAACGGTTCAGGCAAGGGTACGCGTCGAGCGGCCCGCCGCTAAGTCGTAGCTACTGAACGGAAGCGCCGCTGGGGCTAGATGGCTCCGGCGGCGATCGCGATTACGGCAACGGTGAGTAGGCCAATCGCCACACCGATTGCGCCGGCAAGCCAGGCGCGCAGGTTCAGCGGACCAAGTTTCTCGCTCTCCTCTGACGCGTGGTCTCCCATGCCGTCTAGTATCCCAGACGATGAGGATTGACATCGGCGACGGGTTTGAGCTGATCGGCGTGGAGAGCGCCGAGGAGCTGCTGCTCGCCCCGCCATGCAGCCGCGACGATGCAGATCACGCCACCTGCACCTGGTGGGAAGACGCCGACAAGGGGAGTAAGGCGGCGCGGGTTGATGCACTCACCGCGACTCCCGCACAACGCGCGAGCGCGCCAGCAGGTGGCAAGGCGGCGCTCGCCGCCTTCCTCGGTGCCGAAGTGAGCGAAGCGCCAGCCTTCAATCCGTTTGCGCCGAAAGAGCCGACGCGCGAAGAAGCGTTGCGCGACGCGGCAGCAGCTCCGGGTCAGCCGGCAAAGCTGCGCCTACTCACGCGACAACTTCCAATCAGCGGACCGATGGGCTGGATCCTTCTCGCCAAAGGCGAGCCGGTTGCCTACTGCCAGGCCGGACCACTCTCTGCCTTTCCACGCGCGCAACGACTCCGTGATCGCTACCCCGATCTCCCATCTACCCCGCCACCCGCAGTGGTCACCTGTATCTCAGTGATTCCTGCAGCACGCGGAAGCGCACTCGGCAGCGCACTCGTTGAAGGGGTGCTTACACGACTCAGTACCGCAGGATTTGCCGCAGTCGAGGCGTATCCCGAAGAGCCAGCGACCGCTGCGGCACTCGACGCCGACACAACCTCCTCTGCAACGCTGCGCTTCTGGGAGCGACTGAACTTCTCCGTTGCTGCTACAGGACCCGATGGACGCTGGCCAGTGATGCGGCGCGTGCTCGATTGAGCGGCGCGCTGGGCGCCGTCCCCCTCCCGCCGTACGAGATCGTTGCGAACGTCAGCGAGGGGCGCGATCCGGCGATCCTCGCTGTATTCACGGCGGTCGTTGCCGGATCACCTGGCGTGCGCCTCTTAGATGTGCACCACGACGCCGATCACGATCGCAGCGTCTACACCTATGTTGGCGATGGTGACGCCCTCTCCCTCGCCACACGTGCGCTCGCGCGGCTTGCCGTGGCAACCATTGATCTCACGTCGCCACAAAAGAGTGGCGCTGGTCGCGGGGTGCACCCACGCATCGGAGCAATTGATGTCGTTCCAGTCGTACCGCTCGGGCCAGAGGGGAGTGAGCGCGGCGCGATCGTGATCGCTCGAGCACTTGCTCGCGCGCTCGCCGCAGATCTCAACCTCTCTGTGCACCTCTACGGTGCCGCCGCGCGTTCCGCTGCACGAGCAGCGCTGCCAGCTATTCGACGAGGAGGATTTGAGTCACTGCGCGAGCGTCAGGCGCAACCTGATGGCGAACCAGACGAAGGTCCAGCCGTACCGCATCCAACCGCAGGCGCTGTAGCGGTTGGCGTGCGACCGATCATGGCCGCCTGGAACATTCAACTCACTGGAACACCAGCGCCGGCACTTCTTGATGCGGCGCGCGCGCTCGCTGCGCAGCTGCGCGCTACGAGCCCAGGGGGCGTCCCTGGACTACAAGCGCTCGGCTTCTCGCTGCCGAGCATCAACGGCGCGCAACTCTCTATGAACCTGCACAACGTTGTCACGGCCAGCACTGCGGGGGTCACTCTTCACAGCATTCGAGCCCGCGCGGAAGAAGAGGCGCGTCTGCTCGGCGTCCAGCTTGGTGAGAGTGAGATCGTGGGGCTTGTGCCAGAGTCCGCGCTTCGCGCGGGAGGAGATCCAAACGCGCTGAAGATTCGTAGCGGCTGGCAGCGTGCGTCGATTGAATCGCGTCTTGCTAGATAGTAAACAGCGTCATTAAGAGCACAACGGCAGCTACAGGCAAGAGACAGCCAGAGGCTCGCGCTCCACTTTTCCCCGCACTGAGTGTGGCCTTTGCCACGCGCTTCTCTTCGCGTCGGCGTTGATTTTCAGTAATCGCGGCGAATAGCACGAATTCATCAAGAGATGAACCGTTGTTGTTTAGATCAAACGCACCACGATCTTCGCCGCCATCATCACCGCCACCGAAATCTCCGTCACTCATGCAACCTCCGTGCTTGACGGCGCTGACGCGCCGACTACATGAATTACACCAAGGAGTTGTGCCATCAGTCTGTCGCGCCGCATCCGTTTAACGGAGGTTATTCAGCGCCGAAGGCCTCGCCGCGTGGCTCCACCACGATCGTGGTGGTCTCTTCTGGAAGGCCGGAGATGGTGATCGTCAGCTTCGGTTGTGCAGTCGGTGGCGTGGTGAGCCCCTCCTCCTTGCAGAAGGCCCTCACTGCGGCATTCGCCTTTGCAACGTCATCGGTCATCGGCATTGGGATCACAATCTTGGGGCCAAGTTCGCTGATCAGCGCGGAAGCAGCCTCTGCGCTCAACTCTCCGCCAACAGGAACGAGCACAATGTCCGCACCTGGGAGCTCCTTGATCTGATCGGTGGAGAATCCTTCGGCATGATCGCCGAGGTGCACCACATGGATGCCATCGATTTCAGCGTAGAAGACGGTGTTGTGCCGCGCCGCAGGGCCGCGGTGGTTGTCGCGGTAACTACGAATGCCAGTGATGAGCACCGACTTCACTTCATACTCGCCCGGTCCCTCAAGGACCACCGCGTTATCTAGGCTGGTGGCAATAGGGGTGCGGCCGTCGCGGGGCGCCAGGCGACCCTTCACGCGCGCGAGCGGCGCGTCGTCTGGGTGGCTGAGCGTGACGATGTCTGCGGTGATGCCACGCCCCGTCGGCCCCACGATGGAGGTGTACGGGTCATAGGCGATCGTCGCCTCGCGTCCTCGGATTCGAACGCAGCTGCGTCCGTAATAGGTGAGTTCCATCGCCCTATTCTCCCACGCGGCACCCCCCAGTGTCGTACGCCGTGGGGTGCTCAAACGAGCGTGGCTGTGTGCCTGGGGGATGAGGGAGCCCAGGGTAAGAGGGAGGGATGTGCCAGGCGAGGGACAATGCCCATCGCCCCCGCCTGGCGGGAGGTCGGTTCTCAGGAGGGAGGTCCAGTGAACCGGACGTTCATCATCTGCCTCTCGGGTGAATCCCCACAGGGCAGCCAGGTAAAGACTTCGCAATGCTTCTGGACCCCACACGGCTCGCCCCGAGGGCGGGCCTACATCTCGGCGGGGGCGGAGATTCCGAGGAGGCGGAGGGCGGCGGCGAGGCTCGTCGCCGCCGCCGCCACAAGGCGGAGGCGCTGGGAGGAGAGCTTCGCCGCGCCTGCGTCCACCACCTTCGCGTCGCGGTAGAAGGCGGAGAAGGCGGTGGCGAGTTCGGTTGCATAGGTGGTGACCCCCTGCGTCTCGTGATGGGCGGCGGCATCTTCAACAACTTCTGGGAGGCGCACAATCACGCGCGCAAGCTTTGCATCTGGCGTGGCCTCGTCGTTAAGGAGATCGCCGATGTTCTCTGATGCTTTCATCCCTTCGGCTTCACCCTTGCGCAGGATTGACTGCATACGCGCATGCGCGTACTGCGCGTAGTAGACAGGGTTCTCGCTGTTACGCGCGGTGGCAGCTTTGATGTCAAAGTCAATCGCAGTGCTTGCACTACGCGAAGCGAAGTACCAGCGCGCCGAATCTACGCCAATCTCTTCAAGCAACTCGTCAAGTGTGACGAATGTTCCAGCGCGCTTTGACATGCTCATCTCAACACCATCACGTACAAAGCGCACCCAGGCGACGAGCAGCATCTCCATGTGCTCTTTTGCGTAGCCGAGCGCCTCGCCAGCGTTGCGCACGCGTGCGACGGTACCGTGATGGTCTGCGCCCCAGACGTAGACAAGGTGGTCGAATCCCCGGCCAAACTTCTCTTCAACGTATCCAATGTCAGAGCCGAAGTAGGTATATGCGCCGGTTGACTTCCTGATGACCCGATCTTTGTCATCACCAAACGCTGTGCTCTTGAACCAGAGCGCACCATCGCGCTCCTCCAGCCATCCGGCGGCGCGCAACTTCTCAATGGCGCGATCAACAAATCTTTCGGTATAGAGCGAACCTTCTGATCGCCAGACATCAAACTCCACACCGAGTGCCGCAAGTGACGCCTCAATCCCAAGACGAATGCGCTCTGATGCCCACTTGCCAATCACCGCAACCTCGTCATCATCAGGATTCGTGGTCTCCGACGAACGCGCCGCTGCAGCACGCACATCAATGTCGTTAGGGATTACTCCAGCAAGTTCGGCAACGTAGTCACCCTTGTACCCATCTTCAGCTACCGCTTTTCCATCACGCAGGGCGATCACACTTTCGCCGAGTCGGCGCACCTGCTCGCCAAAGTCGTTGAAGTAATACTCGCGCGTCACCTCTTGCCCCGCCGCCTCAAGGACGCGCGAGAGGAGATCGCCAACAAAGGCGCCGCGCGCATTGCCAACGGTGAGCGGTCCGGTTGGATTTGCAGAGACAAACTCCACGTTGACCCGCAGCGGTTTCTCCTTCGCGTCGCGGCTAAGGTGTCCCCATGCGTTTGGCGCAGCAATCATGGCGTCAAGGAGATCTGCGAGTAGTCCGGCGCGGAGGCGTACGTTGAGGAAGCCAGGGCCGGCAACGCTGGCGCTCGCGATCGGTCCGAGTGCGCCATCACCTCCGTGGATCCTCTCTCCCGCCTCCGCAGCCAACTCTGCAACGATCGCCGCTGCGATCTGCGCTGGCGCGCGCTTCAGCAGCTTGCTCGATTTCATCGCAACGTTTGATGCGTAGTCGCCATGGTCGCTACTTGCGGGAACTTCAACTTCAATCCCCTGGATGAGCGCATCGAGCGCCACCGCATCCTCTGGACCAGGGAGCGCCCCTGAGGCGATCGCTCGGCGGAGAGCGCGGCCGATGGCGTCGCGCACCACGTGACGAAGCGGGGTGCCGAGGAGTGGGTCGCGGGGGAGCGCGGCGGCGCGCTCAGCTCCGTCTGGGGTTCCCCCTTGTTTTGTCATGGCTGAATCGTAGCCGTGAAACTCTGGCACGATGGCGCTATGAGCCAGAACGAGTCGCCCACAACCCAGTCGGCCGCCACGCCGCCCCCCGCAGGGGTGGAGATCGCCACGCCGGTGAGCCGCGGGCAGATCGTTCGCGTCGCGCTCCTCCTCACCACCGCCTTTATCGTTGGCGCGCTCCTCCTCCGCGCGCAGGCAGACCGCATCCGGCCACTCGACCTTCCACTCCCCGCCGGATGGGTGGCGGTCACCGCCGACACCGTCCTCGCTGGGATCTCCCCACAAAGCGCGGTGCGCGCCGCGCGCTCAGCTGACGCACCGATCGGCGCAACGCCGCGCGTTCGACTCATCACACTCACCAGTGCAGGTGCTGACGCCGCAGCACTTAGCGGGGTCTACTGGCTCATCGTCACCGATGATGTTCGCCCAACGATGGAGATCCCAGCAGGCGATTCGCTCGATGTAATTCGCGCCTACGTCTTGGTCGATCAAGGCGGCGCTGTTGTGCTTGCAGTAGAGCGTGGATTCTCTAGCGCAGACCCAACACTTCCGCCAGACTGAACCTGCCGCAACTCGCTGCGGCTAGGCCGCGGCGCTAAAAGTCAACCCTTGGCAGCCTTGATCGGCCAGTGTTCGCCCGCGCTCTTCCAGCGCTTGGTAGCAAGTTCATCAAATCCGTTCTCTAGTAGCAAGTCGCGCGCGCGGTCAAAGTGCAGCGCAAACCAGTCAGGCTCATGCGCATCGGAGCCAGTGACGATGTACTTGCCGCCAAGCTCCTTGTAGCGCGCGACCGCTTGCGGCAGCGGATAGCAGATGCCAGTGCGTTGACGCCAGCCGGAGCTATTGATCTCAAGCGCCGTCCCCGTCTTCACCAGTGCCTGCAAGAACGGCTCATAAAGTTCAGGCGCCGCCTCGAATTGGTCCGTGCTGATGTGCGGGAAGACGTACTTCCGAACGTAATCAGCGTGACCAATAATGTCAAAGAGGCCGCTCTCCGCGGCGCCGAGCACTTCGTCAAAGTACGGCGCCGTCACGTTCGCATCACTTCCTGCGAAGACTGCTGTACGAGATCGCTTGAACGGCGAATCAATACCCGGATGCACGCTGCCTATCGTGAGGTCGTACTGGTATCGCTTGAGGTGTTCGCGAATGTCGGATTCGTAGGCGCGTTCGTAGGTGATCTCCACGCCGAGCAGGATCTCGATCTTGTCGCCGAATCTTCGCCGTAGATCTTCAGCTACCTCAACGCGCCGCTGGTGCGGCGCAAGCGTTGTCCCTGGCTCACGCGGGTCAAAGTCGAGGTGATCGGTGATGGCGATGCGCGGCATCCCAAGGGCAATGGCAAGCGCTGGGTAGACATCAACCGGAACTGACGAATCTGGCGACAACAGCGTATGGAGATGCACATCCAGCGGCAGATCAAAGGTGCCGTTCAGCGCGAGTTGTTTCGGTCGCTCGTCGCTACTCATATCTCGTTCAACCATTCTCGTGCGTTGGCGCCGCGCAGGCCACGAATGAGGAGAAGTGCAAGGAGGATCGGCGGGAGGCCAGGGAGCCAGTTGCCAAGGGTGAGCGCGATGAGTGGGCCGGCCGGCAAGAGCACGGTGCTGAGTCCGATTGCGAATCCTCGCCCCGCTCCCTTCCGCTGGATCACGAGCGTAATAGAGAAGATGCAGGCGGCGATGAGGGCCATCCAGACAACGCCCTGCAGGGTGACTGGCGCGTTGGTCGCTTGCTCAACGATCCGACCGAGCGTGAGGCCGAGCCCAGCGAGGAGGAGGAGCGCGTAGATAAGGAAGGCGACGATGCTGATCGGCATGCGCTCAGGATGGCACGCCGAGCGGCGCTCGTCCTGGGTGGCGTGGTGCCCCCAACGGGATTCGAACCCGTGATCTCCACCTTGAAAGGGTGGCGTCCTAGGCCGCTAGACGATAGGGGCGCGCGAACGCGAGGGTAGCATCCGACTGCCGTGGCGGCCCCAAATAGGGGAAGGCGGAGGGTTAGCCAGCGAGCTTGCCGAGCACGTCCGAGGCGGCGAGGGCCGCCGCTGCGGCGATCGCGAAGCCACCGCCGAGGAGCGCAGCGAGCAGCGCCCGCCCGTCTTCAGCGCGCCGGATGGCGCGGATCATGCTGAGCGCGAGCATCAGCGCCGCGAAGGCGCAGGCGATCCCAACGACAAGGGTGCCAATGGAGAGCTGGCCGATCTGATCCGCATTGCGGATGCTGGCAACCCAGAGGAAGTAGAGGAGCGAAGCGCCGAGCGCCACGACCACGGCCACCCCCGTGCCGAGAGAGACCACACCTCGAATACGACGCCCACGGTTCTGGCTCATCTCCGTAGGGTACGACCTCACGCCCAATCGTGGGTGCTACATCTGCGGCGCCTGCGCAGCGCCGACACGCCGCCCCTGCTCGGGTACGATTCAGGCATGGAGATCATGGGCATCAAGATTCCAACGATCCTGACGGAGAACAGCGGCATTCACTGTGAAGGCTGTCGTCAACCGATCAGCGGCACGCCGTTCCGCGTTAGTGTGCTGGACATCATCGCCACGGAGGGT
>QWRJ01000006.1:11429-44750 GCA_003670475.1 Candidatus Limnocylindrus primus | reverse complement strand
ATGGAGAGTGAAGGCTGGTCGTACGAGCAGGCGCTCGGCGAAGCGCAGAAGATCGGCTACGCCGAGGCGGATCCGCGCTCTGACGTTGAAGGCGAAGATGCCGCGGCGAAGCTCGTGATCTTGGCGCGCATGGCGGCTGGCGCATGGCCCGCACTCGCACATGTGCAGTTTGATGACGCACCAGGGATCACTGGCGTTCAGGCGTCCGATATTGCGGCGGCCGCTTCGCGCGGCGCGCGTCTGCGCATGTTGGCGTCATGGGAGAACGGCGGCGATGATGCATCAAAGGATGTCTTGTCCGTTCGCGTCACCGAAGTTCCTGCCGACTCACGACTCGGCACCACGGTTGGTGGTGGGAATCTGATTGTTGTTTCTGGTGATCTGATTGGCGATCTGACGCTCGCCGGTGCTGGTGCTGGACCAGGCTCCACGGCGAGTGGCGTGATCAGCGACATCCTTGCGATTGCAGGTGGCGAAGGTTCGTCGTGGGGCGAGCTCCCACCAGCGGATAACGCGCCGGCTCCGGCATGGTTCCTTGCGGCGAAGAAGAAGCGTGGTGATGCATGAGTGTTGATCAATCCGCCCGCCCAGTGCTGATGGAGCGCTTCCGCTCCGTGCTGCCCCTTACGGCTGCAACGCCAATGCTCACGTTGGGAGAGGGGGCGACGCCGCTCGTGCGCGCGCCGCGTTTGGGTGCGTCAATTGGTGCATCTGATCTGTGGCTGAAGGTTGAGGGGGCGAACCCGACCGGGTCGTTCAAGGATCGCGGCATGGTGGTGGCGGTAGCGAAGGCGCTGGAGTCTGGCGCCCGCGCCGTGGTCTGCGCCAGCACCGGCAACACCTCTGCATCCGCCGCCGCATACGCCGCCGCCGCGGGGATTGAGGCGGTTGTGCTGCTTCCTGCTGGCAAGATCGCCGCAGGGAAACTGCTGCAGGCCTTTGCCGCCGGGGCAAAAGTGATCTCGATTCGCGGCAACTTCGATGACGCGTTGGAGATCGTCCGTGAGCTCGGCGCTGGGGGCGGCGGCGTGGAGATCGTGAATTCGATTAATCCGCACCGCATTGCAGGGCAGGCCACCGCCGCACACGAGATCGTTGCCGATCTTGGCGATGCGCCGGACGTGCTCGCGCTCCCTGTGGGGAATGCGGGAAACATCAGCGCCTACTGGCGCGGCTTTACTGATGCGGTTGCTGCTGGCAGCTCAACGCGTCGGCCGCGCATGATCGGCCTGCAGGCTGCGGGCGCAGCACCGCTGGTGAGTGGCGTGCCAGTTTCCAATCCAGAGACGATCGCCACCGCGATCCGCATCGGCAAGCCTGCCTCATGGGATGCAGCGATCGCCGCGCGCGACGAATCGGGCGGACTCATCGATTCAGTTACAGATGCAGAGATCTTGCGCGCGCAAGAAGAGATCATTCGCCTTGGCGGCATCTTTGTGGAGCCGGCCTGTGCCGCGCCAATCGCTGGTCTGCGCAACCTGATTGCGTCCGGACGTGTTGATGGCTCTGGCCGCATTGTTGCGGTGATGACCGGATTCGGTTTGAAGGATCCAGAGACGGCGTCGCGCCTGATCGGTGAGATTCGCGAAGCGGATGCAACGCTCGCTGGCGTGCGCGCAGCACTCGGCTGGTAGGGAGCTGTTGCGATGAGTGACGAGCAGCTGAAGGGCCTGATTGCACGATCGGTGACGATCTCCGTCCCCGCAACGATTGCGAATCTTGGCGTGGGCTACGACGTGCTCGGCATGGCGATCGACTACCGCAACGAACTTACCGTCCGCGTATCAGGCTTCGCCCTGCCTGGTGCCGCTGGGGATATCTCGCTCGTGATTGAGGGTGAAGGGCTCGGCGAGCTCCCAACGGATCGGCGCAACGTGGCGGTGGGGGCGATCGTGCGTGGCCTCGCCGCTGCAGGCGTGCCGAACGGCGATCGCCTCTCACTGGAGATCAAGGCGCTGAACCGCATCCCGCTGGCGCGCGGGCTCGGCTCATCCGCCGCCGCCTTCGTGGGCGGACTCTTCGCTGGTGCCGCACTCGCTGGCGCATCTGGAACTGTTGATGAACTTCCCGGCTCCTGCGCCGATCTCTTCCCCGACGATCTGACCGATCGACTCTTCGCCGCAGCGGATGACGAAGAGGGTCACCCAGACAATGCCGCCGCCGCGATCTTCGGCGGCTTGGTGGCGAGCACGCGCGTTGATGGCGTACTGACGGCGCGCCTCATTGCGGTGCCCGATGCAACCATCCCCGTGCTGATGATTCCGGATCAGCGACTCCCAACCAGCGAGATGCGCGCCGTGCTTCCACCAAAGGTTCCGCTTGAAGATGCAGTTCATAACGCTGGTCGCATGGCGGCGGGCGTTGCCGCGCTGGAGTCTGGCGACGTCACAGGCTTTGCGCTCCTTGCCGACGATCGTCTGCATCAGCCGTATCGCGCCAAGCGCTACACCGCGCTCCCAGATCTGATTGCCGCCGCAGTTAGCGCAGGTGCGGTGAGCGCCTGTCTTGCTGGCGCAGGATCTGCGGTGCTTGCGATTACGGATGAGGTGTCACACGTCGATGCGATCAGCGCCTCCATGGAGGGCGTTGCAACTGCGGCGAAGATTGGCGGCGGTGCCGTGCGATTTGATGTTGATCATGACGGGGTCCGCATTGAGGCCTTCTCGGGGTTCGGTAAGTGAGCGCGTCAGACCTTCTCGTCCAGAAGTACGGTGGGAGCTCTGTTGCCAACGTGGAGCGGATCGGCGCCGTTGCGGCGCGCATTGCGGCGGATCGCGCCGCAGGGAAGAGTGTGGTGGCTGTGGTCTCCGCCATGGGCGACACCACCGATGATCTGCTCGCGCTCGCATCACAGGTGACGGGCGGCGTGCTGCCGAGCGCGCGCGAACAAGACGCGCTCCTTGCCACGGGCGAGATTCAATCGGCGGCCCTGCTCGCCATGGCGCGGCAGGCGCGCGGCGTGGAGGCGGTCAGCTTGAGCGGCGCACAGGCGGGGATCAGCGCCGACGGGACCTTTGGGAAGGGGCGCATCGCCGCCATTGAGCCGAAGCGCGTCCGCGAAGAGGTTGCCGCAGGACGTGTGGTGATCGTGGCCGGTTTCCAGGGGGTGAGCGGCACGGAGACCACCACGCTTGGTCGCGGTGGCTCAGATACGTCGGCCGTGGCGCTCGCGGCGGCGCTCGGTGCCGATCGCTGCCAGATCTTCACCGATGTGACCGGCGTCTATACCGCCGACCCCCGCGTGGTCACGGACGCCCGCCAGTTGCAGGTGATCGGATATGAGGAGATGCTGGAGCTCGCCAACCAGGGGGCGCAGGTGATGCAGACCCGCGCCGTAGAGTTGGGCTGGGTGAACGGTGTCACCATTGAGGTACTCAGTTCGTTTGTGGATCAGCCAGGGACCCAGATCAAGGAGGATACGCAGGTGGAACAGCGCAATAAGGTTCGCGGGCTCGCCGCAGATACAAAGGTTGCCAAGGTGACGATGGTCGCCGTCCCCGACCGTCCTGGCATTGCCAAGTCCATCTTTGATCCACTCGCCGCGGCGAACATCAACGTGGACATGATCGTGCAGAACGTCTCGCACGACGGCACCACCGACCTCTCATTCACCTGTGGCCGCAGCGACCTTGCCGCCGCGCGTCCCGTGCTTGAGAAGATTCAGGCGGAGATCGGCGCGCGCGCGCTGGAGATTGACGAATCCGTTGCGAAGATCTCCATTGTTGGTGCTGGCATTCAGAACGCACCTGGGTATGCGGCGCGCATGTTCGGCACGCTCGCTGATGCCAAGGTGAACATTCAGATGATTTCAACTTCAGAAATCAGGATCACCTGCATCGTTGCGCAGGCGGATGCGGATCGCGCACTGAAGGCGCTGCACGACACCTTTGATCTTGCAACGCCAGATCCGATTGATTTGGAGTCTCGCGCCTGATCCACGTCGAGCGACTCGACGCAGTCACCTCAACCAACGATATTGCAAGCGAGCGGCTCGCCGCAGGTGCAGCAACGCCGCTCCTGATTCGCGCCGAGACGCAGAGCGCGGGGCGTGGGCGCTCCGGTCGCACCTGGCTTGATGCTCCTGGTGGTTCGCTGCTGATGAGCCTCGCCGTCCGCGCCGACTCACTCCCCACGGAGCCTGAACGCGCCTGGCGCGTTGGTGCGGAGTTCGCGCTCGCACTTGCCGATGCGGCGGAAGATGCGGCGGCTCTCCTGATTGGCGGGCTTGCACTGAAGTGGCCGAACGATCTGGTCTTGCGCAACGAAGAGGGTGGCGTGACGACCGGATTCCGCAAGGTTGGCGGCGCGTTGATGGAAGCTTCGGATCTTGGTGGTCCGAACGCAACACTGATCGTTGGCATTGGGCTCAATGTGCGTGGCGATCCGTCGCGGTTGGACCCGAGCCTCGCCGCAACGGCAACGTCACTGGAGCTCGCCTCTGGTCGCCCCGTGGATCGCGAGGCAATTTTTGACGATTTAGTGGCGCGCCTTGAAGGGCGCTTGGCGGCGCTTCGATCTGGTCGCTTTGACGTCTCGAGTTGGCGTGCACGCCAGCTGCTGGATGGGTGGGAGGTGGAGTTGGATCTTGGCGCCGAGGGGCACCTGCAGGGTCGCGTGGTGGGATTCGACGGCAGCTCTGGGGCGCTCATTCTGAGCGTGGACGGCACGGAGCGTGCCATCTCCACAGGGGAAGTGGCCCGAGTCGTGCGAGCCGCCACCCCGTAGCGGGTACCATCACCCTCTAGTGGGGAGGTTCCGTGCCGAGCTTTAGCAACCCGTTCAAGCGCCGCAAGGCGACCCCTGGAGGCGAGCCCGATCTCTGGCTCCGCTGCCCCGGGTGCTCCGAGCTCCTCTTTAAGAAGAGCCTCGAGAAGGGCCTCCGCGTCTGCACATCCTGCGGGCACCACTTCCGCGTCCCAGCCCGGGAGCGGATCGCCCAGCTGGTGGACGAGGGTTCGTTCGCCGAACTGGACGCGAGCCTCGTCTCCCTCGACCCGATCGTCTTCACCGACTCCAAGCCCTACCCCGAGCGTGCCGCCACCGCCCGCAAGCTGACCGGCGAACGCGACGCGGCGATCCGCGGCACCGCCTCCATTGGCGGGATCGAAGTCTCCCTTGTGGTGATGGACTTCTTCTTCATGGGCGGCTCGATGGGCTCCGTGGTTGGAGAGAAGGTGGCGCGCGCCGCCGAACTCGCCACCGAACGCCGCCTTCCGCTGCTCATTGTCTCCGCCTCTGGTGGCGCACGCATGCAGGAGGGGACCTACGCGCTGATGCAGCTGCCGAAGACACTCGCCGCAATTGCGCGACTGAAGTCGAGCGGCGGCACATTCATTAGTCTCCTCACCGATCCAACGACTGGCGGCACCATTGCATCATTTGGCGCACTCGGCGATCTGAATGTTGCGGAGCCGAACGCGCTGATTGGATTCAGCGGCGCGCGCGTCTCCGCTGGAACGATTGGCGACGAACTTCCCGCCGGATTCCAGCGTTCAGAGTTCTTGCTGGAGACCGGCTTCATTGATGCGATCGTTGCGCGCGGCAACCTGCGGCCATGGATCATTCGCGCACTCAGTCTGTTGCAGCCACTTCCAGCTCCTGCCGTGCCGCTCTATCAGCAGATCAACATTCCAGGCGTTGGACTGATTGGTGGCGTGGTGACTGGTGTTGCGCAAGGTGCGGGCACAATGATTGGCAGCGTCTTGGCGCCAGTTGCTTCGGCCGCAACGCGCGTGGCGAATCGCGCCGACCAGATCTTGGAGAACCAGCGTGATCGACACCTTGCACCAGAACTCGGGCCGCACCTTGAAGAGGAGGAGGCGTGGAGTCATGTGCGCCGCGCACGAGATCCCGAGCGACCACGCACCGCAGAGTTCCTTGAGGCGTTGAACGCCGACTTTGTTGAACTGCGCGGCGATCGACGCGCTGGTGATGACGGCGCGATTGTTGCTGGCATTGCACGTATTGATGGACGACGCATCGTGGTGGTGGGAACGCAGAAGGGTCGCGACACGGAGAGCAACATCCGTCGCGGCTTCGGCATGCCGCACCCTGAGGGTTACCGGAAGGCGATGCGCGCCTTTGAGCTCGCCGAGAGACTGCACCTTCCCGTCCTGACGCTCGTGGACACCCCAGGGGCGCACCCAGGCCCCGAGTCCGAGCAGCGCGGGATCGCCGAGGCGATCGCCGCCTCCATCAGCCGCATGACCGAACTCCGCACCCCGATCGTCACCGTGATCACGGGCGAGGGTGGTTCAGGAGGCGCCCTCGCGATTGCCGCTGGCGACCGCGTCTACGCGCTGGAGCACGCCTACTACTCGGTGATCAGCCCAGAAGGGTGCGCCGCCATCCTCTTCCGTACCTCCGAGAAGGCTCCCGCCGCGGCGCGCGCGCTGCGCATCACAGCACCAGAGCAGGTGGCGCTCGGCGTAGTAGACGGCATCATCCTGGAGCCTGAGACGCTCTCCGCAGAGTCCACGGTGACGCTGGCGCGCGCCATCTGGGAGACGGCGAGCGCCGCCTTTGACGAACTTGAATCAATGAAAGACCTCAACGAACTTCTCACCGCGCGCTACGCGCGCTACCGCGCCTTTGGCGCGTTCGATGAAGCGCCGATCAAGAAGAAGGGGATCACCGGCGCGATCCGTTCACTCTTCGGCCTCGATCGCGACCTCGTTGGCGCTGGTGTTGGCGACGACTGGATCGACGAGATCGAGCGCGATAGTGCGGGGGCATAACGATGGCAAAGTTTCGTGACCTTGCAAACGCCAACGTGAGCGGCGAAGGGAACGCCGAAGAGCTCGGCGCTCTCATTGACGCACTCCTCCCCGTGCTCGTTGATCGCCTTGCAGAGACCGGCCTCGGCGAGATTGAGGTTGAGCGAAACGGCGCAACGGTGCGCGTTCGGTCTGAGTCGCTCGGCGTACAGCAGGCCGCTTCGTTTGGTGCTCCAGCGCAAGGCGCTGCAGGGCAGGCTGCCGCGGCGGCGCCGGCGCCGAGTTCCGTTAGCGCTGCGCGCAAGCATGCGGTGCGCGCAACGGCGGTGGGATTCCTGACGCTCTCCAAGGAGATTCACGTTGGCGCCAAGGTGGCGAAGGGTGCGCTCGTTGCCACCGTTGAGGTGCTCGGCATTCCGAGCGAAGTCCGTGCAACGCACGGCGGGATCGTGGCGGCGCTGAAGTCTGCCACTGGCGATCCGGTGGAGTACGGCCAGGAGATCTTCCTGCTTGAGTCAATCGGCGAGGGGTCCAAGTGATCAAGCGCGTCCTGATTGCGAATCGTGGCGAGATTGCGCTGCGCATCCTGCGCGCCTGCCGCCAGCTTGGCCTTGAGGCGGTGGTCGCCTACAGCGAGGCGGATGCGGACTCGCGCGCGGTCTTGGTTGCCGACGAGGCGGTCTGCATTGGGCCAGCCGACGCGAAGCAGAGTTACCTCTCCGCCCCCGCGATCATCTCCGCGGCACTCGCCACCGGCTGCGACGCCATCCACCCGGGCTACGGCTTCCTCTCCGAGAACGCCGCATTCGCCGAAGCGGTTGCGGCGCACAAGCTCACCTTCATTGGGCCATCGGCGCCGATCCTTGAGAAGTTCCACTCCAAGGCGGCCACACGCGCGCTGCTCGCCAAGCACGGCCTCCCCACCATTCCTGGTTCAGACGGCGTGGTCGCAGATGAGTCAGCCGCACTAGATGCGGCGAAGAAGATTGGCTATCCGGTGATCCTCAAGGCATCCGCAGGTGGTGGCGGCCGTGGGATGCGCGTGGCACAGGACGCCGCAGAGCTCAGCAAGAACTTCTCCATCTGCGCGCAAGAGGCGCAGGCCGCCTTCGGTGATGGATCCATTTATTTGGAGAAGTATCTCAGCGCAACGCACCATGTTGAGGTGCAGATCGCGGTTGATAGTGAAGGGACGGCGCTCCACTTTGGCGAGCGCGACTGTTCGCTACAGCGACGTCACCAGAAGCTCGTTGAAGAGTCGCCGTCCACGGCGCTCACGCCGCGCGTCCGCGAAGATTTCCTTGCGCGCGCCGCAAAGGCGATCGGCGCCGCCGGCTATCGCAACGTGGGGACGCTTGAATTCTTGGTGGGCCCAGACGGGAAGCCGTACTTTATTGAGATCAACTGCCGCATCCAGGTGGAGCATCCCGTGACCGAGGTGGTGACTGGCGTGGACCTTGTGGCGCTGCAGATCACACTCGCCAGTGGCGCGCGTATGCCAATGACGCAGCGCGAGATTCAGCCGCGCGGCCACGCCATTGAGTTCCGCATCACGGCAGAAGATCCGGCAAATAACTTCCAGCCGCAGGCGGGGGAGATCAGCGCATATCGTTCGCCGAGCGGCCCATGGGTGCGATTCGACTCGCACCTCTACGCGGGCTACGAAGTGCCGCCGTACTACGACAGCCTCCTCGGCAAGCTGATTGTCTGGGGGGCAACGCGGGAAGAGGCGATCGCACGCTCCCGCGCCGCACTCCGCGAACTAGAGATTGACGGTGTGGCGACCACGCGCGACTTCTTCCTCGGCCTCCTCGAAAGCCCGTCTTTCTTGAGTGGTGGCGTCACCACCAGCATGCTCGATGACGTTGGCACCGCAGCCATCCTCGCCGCCGCGCCGCGTCGTTCAGGCGACCAGGCGGGTGCTTAGCATGGAGGTCGCATGAGTGAGCCGCTTCTGAACCAGCAGCAGATTGAGGCGCTGATCCCGCATCGCGCCCCCTTCCTCCTGCTGAGCCGCGTCGTTTCTGAAGATCGCGCGGCGCAGCGTCTTGTGGCGGAGTTAGACGTCCGCGCCGACGCCTTCTGGGTCCCCGGCCACTTCCCACAGCCAGTCGGCCCGATCATGCCTGGCGTCCTCCAAGTTGAAGCACTCGCGCAGGCGATGGCGGTCTATGTGGCGCGTACCGAAGGGTTCGGCAACCGACTCGGCGTCTTCGCCAAGATTGAAGAGTGCCGCTTCACGCGCATGGTGACCCCTGGCGAAACGTTGCAGCTGGAGATCGTGATGCAGAAGCTCGGCTCACGCATGGGGAGTGCCGTTGGAACCGCCTCCGTCAACGGCGAGAAGGCCTGCAGCGCAACGATTACGTTTGTCATTCCGCCAGAGAGCGCACTCCCGCACCCATCCGGGTCCACCGCGTCATAAGAGAGGAAGTACATCAATGAAGCGCGTCCTTGTCATCTCCGACATCCACGGCAATCTCGCCGCACTTGAGGCGATCGTGGCGAAGTTCCCTTCGCTGAAGCCGGACCAGGTGGCGATCCTTGGCGATCACGCCCTCTTCGGGCCGAAGCCAACCGAGACGATTGACCTGATCCGCAAGTTGCAGTCGAGCGGTGCGCTTGTCACTGCTGGCACTGGCGACATTGCGGTGGCCGACCTTGATTACGCGGCGAGCTTCCCAAGCCTCGCTGGCGGACTCCCGCCAGCACTGAAGGCTTCAGTTGAGTGGGCATCGGATGAACTTGATGACGATCGCATTGAGTGGCTGCGCTCCCTCCCAACCGAGCGTCGCATCCGCTACGGCGAGATCGGCGTCACCTTCTGCCACGCCTCACCAGGCTCGCGCACCATTCCGTTGAGCGCCGACCTTGATCCTTCCACCACGTTGGAGCTGATCGGCCAGACCGACGCGCGCCTTGTCTGCGTTGGCTTCACCCATCAGGCACGCGTCAAGGATTACGGGTGGAAGGTGATCGTGGACGCCGGATCTGCGGGGCTCCCATATGACGGTGAGGCCTCCGCCGCATTCGCCGTCATCGACATTGATCCAGACGCTGGCACGATCAGCGCCGAGATTCATCGCGCAACGTACGACACGGACGCAGTGAGCGATGCGCTCACGGCGCGCGGACTCGCAGGCGACGCGTATCGCGCTGCCACCGTACGCACAGGGAAGATGGTGCGATGAACACGGCGCATCGCGTTGTTGTCACCGGCATGGGGGCGCTCTCCCCACTCGGTCGCGGCGTGGATGCGCTCTGGAGCGGTCTCCTCGCGGGACGCTCTGGCATTCGCCGGCTTGAAGGCCTCGACCTGACCGGACAAGAGGTGGACTTCGGCGGACAGGTCCCGAACTTTGATCCATCCGACATCCTTGAGGCGAAACAGATCAAGCGACTCGATCGCTTCTCACACCTTGCGATCGCCGCTTCTGTTGAGGCACTCATCTCCGCAGGTCTCCCAGCGCGGCTGAGCGACGAGCTCGCCCTTGGCACCGCAACGATCATCGGCTCAGGCCTTGGTGGTGCAACGACACTCTTTGAACAGGCGCTGAACTACGGCGAGAAGGGGGCGGGTCGCGTCTCGCCATTCTTGATTCCAGGAGCGATCGGCAATATGGCGGCGGGCGAAGTTGCGATCCACGTCAATGCGCAAGGCCCATCGTTTGGGCCAGTCAGCGCCTGCGCCACCGCCGGTCACGCCATTGGCGAAGCCTACGAGACGATTCGTCGTGGTGATGCTGAGCGCGCACTCGCTGGTGGTGCCGAAGCGGCGCTGCACCCTGTGGTGATTGCCGGATTCAACAATATGCGTGCACTTTCACGAAGTGGGAGTAGCGCTGCGGGCGGCGATCCTGCCGCCGCATCGCGACCGTTCGACAGCGCGCGCGACGGCTTCGTGATGTCCGAAGGCGCTGGCATCTTGCTTCTTGAGCGACTCGACCTCGCCCTTGCACGCGGCGCCACGCCGCTCGCCGAGATCGTTGGCTACGGCGCATCGGCGGACGCGCAGCACATCACCCTCCCTGCCCCTGGCGGGTACGGCGCCGTGCGCGCCGCACGTCGCGCGCTGGAGAAGGCGGGACGCGCGGGGAGCGAGATTGACCACGTCAACGCGCACGCCACCTCAACACCAGAGGGCGATAAGGCGGAGCTCGACGCCATCCGCACCATCCTCACTGGCGCGGCAGATGCCGCAAGCGCCGCATCGGCGGATCGCGCACAGTTGCGCGCCAGCATCACCGCAACCAAGGGGAACATCGGCCACACGCTCGGTGCCGCCGGTGCGCTCGGCGCCGCCGCCACCATCTGCGCGATGCGCGACAGCCGCGTCCACGCCACGCTCAACCTCAGCGCCCCCGACCCACTCGTTGGCGCGCTCGACATTGTCACAGGCGCGCCGCGTGACCAAGAGGTTGCCCTTGCGCTCGTGAATGCGTTCGGATTCGGCGGGCAGAACGCGGCGTTGCTTCTTGCAAAATGGACGGGTCGCTGATGGCAGAGAAGCGTCGCGAGCGACTGCAGAAGAGTGCGCTACGGGCGCTGGATGCGGCGCGTGAGGCGGCGCGACGCGCGCGCGGTGGTGCCGCGGCGCCGCAACCGAGTAGCGGCATTAGCCCAGCGAAGCCATCCACGCCGCCAGTGGAGCGATTCACCACTGAGCGTCGTACAGCAGAGCGCATCGAACCGCGCCCCGTGATGCAGACTACGCCGCCGCGACCGCGCCGCGGTCAGCCGCGCCTGAACGCGCAGCCACCCGAGCTACGCATCCCACGTCAGACGGCAGAGCAGGCGCCGCTCACCAGCGACGAAGCGGATCTGGTGGAACTGATCGACCGACTCGCCGCCGTTGCGGATGGGAGCGGCCTCGCCGAAATTGAACTCTCCTCTGGCGGCACCCGCGTGGTGGTGCGCAGCCGCGCCGCCGTTGCTGGCGGACAGATCGTTCTCGCCGCTGGTGCACCTACGTCAACCGCTTCTGCGGCGTCAACCGCCGCGCCGCCCTCTTCTGCTGCCCCCACAGGAGCAGCCGCCGCTGGCGCCGCCGCACCGAGTGGCGTGTTCGTCAACGCGCCGCTCACCGGCATCTTCTACGCCGCAGCAACCCCAGGCGCCGATCCGATGATTGCGGTCGGCCAGACGATCAGCGTTGGTCAGCCGATCGGCCTGATTGAGGCGATGAAGCTCTTCAACGAGATCAAGTCGGATAAGGCGGGGCGCGTGGTGCGCATCGTTGCCGAGAACGGCCGCCTCGTGAAGTCAAAGTCGCCGATCATCGAGCTTGAGTCATGAGCGGAGACGCCATGAACGAGCAGCGCATTGGCGGGACGACCGGTCGCGCGCAGCTGCCGAACCGCACCACGCATATCATCGGCTGGGGGCATGAGGTGCCGTCCACGATTTTGACGAATGCGGATCTGGAGAAGATCGTGGAGACGAGCGACGAATGGATTACCACGCGCACGGGGATTCGTGAGCGCCGCATTGCGGCGGAGGGTGAGACGACCGCCTCCATGGCATCCATTGCGGCGGCGCGCGCACTCGCCGTTGCTGGGATCAGCGCCGACGACGTTGACCTGATCGTGGTGGCAACACTGACGCCAGATCACTTGATGCCGAGCACAGCAGTGTTAGTGAAGGGGGCGATCGGCAGCACGCGCGCCGCCGCCTTTGACCTATCCGCCGCCTGCTCCGGTTTCGCCTACGCCTACGCGGTTGCGCACGGCTTCATCACTGCAGGGCTCGGTCAACGCGCACTCGTCATTGGCGCGGAGACGCTCTCACGCTCCGTTGATTGGAGCGATCGCTCAACGTGCGTCCTCTTCGGTGATGGTGCCGGCGCCATTGTTCTGGAGGCGCTTGAACTTCCCGCCGGACAGGAGGGGACAACACGTCCAGGGACGCTCAGCTTTGAACTCTCTGCTGATCCGAGCGGCGCCTACGCGCTCTGGATTCCTGGCGGCGCGGGCGACAACGCCGATCCGCTGATCAAGATGGATGGCGCAAAAACGTACGTCTACGCAACACGCACCATGGCGGCGGTGGCGACCGCTGCAATTGAGCGCGCCGGCCTCACCCCGTCACAGGTGAATCTCGTGATTCCGCATCAGGCGAACATCCGCATCATTGAACACGTCTCCAAGGCGATCAACTATCCGATGGACCAGATCTTCGTGAACCTTGATAAGTACGGGAACACCTCAGCGGCGAGCATCCCGATCGCCCTCTCTGAGGCGGTGGCCGCAGGGCGCCTGAAGCCTGGAGATGTCTTCTGCACCGTGGCGTTTGGTGGTGGCTACACCTCGGGCGCCTTCGTCACGCGCTGGGATGCCGATCCGGCGCACGGCGCGCGTGCGGCGAGCGTTGATGCGAGCAAGATCGTCGTGGTTCGCCCTGAGGGTGGGGCGAAGGCGGACGCCGTCCCTGCGGCGCTTCGTGCGCACCTGGACGGACGCCGTCGCTAAGATCAAACTGATGAGGAAGAGCAAGCGAATGAGCATCACAACGAAGGAGGCGGCATGTTTGAACTGACGGGCTATTCGGCAATCGTGACGGGCGGCGCGCGCGGGATTGGTCGTGCCATTGCGCTCGCACTTGCAGATGCTGGCGCCGACGTGCTGATCACCTACAAGGGGAACACCGCCGCCGCCGACGCCGTGATCGCTGAGATCGCCGCGAAGGGGCGCAAGGGGATCGCTCTGCAGGCAGACGTCGCCGATCCAGACGCCGCAGTTGCGGTGGTCGCCAAGGCGATTGAGACATTCGGCAAGGTTGACCTGCTCGTGAATAACGCGGGGATCACCCGCGACACGCTGATCCTGCGCATGACGCCAGAGCAGTGGCGTGAAGTGATCGACACGAATCTCTCTGGCGCCTTCTATATGACGAAGGCGGCGGTGAAGGAGATGCTGCGCGCCAAGAGTGGTCGCATCATCAACATCACGAGCGTCTCCGGTCAGGCGGGGAATGCCGGCCAAGCAAACTACAGCTCGGCGAAGGCGGGGATGATCGGCCTCACTAAGGCCACCGCGCGTGAGGTTGCGAGCCGCGGCATCACCGTGAACGCCGTAGCGCCAGGCTTCATCACGACCGAACTGACCGCTGACCTACCGGATGCGATTAAAGATGGCGTGAAGGCGCAGACGCCACTCGGCAGGTTCGGCGAACCGCACGAGATCGCCGCTGCGGTGATCTATCTCGCATCGCGTGAGGCTTCATATGTCACTGGCCAGGTGCTGGGGGTGGATGGCGGCCTGGTGATGATGTGACGCCCGCGGGACACCGCGGCGCGCCGCATGCAGCAGCGCTCGCACTTCTCGCCGGGATCACTTTTTCCACCGCCACCTGGTCTGGCCTTGGACCGCTCGCCGTCACAACGCAGGGTGCGCGCGCCGCTGAGGTTACGGCTGAGGTTGCAGCGCTTGACGCATCACTGCTCGGCAGCGACGGCCGCTACACGCTCCTCTTCCTAGGGAGCGACAAGCGCTGTCGCAAGATGTACTCACCACTTGGCGCGGAACGCTGCAGCAGCCTCGAGCCGAAGGTGGCAGCGGCGAGCGTTGATGGCTCGCCAGCGAGCGCCCTCTATCCGTACATCTGGTCGCCTACCGCCGATGCCACGCTTGATGCGCCGCGCAACCGTGCTGGCACCGAGCGGACCGATGTGATGACCCTCCTCACAGTGAACCCGGAAACGGGTGAGTCGGCGGCGTTGAGCATCCCGCGCGACATGGTGAACTTCCCCCTAAAGCCCTCACTCTCACGTGACTTCTGCCGTCCCGGCCGGACACGCTTCAACAGAAAAGTGAACGCACTCTATGTCTACGCGCAGCTCTGCATGGAAGCAACACCGAAGCTGCGCGCATGGGAGCGCTCCTCGCTCGCCGCAGAAAAGGTGCGCGAGAACCTTGCCTACGCGTTCAACATTGAGATTGACGATTGGGTGCTCACCACCTTCGGTTCCGCCGATATCCTCGGCGCCACACTCGACACGCTCGCCCCTGGTCCAACGCTCGTCCATCTAGACGACAAGAGCCGCTTCGCCTCCTGCCGGACGAACCGCCTTCGCACGGGGGGCGAGAGGAGCTACGACGACATCAACATCTCGTCGAACGCCAAGTACGGCGACCTACTCTTCCTGCGCCCAGGGAGCGTTGACCGGCTCGGGAGGCGCTCTGGCTGGTATCACGCCAACTGCCGCGAGCCAGAGACCACTGCAACGGTGCGCAGCACGAGTCCGAACTTCATCGCTGACTCTTGCCCTGTCGTTGGCGCCTCTGCTGACGGATGCATCTTTGATGTGCCGAGCAGCCTCTGGACCGGCTTCGCGCGCGCGCGAAAGTACGACGGCGATACGAACCGCATCCGTCGCGCGCAGCGCATCCTCTCAGCGATCACGCTCCGTGTAGTTGATGCTGGAAGCGAGGTCGCGAGCGCACTCGCCGCGCTCGCCTCCATGCGCTGGTATGCACGGGCAGATCGCAACGCGGCGGGCCTGGTGAAGGACTGGAATCTGGGGCCGGCGCTGGTTCGTGGCAGCATTGCACCAGGAGATGTGTCAACGATCTTTACCTACGTAGCAGCGGCTCGTGACGAACTTGCCGCAGGACCTGATGCGTCTGAGGGGTGGCGCTCAATGCTCCTCCTCGGTCAGCGTGTCACGCTTCCGAGTGGGACGCAGTGCCGCATTGCCACCGCATCACTCTTTGGGGCAGACACGTTCAGCAGTCGCCTAGCCTGCACGCGCGCCTGGGTTGCAACAGAGTTTGGAGCGGTTGGCCAGTAACCTTCGCGCGTTAGTTCGCGAGCCCGAGCAGGTTCGCCACGAGCACCAGTACGTTCAGCGCCCCCAAGACTCCAACCGCACCCCAGCCGACGAAGCGGAGCCATCGTGGGCTCGCATGCTCGCCGAGGAGCGCCTTGCTGCTGGCGAGGCTGACGATGAAGGCGAGCACGATGGGGAGGAAGAGACCCTGCAGGTACTGGCTCCCCACGATCGCGCCGATCGGGTCGAGGCCGGGGATCATCACCACGCCAGCACCCACCACCAAGATGGCGGTGAAGATGCCGTAGAAGATCGGTGCCTCATGTAGCTTGCGATCAACACCCGACTCAAAGCCGAACGCTTCGCTCAGTGCGAAGGCGGTGGTGAGCGGCATGATCGCCATCGCTAAGAGGCTTGCACCAAAGAGCCCGGCGCCGAAGAGGATGGTGGCGAAGGAGCCGGCGAGTGGCTCGAGTGCAATCGCCGCCTCAGCGGCAGAGCCGATCGCCTTCCCGGTTCCAGCGAGTGCGACCGCCGTGGCGATCACGATGCAGACCGCGATGAAGTTGGTCCAGATTGAACCGAGGATCGCATCGGCGCGCGCCGCACCGAGCTCCTCTACGCCGATCTCCTTCTCCGCAACCGCCGACTGCAGGTAGAACTGCATGTACGGAGTGACGGTGGTACCAACCACGGCGATGATGAGGAGCGCCTCTGCACCAGAGATGCCGCCGAGATCTGGTGAGGTGAGTGACGAAGCAACCTCCGCCCAGTTTGGATTTGAGAGCAGTGCGGCGGCGATGTAGGCCAAGAAGACGGCGGTGAGTGAAAGGAAGATGCGCTCCACGCTGCGATACGACCCCATCACCACGAGCAGCCAGACAGCGAGCGCGGCGAGCGGCGCCGTCACAAGGATCGGCACGCCGAAGATTGCGAGTGCCGACGATGCGCCAGCAACATTGGCGACCGTGTTGGCGAGGTTAGCGATGAGGAGCACGACCATGGCGAAGAGGGTCCAGCGCACGCCGAAGCGCTCGCGGATCAGGTCGGTGAGCCCCTGTCCTGTCACCACGCCGAGGCGGGCGACCGACTCTTGAACGAGTGCCAGGAGGAGCGCCGTGAAGGGGAGAATCCAGAGGAAGCGGAGCCCAGTCGACGAGCCGAGGGTGGCGTAGGTGGTGATGCCACCCGCGTCATTGCCGGCAACGCCAGCGATCAGCCCCGGCCCAACAACGGCGAGGAAGGCGAGCGGTCCACGTCGACCGCGGAAGGTTTCGCGAAGGCGCAAGAACGGGAGTGCCCCGATTGAGGCGAAGCGTCGCGGTGCACCGCGCCCAAGTTCGAGTGGTGCAACGCTGCGACGATCAGCCATTGTTCTTGCTTCGAGGCGCTGACTTCGACTTTCGCTTAGCGACTACAGCGGCGATGCTCCCCTTATGAAGCCGGCGTGGCATCTCGCGGCGCCACTCCTCTGGCAGGACATCCCAGAGCGCATCGGATGCGGTGATCACACCCATCAGGCGTCGGTTTTCATCGACGACTGGTACGGCAACAAGGCCGTAGCGTGTGACGACGCGCGCCACCTCTTCGGCGTGGGCGAGCAGCTCCACCGCAACCGGCTCGTCTTCCATCAGGTCGATTACCTTGGCGCTTGGGCTGGCAAGGATCAGGTCGCGCAGCGTCACCTCGCCAAGCAGATGGCGCTTTGCATCCACCACGTAGACGGCAAAGGCAACGTCGGCATCTGGTTGTAGGCGGCGAATGGAGGCGAGCGCCTGCGACACGGTTGCGGTTGGTCGTAGCGCAACATGTTCGGTGGTCATGATGCCGCCGGCGCTCATCTCTGGATGCGCGAGCAGCTCCTTCACATCTTCGCGCTCCTCTTTTGCCATCAGGCGCAAGATCGCGCTGCGGCTCATCGGCGAAAGATCGGCAACGGCGTCCGCCGCTTCATCTGGGCTCATCTCTTCAAGGAGATCGGCGGCACGCTCGGGCTCAAGGTCTTCAAGAAGATCGGTGCGCGTCTCTGGCTCCAACTCTTCCAGCGCTTCGGCGGCAACCTCTTCGTCGAGCGAGTTGAAGATGTCGGCGCGGTCGCGCGGCGTTAGCTGGTCAATGATCGTGGCGAGGTCGGCCGGGTGCAGCTCAGAGAGACCGGCGTGCGGCACCTTCAGGCGCATGCTTGCAATGGTGGAGCCGAGCGGATCCACATCCTCCCAGTCAATATATGAGGCAACGCGCGAGCGGCCACCAGAGAGTCGTTCGATCCAGTTGTCTGGGAGGCCGAGTCGGCGCAGGAGTCCCGCCGCGCCAACATCTACGGCAACGAGTCGCATCGCCCCATCAACGAAGTCGAGCAGCACGTCATTCGCGCGCACCACCTTGCGCCCATCAATGTCAACGATCTGCTTATCCAGCAGATCGCCCTTCAGAAGAATCTCGTCCTTCCGCTTGCGGAAGCCGGTGATGTCGATGCGCTCCGTTGCAAGTCGCGCCCCACTCATATCGAGTCGCTGCACGGAACTCCATGGGAGGTAGATGCGTCGTCGTCCAGTACGCACCACAAGGCCGGTCACCGGTGGGTGGCTCGTCCCGACCGCAACGATCAGGTCGTCAATCGAACCGATCGCGTCAGGGCTCCCGTCGCGCACGGGTCGTCCAATGAGTCGCGAGAGATGGAGCATCGTGCCCTCCGATGCTTGGTCCCGCCGAAGTCAGCAGGTTCACCTGCAGTCTACGCGGGGCAGCCCTCGGCGCGCTACCCTGCCATGAGAACGGAGGGATAGATGAGCAGTCGACGCGGCGTACGACGCCTCACGGTGCAACAGCTTGCCGCCTTCGCCGATACAACGGCGGAGTTTGGCGAGACGGAACTCACCCGGCCGTGGGCTGAGACCCTCATCGCCGTTGGCGTTGCCGCTGTGATCGCTCACTTCAGCGAAGGGGGCGCCACCGTCCTCGCTGGCGCCGCCGCAGCCGCCCTCGCCGTTGTTGGCGTCAATGCGGTGCGACGAACCGACGACAGCGATCTTCAGCCTGGATCTGAGATCGTCCTCGCCGGACTTGTTGGCCTTGCAACGGCGGGCCTGGCGCGCATTGTCCCCACGGGTGTTGGCCTGATCTTGGTCATCGTGATCGGCGCCCTCCTCTTGCGTGCAGTGGTGATCTGGGAGTTGCGCCTGCGCAGCCTGCCGAGCGGCGCAACGCGGCGCGACCGGGTTGGCGCCCTCGCCGTCTCCACGCTGATCCTCTTCGCCGCCTCCATCGGTGTGGCGGCACTCGTTCCAGGGATCATCAGCGTCCCCGGCACGCCATCTGCGCGACCCGATGTTGTGGGGCCATTCGCCGTCATCGCAACAGGGATTGGGAGCGCGATCGCCGCAGGGCTCCTTGCGGCGCGTATGGCGAGCCTCCGACGCGAGCGAACGAGCGGCATCGTGCGTGACGCACTCGGCGCGGCACTAATCAACGGCCTCGCCTCTGTCGCATTCGCCGCGTTTGGCGCAGCACGACTCGCCGGCCCCGCCGGCCTCGCCGTCCTCTTCTATGCCCGCGAGCTCTGGGCCGCCGCCCCAGAGGGGGAGCGCAGCGACCCTCGCCTCCTCCTCGAGATTGCCGTTCTCGTGATCGCAACCGCCGCAGCGGTGCTCTGGATTGGGGTCTCCCTCTAGCGATCGGCTATCCTTCCCGAACGGCGCAGCGCCCGAATCCACAGCGCGCCCTTAATGAAGGAGGAGAACGTGACCCTCGTCAACGAGAGCCCCACCCAGAAGCCAGGGCGTGCAGCGCGCGACCATGCCGACGTTGCGTTGAAGGCTGCCGCCGAAGGGCGTTGGCAGGAGGCCGCCGACGCGAATCGCGCCGTGCTCGCCTTCGCCGCAGAGATCAAGGTGGAGGAGCGCATTGAGGCGCAGAATCGTTTGGCGAAGTGCCTCTGGGAGTTGGGCGATCTCGCCGGCTCCAAGAAGGAGTATCAGGTCACACTGACGCTCGACCCGCTCAACCGAATTGCCGAGCGCAACCTTGAGCGACTGAAGGGCTTGATCAAGCAGGTTGGCAAGAAGACCACGCCGAGCTCCGAAGGGGCAACGACGCCAGCCGGCATCTTCATTCAAGAGGCGGGGACCACTGGGTTTGCCCATCTCACCAACGTTGCCGATGTTGCAACCCTTGCGCAGGTGAACCCTGGCGATGCGGTGGAGCTGCTCACCCTCAGCAATCGGCTGATCGCTAAGGCGAACGGGGTCGAGATCGGTCGCGTTGAGCCGCGCATTGCTGCGCGACTGTTGAAGTTGATCGCCGACGGCAATGTCTATAGCGCGGGGATCACCTCCATCAGCGGTGGCGACATCCGCATCATCATTCGCGAAGAGAGCGTCAGCGCAAAGAACCTTGGGAAGGTCTCCTTCCCAACGGCAACGCGCACCAACGACGAGCGCCCATACACGAAGGGCTCCTTCTTCCGTGAGGACGAAGGCTTCAGCGATGATGATGACGACGACACCTACGAAGACGATGCGCCGGTGGCGGATCGCGTCACCGCCGAGCCACCAGAGAAGACGGCGGACGACGCATTCCTTCCTGAGAGCGAAGAGGCCGGATCCTCCGAAGAGTAAGAGCACCCGCGAACCGCTGGATCTGGTGAGGGGCGCGTGGTAGAGCATCTCCGTGACGCGCGGATGGCGCGCACTGTTGCCGCGGTTGCACGCGATGGCGTGCTCCTTCTTGATCTCAACGCCGACGAAGCATCGCTCGTTGCCGCTGGTGCGCGCCAGGGTTGCCGCAGCGTGGTGCATGTGGCGGATCAACTCGCGGAGTGGGAGATCAGCGTTGCGCTAAGACCACCGAGCGTCCGCAGCTTTGAACTCGCCGTTGCGCAACTCCTTGAAGAGGTCGGCACGGAACTTGATTCCGGCTGGCGCGGCAGTTGCACCGCCTGCGGCCAGCCGCTCCGCATCGCCGCCTGGCGTTGGGAGGAGACCTCCGCCGATACCGATCCGAATCGCCGCCCTACGGCGCGTCGCGCCGTCTGCGCCGCGTGCAAGGGGCTCGGCAAGCGCGGTGACGCCTCAGCGATTCGGCCGGGTGAGGCGGCAACACAGATCGCCCTCAGTGGCGAACTTCGCAGCGAGCTGCTGACGCTGCTCGGTCCCGATGCGCTGGCGCGCTGGACGCCGCGACAACTCCAGGTGTTCGTTGCACTGCAGCGTGGACTCGCTCGCTCTACCGAAGTGGCAACCTCACTCACGGCACTTCGCGTGGCGGTGACACAGGCGGCACTGCGTAGCGCGCGACCAGATCCAACGCTCAACCCAGGCGCGAGCGCGCGGCCGTGGTGGGAGATCGCACCGTGGCAGGCGCTCGCCGAAGCGGTTGATGATCAGCGACGCCAACTCCTGCTCGCGGAGGAGCTGCCACGGGACCTGACGCTGAGTAGCGATCTGGTCAACCTCGGCTATCCGGGGCGACCGGTGATCGCGTCGCGTGCCTCCGCCGCGGCACGCAGTGCGCTGATCTCACTTGGCACAACGAGTGGTATGCGCGCCGTACTCGTACGACTGCGACTCGGCGATAGCGCCCCCTCTCGCATCTTCCGACAACGCGCAACGCTCTTTGCGGGCGGCGTGGATCTTGTGACAGATGCAGCGACCAGCGCAGATCCAGAGAGCCCAGCCGCAGTTGCTGCGGCTATCGCGCGACTCCTCGTTGCACTCGACCCGCTGATTAAAGACGGCTCACTCTTCGTTGTTGAAGTTCCAGAGTCACTTCCGTCGCTAGCGGGCTGCCTCACCGCGGCGAGCATGGCGAGCGGGAGGGTGAGCGAGATCGAACGGTTCACACGCGAAGATGGCGTGAGTTCTTGGTCAATCAGCATCACCACACCCCCAACACGTAGTCGTTCAGCCGGCGCACCGCGAAGTGGCGAGCGTGGTCCGCTGCGCGGTGATGCACTGCAGCGCGTCCTTGCCGATCTCGTGGTGGCGAGAGGCGAGCCGTGCACGCCAGCGCAACTCCTCACGCTCTATGCCCTCCATCGGTCATCGGGGGGCGGCCTGCTGGAGAGCGCCGATCTACTTGAAGAGTTCAACGAGATCCTCACGCTGCGCGATCAACTCCGCCCTCTCGGCTCTGCCGACCGACTGGTGCAGTGCGCCGACAACCGCATCTTTGTTGACGGGCGCACGGAGCGAGAGCGACTCGGCGCCGCCGGCGGGGATGCCGACGATGCGGCGATCGCCGCCGCAGCCGCCGCCGGTCGTGCCGCAGGGAGCGTCCCGGAGAGGGATCGCCTCCTCACCGCCGCACTTCGCGACGCGTACTTCGTGGAGAGCGAGGAGGGGAGCATGCCGCGCTGGCCCGCTACTAACCACGCGGCCGATCGCGCTGCCGATCGCGCGGCGCAGGTTGCCCTGCTCCTCACGGTAGGTGCGGCGATGGGTCTGCACACTGCGATCGCCCCTGCACTTGCGGAGATCGTGGTCGACGGGCTGCCGCTCGGTCGGCGTGTTGCACGCGATCCGATCGATTCATCACCGCCACTCCGCCTCCGCTCCGATCGCGCCGCCTTCGATCAGATCGACGCACTCCTCTTCCGTCGTGGCCGGAGCGTGATCATGTGTGAAGTTGCGCTGGGACCGCTCCCACTTGCGACCCTTCTCCTCGCGCGCCACAGTAAAGTCCCGAACGACCGTGAGGTGGTGCGACTCTTGGTCACCGAGCGCGCATTACTTCCACTGGTGAAGTTGCGCCTTGCGCGCGATGAGCGGCTCGCCGCGGCGTGGGAGGAGCAGAACTGGCACGTGCTCGCCGCAGATCAGTTGGCGCTCCTGGCGCGACTCCCTTCACCACGCCTCGCCGATCTTGAGGGCTACTTGGGGGATGCCCCGCCCGAGCGCGGGCTCGGCGCGCAGCTCGACCTCGCCTCGGCGGGCTGGAGCGACGCCCCACAAGGTTCCACCGACCCCGTATCCTGACGCTACGACGATCCACGAACGGATCGCAGTAGCCCCGGTACCCCCGGAAGGAGCCCACGTGTCCAAGCCACTCTCCGCCAACGATCAGGCCGTTCAGAAGCTCGCCGATGAGCTCTGGAAGGAGATGCTCGCCGCTTCGCCAATCTGGGGGACCTTCCTCGGCATTGAGGTGAATGACGGCGCACTGGATGACAACTCCGACGCGGCGCGCCTGCGCGACCGCGCCATGTGGGAGAAGTATGGCAAGGCGGCCGCTGCGATCGGCGACGATGGACTCGACATTGAGTGGAAGATCACACGCGACCTGATGCGCGTTGGCGCGGAGATCGCCATTGAGAAGGACGATCACCGTATGGACCTCCTCTCGTCCGTCGACCATATGGATGGCGTGCAGACGATGCTTCCGCAGATCGCCACCTTCCAGGATGCGAAGACGCCAGAGAAGTTTGCAAAGCTGGTCAGCCGCCTCAAGGCCTTCCCAAAGTTCATGGACGGCTATATCGAGCGAGTCACGGAGGCGGAGAAGCGTGGCCTTGTCGCCTCCAAGATCTCAACGGAGCGTCTCATTGCGCAGCTTGATGGCTTGATGGCGATCCCAGCGAGCGAGTCGCCGATCGTCACCGCCGCAAACGTTGCGGGTGACGCCGAGCGCGCCGAGCTCACCAAGATTGTGGCGGAGTACGTGGATCCGCAGATCAAGCGCTACTACGACGCGGTCTCCGGCAGTTACCGCACCAAGGCGCGCGAAGTGCCAGGCCTCTGCTCTGCGCCGAACGGCGCCGAACTCTACAAGGTGGCGATCCGCAGCTGGACAGGGCTCACCCTTGATCCGAAGGAGCTGCACGAGATCGGTCTCCAGGAGTGGGCCGACATCCAGGAAGAGATGAAGGTCATCTCCACCAAGTTGGGACACGGTGGCTCCATTGAGAAGCTGCGCGATGCGGCGGAGTCCGACCCAGCGAACGTTGCCGTCTCGAAGGAGGCGCTCATCGTACGTATCAAGGAAGACATCGATCGTGGCTACGCGGCGGCGGGGAAGGTCTTCGGACGATTCCCTAAGGCCGGCTGCGACGTCAAGGCGGTTGAGGACTTCAAGGAGAAGGATGCACCTGCGGCGTACTACTTCAGCCCAGCGGCTGACGGTTCGCGCCCAGGGACGTACTACGTGAATGGCTACGACCTGCCGTCGCGCTTCTTGCACGCCCTCGCGCCAACCACGTATCACGAAGCGATCCCGGGCCACCACTTCCAGATCGCACTGGAGATGGAGCTCGAGTTCCTCCCTGATCTGCGCAAGCACGCCTCGCACCTTGCGGGGAACGCCTACGTTGAAGGGTGGGGCCTCTACTCCGAGCGACTCGCCGATGAGCTCGGTCTCTATCGCAGCGAGATGGAACGCTTCGGCATGTTGCAGGGTCAGGCGCACCGCGCCGCACGACTCGTCGTTGACACGGGCATCCATGCATTCGGCTGGACGCGCGACAAGGGAGTCGAGTTCATGGAGTCGGTCGGCCTCCCGCGCACAGATGCAGAGATCGAGACCGATCGCTACATCGCCTGGCCAGCACAGGCGCTCTGCTACAAGGTTGGGCAGCGCGCCATCCAGCGCACACGCAAGGCGATCGAGCAGCGCGACGGCGCGAAGTTCGACATCAAGTCGTTCCACGATCACGCGATTGGGCACGGCCAGATTCCGCTTCCGGTCTTTGAGGCCGAGATGCCGAACTGGGTTAAGCCAACCGCGTGAGCAGGCGGGGCGGCGCCGCAGGCGCACTGCGCGGTGCCTCCCAGCGCACGATCGGGATCCTTGCCGCAATCGGTGCGGCGACGGCCTGGGGGCTTGGCGCAACAACGTCGGACTACGTCCTCTCATCAGGGATGGGGAACGATACGTTCCTCGTCCTTGAACTGAGCGTTGGTTTCGTGGTGCTGATGGTGATCGGTGCGCTGCGCGGTCAGCTTGGCGGCTTCCGTCACCCTGGCCTAACGCGTGCCGCAGCAACGGGGCTGATCGAGCCGTGGGGCGCCTACACGCTCGGCAACATCGGCATCATCTTTAGCAGCGGCGCCTTTGTCGCCCTCGTCTCATCACTCAACCCAGTGCTCGTTGCGCTCCTGGCGCTCCCATTTTTGGGTGAGCGGGTGAGCGGCACGGCGGCGGCGCTGATGGTCGTCTCCATTGGCGGCGTTGGGTTGGTGATCGGCGGTGATGCGTTCGGTGGATCGCTCAATCCGCTTGGCATCCTCTTCTCCGTATTCGGACTCCTCTGTGGCGCGACCTATTCGCTCGTCTCTTCCAAGCTGGTGCGCACCGTCCCCGTGCTCCCGCTCGTGGCGTCACAACTTCTCGTTGCAGCGCTCGCCTCCGCCGCGGTCCTCGCCGTTCGTGTTGGAATCCTCGGCGGTGACCCTGGCATCCCAACCGAATTCTCTGTTTGGGCCGTAGCGGTTGCCACGGGCATCTTCGGTGGCGCCGCGCCGTTCATCCTTTTCCTTGAGGCCACCAAGCGCATTCCAACCACCACCACCGCGCAGTTCGGCACACTGGTCCCTGTGATCGCACTCGTTGGTGGCGTCCTCTTCCTCGGTGATCAGCCGTCCGGATTCCAGTTGCTCGGCACGGCGATCGTTGTTGTCGCCCTCGCCGCACTGGCGCGGTATACCCGAGCGCACTAGTGCCACGTCGCGCTGACGATCTCTCCACTGCAACCCGACTCTCCGTCGTCAGTATCGTCTGGAGCTCCCTTGTGGGCGCTGTCGCCGTCTTCGCCGCGCTGCAGAGCGGCGCACTCTCGCTGCTCGGATTCGGCGTCAACGCGTTGATTGATGCGTCAGCATCGGTGGCGCTGGTCTGGCGCTTCGCCGTTGAGGTGCGTGCACCACGACGAGCCGAACGAGTGGAGCGGGTGGCGGAGCGTGTCGTTGGCGCCGCCCTCTGTTCGCTTGGCATCTATCTGATCGCAGGTTCGGTGCAGGCACTCGCTGAAGGGGCGCACCCAGACGGGAGCGATCTTGGCGTCCTGCTCCTCTGTGCCTCACTCGTCGTGCAGCCGCCGCTTGCACTCCTGAAGCGACGCGTTGCGATCCGTCTCCGCAGCGGCGCACTCCGCGCCGACAGCTTCCTCACCGCGATCGGCGCACTCCTTGCACTCCTCAGCCTCGTCGGGCTTGCCGCCATCGCGCAGTTCGGCGTTGGTTGGGCGGATGCGGTTGCGGCGCTCGCCGTTGGGCTGATCGTGCTCCGTGAAGGTGTGCTCAGCCTCGGCCTCAGCGGCCGGAGTCTTAGCCGCCGATAGCCGCACGCGCGAGAAGGGCTGCCTTACGCGCACGTCCAACCACTGGTCGGTGTGGACGTCGCGCGCCGTAGCCTTCGCGCTCAATCTGTCGCAGGATCTCTCGGTAGAGGAGTGCTGCGGCGCGGATTGAGCGGCCGCCATGCGTTAGGTAGCGAATCCCGTTGAGACCTTCGTCATATTCCGTATCAGCGCGCGCGATCTCGTCTCGAAGAAGTTCGCCGCGATCTGCGTCGCGCAGTGATGTTGATCCGCTTGCTGCGGCAGGGTTGATGTTGTGCGCGCGGAGTGATGCGGCGGAGAGGTAGACCCTCCCGTTCGCAAGGTCTTCATCAATGTCGCGCAGGATGTTGGTTCGCTGCATGGCGGATCCAAGCGCACGAGCGGCACGATCCGCTTCGCGCTCATGACCGGGGGCCACGCCGAGCATGGAGGCCATCAGTCGACCAACCGTCCCCGCAACCTGATAGCAGTAGTGCGCTGCGTCCTGATCAGTCTCTATCTGGGGCCCAGCAAGGTCGGCACGCATGCCGGCGAGAAAGTCGTGCACTGCGTCGCGCGGAAGATCTGGGTGTCGGCGTGCAAGGTCGTCCAGGATGAGCAGCTCACGGCTGACCTCTGGCGCGTTCGCTGCAGTCGCCCCAATCCCTTTGCCGCTCGCCCAGGCTTCAATAGCGGCGATGCGTCGCTCCGCCGCGTCGCGCGTGCTTCCGCCAGCGCGCACGTCAACGTCTACGAGATCGTCAAGTGTGCGCAGGACGAGGTAGAGGAGTTCAACGTCGTTGCGGATCTGGTTGGGAAGGAGTCGCGCCGCCAAGGAGAAGCTGCGCGCGACGCGGTTAATGGTCTGCCGCGCCTCAGGGAGGAGTGCGCGGATCTCTGGGCGGAGCAGGGTCACGGCGCGACGAGGTTCCCTGTTGGTCCGCTGGCGCGAGAGCTGAACGGCCCGCGGTAGTCATCTCGAATCAGGTCTTGTGTCACCTGCGACGTGAGGAGGGCGCCAGGCATCCCAGCCCCTGGGTGTGTGCCGCCGCCCACGTAGTAGAGGCCGCTCAGCGCGCGATCACGGTTCGGATGACGGAAGTAGGCCGACTGCTGCAGCGACGGCTCCACGGCGAAGGCGTTCCCGTCTGGGGCGAGGAGCTCGTCACGGAAGGTGAGTGGCGTCCAGCTCCGCTCCACCACGATGCTCTCCCGTAGCCCGGGGAGGCCCCAGTCCTCAAGCCATGAAAGGGTGCGATCACGCATGCGCTGTTCAGCTTCGCTCCAGTCGTCGCCAGAGCGCAGGTTCGGCACGGGGAGGAGGATCGCGATCGAGTCGCCTCCCTCTGGCGCCATGGCTGGCTCCGTGCGTGACGGTGCATGGATATAGACGGCGTTACTGCGTGGCATGCGCCGATCGCGCGTCACATCCTTGATGAAGCCGTGGTAATCGTCACCGACCACAAGGGTGTGATGCAGCAACTTCTCGAACTTTCTATTTGTGCCGAGGTACATCATGTGGGCTGACATGGTGGTGCGCAGTGGTCGGAGGCGCCACGGGAAGAGATCTGGAAGATCTGGAAGGAGTGCATCGCGCGCCGTCACATCACCGTTGTAGATCACAAGATCCGCATCGTGGATCGTTCCATCAGCGGTCCGGACACCAACTGCGCGTCCACCACGGTGCAAGATCTGATCAACTTTGCTGTTGAGGGAAATGCTGCCGCCCATCTTCTTGACGATCTTTCCGAACGCCTCAATGATGCTGTAGACGCCACCCTCGGCGTACCAGATGCCGTCAGCAATCTGCAGATAGGCGAGTGCCGAATAGATTGCAGGGACGCGCGAAGGGTCGCCGCCAATGAAGAGCGAGTGGAAGCCGAACGCCTGCTGCACGTGCGGCTCCTTGAAGAACTTGGATACCCAGCCTTCAAGGAAACGGATCGCGTCAAGCTTTGCCATGGTGGGGAGGAGCTTGACGAAGTCGGCGAGCTTCAAGAAGTTCTGCCGACCAGAGACCAGGATCCCCTTGCGATGAATATCGCCCGATGCTGCGATGAAGGCGTCAAGTTGCGCGGCGTCTGCCGCTGAGAACTTGCGCATCTCGTCACGGAGCGCCTCTTGGTCGCTACCAAAATCAAAGTGACGATCCTCGCCGGTCCAGAAGATGCGGTAGCCCGGCTGCAGCTGGCGTAGCGTGACGTGATCAGACATCTTCTCGCCAGCGGCGGCGAAGACCTCCTCAAAGAGCCAGGGCATGGTGATCAGTGATGGGCCAGTGTCGAAGGTGTAGCCCCCCTCACGGATGCGCGAGGCGCGTCCGCCGATCTCGCCGCGGGCCTCCAGGATGCTCACCTGCCAGCCGTCGGAGAGGAGGCGAATTGCCGTGGAGAGGCCGCCGAAGCCGCTCCCCACGATGAGCGCCCGTCGTCCCTGTGGAACCCCCATGCGCCCTCCTCGGTCTGCCTCCGCCTCGTGCGCCAGCTCCTGGGCGCCGCTCCGCCCCATCGTAGGTCCCACTGCGGAAATCGGTCGTTGTGAGGGTCTATCAGGGGGTCTACTAGGGGGTCTATGTTGACGGATCCCCCCTGGCGGGATGATGATCCCCCTCCGCGGTAAGCATCCAGATACCGACCCTAGATACGGGCCCTAAGCGGCTCCAGATGGAGGTGAACGTGAAGGCTGAGGAGATCATCACGAGCGGCCCTGATGTCGAGTTCGACCCGGGCACCGCTTCGGATCGCGCCTTCCGCGATAGCGCCATGCTCGTCCCTGGTGGTGATGATGCCGCCGTCCGATCCGTGGACCGTGCCGCCGCCCTCCTTGTCAGCCTCGGTGACGCCGATGGTGCCGCCTCCGTCACCGACCTCTCCCACGCCCTTGACCTGCACAAGTCCACCGTGAGCCGACTCCTCTCTACGTTGGAGCGACGCGGCCTAGTCGAACAGGATCGCGAGACGGGACACTTCCGACTCGGCGTCGGCATCATCCGCCTCGCGCAATCGGCGGAGCGCACCCTTGACCTGCGCACCATTGCGCAGTCAGAGCTTGAGCAGCTTGCCAAGCGATCACACGAGACGGTCAGCCTTGAAGTCTTTGACGGCGTTGGCGCATCTGTTGCCATCTGCCAGATTGATGGACCAAACCTGACACCGATGCCAGACATCACTGGCCGACCAGTTGCAATGCATGCGATCGCCGCCGGCAAGGTGCTGCTCGCGTCGCTCCCAGAGCGCACCGTGCTCGCTATTGCCCGCCGCGGTCTGGTGCAGTACACGTCGCGCACTATCACCGACCCACGCGCACTTCTTGAAGAGTTGGCACTTGTGCGCCGTCGCGGTTATGCCGTAGCGATCGGCGAGTGGGATGAGCGACTCTCCGCCGCCGCTGTCCCGGTCTGTGACGCGCGCGGCTCGGTGATCGCCACTGTAGTTGTCTGGGGCGCATCGGCACGCGTCAACGCAACACAACTTCCCGACCTGATCACCGCAGCGCGCGATGCGGCGCGTGGCATCAGCCACAAGCTCGGCTGGAGCGGTGCCGCACAGCGACGCACGGGGATCGTCCCCGTCCTAAAGGATGAGGATGAAGACGAGCAGGAGCACGAGGTTAGCGACGACGAGTTCGTCAGCTAGCTGGGTGGCGCATGGCTGACGATCAGCACGACGCGCAACAGGACGCGATTGAAACATTCCAGGCGGCGGGCCTCTCCTTCCCACCTCACGCCGCCACGGCCGCCAGAGCCAACGTCAGCGCCGCGATCTACGCCGAAGCGGCCGTCGACCCCGTTGCCTTCTGGGCGAAGCAGGCGCGTGAGCGCCTCACCTGGCGCACCCCCTTCACCAAGACGCTGGAGTGGAACCTCCCGTTCGCCGAGTGGTTCGCCGACGGCACGCTGAACGTTGCAGAGAACTGCGTTGACCGCCATGTGGCGGCGGGGCTTGGCGAGAAGATCGCCATTCACTGGGTCGGCGAGCCGGGTGATCGGCGCACCCTCACCTACAACGACCTGCACCGCGAGGTGCAGCAGGCCGCGAATGCGCTGAAGTCGCTCGGCGTTGGCCAGGGCGATCGCGTGGCGATCTACATGCCGATGGTCCCTGAGGTGGCAATCGCCATGCTCGCCTGCGCGCGCCTCGGTGCGGCGCACAGCGTGGTCTTCTCCGGCTTTCCTGCCACGGCACTCGCCGACCGCATCAACGACGCCGAGGCGAAGGTGCTGATCACCGCCGACGGTGGCTACCGGAAGGGGAGCTTCTTCGAGCTGAAGACGATCGCCGACGAGGCGATGGAGAAGTCGCCAACGATCACCGCCTCGCTCGTCTATCGCCGTCGCCAGCCAGGAACGCCGGGCGAGACGGCGATGAAGGCTGGCCGCGACCACTGGTGGCAGGATCTCGTCCCTGCGCAGTCGGCCGACTGCCCCGCCGATCCGATGCCCGCCGAACAGCTCCTCTTCCTGCTCTACACGAGCGGCACCACGGCGAAGCCGAAGGGGATCATGCACACGAGTGCTGGATATCTGCTCGGCGCATCGTTCACGCATCGCGCCGTCTTCGACATCAAGCCCGACGATGTCTACTGGTGCGCGGCGGATGTTGGCTGGATCACCGGGCACACCTACATCGTCTACGGCCCGCTCGCGAACGGCGCAACACAGGTGATGTACGAAGGGACGCCAGACACGCCAGCATGGGATCGCTGGTGGGAGATCATCGAGGAGTTGAAGGTGAACATTCTGTACTGCGCGCCAACGGCGATCCGCGCCTTCATGCGTCAAGGCGAAGAGCACCCAGCAAAGCACGACCTCAGCTCACTCCGACTCCTCGGCTCCGTTGGTGAGCCGATCAATCCAGAGGCGTGGATCTGGTACCGCAACGTGATCGGCGGCGGCCGCACGCCGGTGGTGGACACCTGGTGGCAGACGGAGACCGGCTCGATCATGATCAGCCCGCTCCCTGGCGTCACCACTACCAAGCCAGGCTCAGCAACCTTTGCGATGCCAGGCGTTGGCGCCGATGTGGTGGATGCCAGCGGCGCAAGCGTCCCACTCGGCTCGGGCGGCTTCCTCACACTGACGCAGCCGTGGCCCTCCATGCTGCGCGGCATCTGGGGCGATCCTGCTCGATACAAGGAGACCTACTGGAGCCGATTCCCAGGTTCATACTTTGCCGGCGACGGTGCACGCCGCGACGAAGAGGGCTACTACTGGTTACTCGGTCGCGTGGATGACGTGATGAACGTCTCCGCGCATCGCATCAGCACCATTGAGGTAGAGTCGGCGCTTGTTGACCATCACGACGTTGCCGAGGCGGCGGTCGTAGGGAAGAGCGATCCACTGACCGGCCAGGCGATCTTCGCCTTCGTCATCCTGAAGAAGGGGGTTGAGGCCTCCGAGGCCTTCGCCTCCGAGCTCCGCTCCCATGTGGCGAAGCAGATCGGCGCCATTGCTCGACCGAAGTTCCTCCTCTTCGTCCCTGATCTCCCAAAGACGCGTTCAGGGAAGATCATGCGCCGCCTCCTCCGCGACATCGCCGAAGGGCGCACCCTCGGCGACGTCACCACCCTCGCCGACGGCAACGTGGTGGAGACGATCCGCAGCAACACTGGCGCCGCCGAGGAGTAGCCGCGCGCTCGTCTTGAGCTTTCTGCACTAACGTGCACGCCGCCTACACTAGTCAGATGCCACGAACCGCTCGCTCCCTCCCCATCTACAGCGGTGCCCCCGTTGACACACTGCAACGCCCGCTGCGCGACGTTCGCCTCTCCGTCACCGACCGCTGCAACTTCCGCTGCAGCTACTGCATGCCGGCGGAGATCTTCGGTCCCGACTTCGCCTTCCTTCCACGCGCCGAACTGCTCACCTTTGAAGAGCTTGCCCTGGTGGCGCGCGAGCTTGTGGCGCTCGGCGCGCGGACGCTGCGCATCACGGGGGGCGAGCCGCTTGTTCGCCGTGATCTGGAACAACTTGTTGCGCTGCTACGCGCGCTGGATGCGAGCGAAGCGCTCAGTGGAGAGCCACTTGACATTGCGCTGACAACGAATGGTTCGCTCCTCGCCAAGCTCGCCGCACCGCTCCGTGCCGCGGGGCTGAACCGGATCACTGTCTCACTTGACTCGCTGAGCCCCGCAACGTTTACGCGCATGTCAGGGAGCGCACTCCCCCTTGAGAGCGTCCTGGAGGGGATTGCTGCGGCAACCGCAGCGGGCTTCAGCGGCATCAAGTTGAATGCGGTGATTCGCCGCGGCGTCAATGATGCGGATGTCCCGGCGCTTGCGACGTTCGCTCGCGAAGGGGGCCACACCCTTCGCCTGATCGAGTACATGGATGTGGGGAGTAGCAACGGCTGGCGCCTGGATGAGGTGGTGCCGGCGAGTGAGATCCTGGCGCAGCTCCACGCGCGCTACCCGCTGGAGGCGCTCGCGCCGTCGCGCCCGGGCGAGGTGGCGAACCGCTATCGCTATCTGGACAGGAGAGGGGAGATCGGCCTGATCGCGTCGGTCAGCGCCCCCTTCTGCGGCGACTGCACACGGGCGCGGGTGAGCGCCGATGGGCAGCTCTACACCTGCCTCTTCGCTTCTGAAGGGAGCGATCTGAAGCGCTATCTGCGACCAGTCCCAGACGCGGCGGCGCTCCGCGATGCGCTCCACGCCCGTTGGTCGGCGCGTGATGATCGATATTCCGAGATCCGCGACGCGGAGACGGCGAACCGCCTGCCGAAGGTGGAGATGTTCCGCGTCGGCGGCTGATCAGCGCGAACGGCGAGTTTTCCACAATCTACGCGCCACACTGCCGCCCGCGTGGAGAAGTCCTCGTAACAGAGCGGTAAGTTCGTGGATAACTCCCTTCACTCGTACACGTGCGGCTGGGATGCTTGGCGTAGCCCGAAGAGGCCAGCGGTGAAACTGCCGACCGAGCAATCGGTCAGGCGGAACGGACTGCGGTGATGACGGGATCGAACTGATCGGCAACGATCAGAGCTGGTGAAGGACCACCAACGCATAAGGCTACTTGTGCAGTTGGAGCGGAGGGTCGCCAGGGAACTCGGCCATTCGGCTTGAGTGACTCGATCCGATCCCACAGCGGAGGGGAACCGGCGTGCAAGCGTCGCCCCTGACATCGGATCGGCACTTCGGGTGCAACTCTTTCTTGATCCTTTTCAACCCCTTGGCGCGCCGAAACGCCGCGCGTGCTACTCCGCGATCGGGAGGGCGCGGCCGTTCGCCTTTGCTGCGGCGGCTCGTTCTGCCCACGCGCCGAGCACCTGATCCTTGTGCGGTCGGATTGGGCAGTGGCCATCCTTGTTGCCAGACTCATCGCAGTAGCCGAGCGGGATGCACTTGGGGGCGAGGAAGCTGCCAAGGAAGGGGCTCACCGCAAAGACCTCATGGCGGATGAGTTGGAAGAGTCGACGAATCTCCCACTGCGCCATGGTGCAGAGGCGGAGGCCCGACATGTGGATGAGGGCGCGCAGGTTCACCGTCATGATCAGGTTGGTACGCGTGGCGTTCGGGAAGACGAAGCGCGCATCTTCTGCCGGAATCCCCGCCTCAACCAGGTCGCCGTAGAGTCTGAGCGCCCCCTGCGT
>QWRJ01000006.1:1738-11419 GCA_003670475.1 Candidatus Limnocylindrus primus | reverse complement strand
GGTGACACCCGTGATGGCGAAGGTGAAGACGATGTGCTCAATGGTGCTCCCGTGTCCAGACTCAATGACGCGGTTCACCAGCTCACGCTGCTTCGCTGGGTCAATCTCGCCAGCAACGGCGCGTCGGTAAATCTCTTCTGGCGGAAGTTCCGAATAGCAGGTGCGACAGGCGGTGTAGATGATCGGCACATACGACTTCTCTACGATGTCTCGGTCTGGGAAGAGCATCGTGGCCTTCATGCCAAGTTCGTGCCGCCCTGGGTTCTTCGGGATGCCGGTCTTCTCTCTCATCTCTATACCCTTAGTAGTAATCCGAGCAGGAGAGGAAGTAGCCGCAGGCGCAGATCAACTTGCACTTCCGGTCGAGCATCTGCGCGCCGCAGTTGGCGCAGCTCGTCATCACCAGACCTGGGTCTTCGCTGAAGTCTGCGGTGGTCGCACTAGCGGGGAGAGGGGCGGTCTCTGGAGTGGCGGGGGCTGGGTGTTGTAGGTCAGTAGACATGCAGCGATCCTATCGCGAAGTGGGGGCGGCGGCGCCCGGTGTTGGGCGCTGCTGCGACTCCCATGGGCCGCCAAGCCCGAGTCGCTGCCCCACGAGTTCGCATGCGGTTGCGGCAACGAGTGACGGCGCACTCCCTTCAGGGAGGAGCCGGACGACGTTGAGATCCGCTTCGCCAACGATTAACCTCTCGCGGACGAAGTCGTGCAGCGCCTGCCACTGCTCACCAACAAGGAGGAGCGGTCGCGCATCACTCCCAACCTGCAGCAGGTTCCAGGAGACGGCAACCTCGGCGAGCGTGCCGAGACCGCCATCAAGGGCAATCAGAAGATCAACTTCGGAGAACTTGCGCAGGCGGTCAAAGAGATCGGCGCTGTCGCGCTCTTCGGTGACGTAGCGATTCGCAGGGAGGCCGTCCCATGAGGTGACGGTGTAGCCGATCACTGCACCGCCCGCTTCACGCGCCCCCCTGGAGACCGCCTCCATCACGCCAGTGTACCCGCCAGTCGCCACGGTGAGCCCTTCTCCAGCGAGCGCACGCCCTACCGCAACGGCGTACTGGTAGTGCTCGTTCGTTTCGGGGAGACGCGCTGAGCCGTAGACGCCAACAATCGGGACGCCAGCCTGCGCGCTGGCGTTCACTCGCAGCGTGTTCCTACGGCCGGGAGTGTTCCATCAATCAGGAAGGCGATCGCTGCACTATCGATGCACTCGCTCTTCCCACCAACTGCGGTGTGGCCCTCACCAACGTAGGTGAGGAGGAAGCCGCTCTCCAGGGCACTCGCCATCTCTTCGCTCCACTTGTATGGCGTAGCTGGGTCACCGGTGGTGCCGACCACCATGATCGGCGGCGCGCCAGCACCGTTGACGAGCGCTGGGAGTGGGTCAACGTTGACGTTCGGCCAGACGCCGCAGAGGAGCCCGCTCGCCGCCTGGCCTGAGGCGAAGTCGGGGGCCCGATCCTTGAAGCGCTCATAGATGGCGCGGTACTTAGCGATCGAGGTGCTCGAAGGGTGGTCGGTGCAGTTGATGGCGGGGAAGGCCTCCATGTTGTTGGAGCGGAAGCCGCTCGCCGTGCGATCGGTGTAGGCATCTGCGAGCAGTGCGATCAGCTCGCCGTCGCCCTGAGAGAGCTCGTCGAGCGCCTGCACGGCGTAGTCCCAGTAGTCGCGGTTGTAGAGCGTCAGGATGATGCCAGTCCAGGCCAAGATGGAGTTGACCGAGCGCCCATCGGCGATCTCAACGGGCTTCTCATCGAGCTGCGCGAAGAGCTTGTCCATTGACTTGCGCGTTGCACCGTTGCCGAACGGGCACTCGCTGTCAGCGTCGCACCAGGCCATGACCCGATCGAGCGCCCCCTGGATTGAGACCCCCTGTTCGCCGTACTCAGAGTCATCGTCTGGAGAGGGGTCCACTGCGCCATCAAGGATGAGGTGGCCAACGGAGTTTGGATAGAGGGTGGCGTACACCGCGCCGAGCGAGGTGCCGTAGCTGTAGCCGAGGTAGTCGAGCGTTGCGACGCCCATCGCAGCGCGGATCGACTCCATGTCGCGAGCGGAAGCGGTCGTCCCGATATAGGGGAGCACGTCGCCAGAGCCAGCCGCACACTTGTCAGCGAACCACTGTGCATCTTTGAGTGCGCCGTTCCAGTCAGTAGCGGTTGGCGCCTCTGAAATGCCAGGCTGAGAAATCCAGGTATCAAGTTCTTCGTCGGTGAGGCAGTCCACTGGGAGGCTGCGCTGTACGCCGCGGGGATCCCACGTGACCAGGTCAAAGCGATTCCCGATCTCGGCAGGGACAATCGCGCGTCCGTTATCCGCGAGGATGTCGATACCAGAGGAGCCTGGTCCGCCGAAGTTCAGTAGCAGGGGGCCAACTCGTCCCTCTTGATCAGCGGCAGGGAGGATGGCAAGCGCAATCTCCGCCTTCGGACCGCTCGGGTTGGCATAGTCGAGTGGGACTTCAATGGTTGCGCAACGAATCTCCGGGTGGTCTCCCACGATCGGATCATCCTTGCAACTCTGCCATTCAATTGAGCCAGTGACCGTGGCGCTCGCCGACGGAGTCGGTGAGACGACGGCCTCACCGCCGCATGCGGCGAGGAGCGTTGAGGTGACGAGAAGGGTGAGCGCAACCCAGCGCCAGTTACGGCGCTGGGTGCGAGTCTCGTTAATCTTCACCCGGTGTCAGCTGCAGCCGCTGGTCGTACCGCAGGTCATGCACTTGTAGCAGGCTGCGTTTCGCACCATGATCGCGCCGCACTCTGGGCAGCTCGGTGCATCCGACTGGTTCTGGAAGCCGAGCCCTGCGCTGGCAAGCACCTGGCCTGCCCCGCTTGTTGCTGGCGCCGCTGCCGCTGCTGCCTTGGCGGGTGCCGCAGCCTTCAGCTCAACAGGCGCGGAGGTTGTGGCGGTTGCCACCCCTCCGCCCTTGCCGCAGGTGCAGTCTGGGCCGCACGACTCTGCCGCCGCGCCAACGCGCACCGTTGACGGGAGTGCACCAAGCACCGGCCCGCCGTCTGCACGCTCCTGGAGTCCGAGCGCCGCGCGATCAGACTCTGGGAGGAAGCGGCTCCCCAAGTAGCGGAAGACGTAGTCCACGATCGACTTCGCGATCGGGATCTCCGCGTTCCCAGTGAAGCCGCTCGGCTCGAAGCGCACGTGCGCAAACTTGTTCACTAGGTCACGCAGCGGCACGCCGTACTGCAGCGCAACGCTAACGGTGGTGGCGAAGGTGTCCACAAGTCCGCTGACTGTGGAACCCTCCTTCGCCATCTTCAGGAAGATCTCGCCCGGCTGACCATCTTCGTAGAGGCCAACGGTGAGGTAGCCCTCCTGCCCGGAGATGTCGAAGCGGTGCGTGATCGCCGTGCGCTCCACTGGGAGTCGGCGGCGCGTGACACCGGTGCCAGGCAACACGCTGTTGCTGCTGGCCGCAGGCTCATCCTTCTTCTTGCTGGTGCTGAGTGGCTGCGAGCGCTTTGAGCCATCGCGATAGACCGCGATCGCCTTCAGGCCGAGCTTCCAACCCTCTAGGTAGACGCTCTCAATCTCCGCAGCGGTGGCAGCCTCTGGCATGTTCACCGTCTTGGAGATTGCGCCGGAGAGGAACGGCTGTGCCGCCGCCATCATGCGCACGTGGCCCATGTACTGGATTGAGCGCTGACCGTTCTTCGCCTTGAAGGCACAGTCGAAGACGGAGAGGTGCTCGTCCTTAAGGCCGGGCGCTCCCTCAATGGTCTCCTGCTCGTCGATGTACTTGATGATCGCGGCAACCTGCGCGGCGTTGTAGCCGAGCTTGGTGAGCGCCTCCGGGACCGTCTGGTTGACGATCTTGAGGAAGCCTTCGCCAACGAGCTTCTTGTACTTGATGAGTGCGATGTCTGGCTCGATGCCAGTGGTGTCGCAATCCATCATGAAGGCGATCGTCCCAGTTGGGGCGAGCACGCTCACCTGGGCGTTGCGATACCCGTGTGCCGTGCCGAGCTCCAGTGCGCGATCCCACGCATCCGTTGCCGCCTTGGCGAGATCCTTCGGCAGGGTTGCCGTTGGGATCTTGTACGAGGCGTCGCGGTGCTTGCCGATCACACGAAGGAAGGGCTTCTCGTTCTTCTTGTACTCCGTGAACGGTCCGCCGTGTGCCGCCGCCGTCTCGGCTGACTGCACGTAGGCCTCGCCGGTCATGATCGAGGTGATCGCCCCTGCGTAGGCGCGCCCCTCGTCCGAGTCGTACGCCAGGCCACGGCTCATCAAGAGCGCGCCGAGGTTGGCGTAGCCGAGCCCGAGCGGTCGGAAGCGGTGGCTGTTCTCGTCGATCTTCGGCGTTGGGTAGGAGGAGTTGTCCACCAGGATCTCCTGCGCCAACAGCGTCAGCCGCGAGGCGTACTTGAAGGACTCCACGTCAAACTCGCCGTCCTCGCGTACGAACTTCATCAAGTTCAGTGAGGCCAGGTTGCATGCCGTGTCGTTCAAGAACATGTACTCCGAGCACGGGTTCGACGCAAAGATGCGGTCCGTGTTGGAGGAGGTGTGCCAGTCATTAATGGCGGTGTCGTACTGGATCCCTGGATCGCCGCAGACCCACGCCGCCTCAGCCATCTTGCGGAAGACTTCGCGCGCCTTGAGTGTCTCAACCGGTTCGCCGCTTACAACGGCGCGTGTCTGCCACGTGCCGTCGGACTCAACCGCCTGCATGAACTCGTCGGTGACGCGCACCGAGTGATTGCCGTTCTGGAAGAAGATCGAGCCGTACGCTTCGCCAGTGAAGCTGGCGTCATAGCCGGCCTCAATGAGTGCCCAGGCCTTCTTCTCTTCGTTCACCTTGGAGTCGATGAACTCCACAACGTCAGGATGTGCAACGTCAAGGATCACCATCTTTGCGGCGCGACGTGTCTTGCCGCCTGACTTCACGACGCCAGCGAAGGCGTCGAAGCCCTTCATGAACGAGACAGGACCGGATGCGGTCCCGCCGCCACTCATCTTCTCCTTTGCGCTGCGGATGGTGGAGAGGTTGGAGCCTGCGCCGGAGCCGAACTTGAAGAGCATCGCCTCCGTCTTGGCGAGATCCATGATCGAGGACATTGAGTCCTGCACGCCGTTGATGAAACAGGCGGAGCACTGTGGTCGCGCCTCAACACCAACGTTGAACCAGACTGGCGAGTTGAACGCCATCTTCTGATTGACGAGAAGGTGCGTCAGCTCTGCAACGAATGCGCTGCGATCTTCATCAGACTTGAAGTAGTGCTGCTGCTCAGCCCATGCGTCGATCTGTCCGGTGACGCGACCGATCAGCTGTCGAACGCTGGTCTCTCGCTCTGGACTTCCAACATGGCCGCGGAAGTACTTGGAGACAACCACGTTGGTGGCGAGCTGTGACCAGGAGGCGGGAACCTCAACGTCCTTCTGCTCGAAGACGCTCTTGCCGCTCTCGTTGCCGATGGATGCGGTGCGCGTCTCCCATGCAATTTCGTCATAGGGATGAATACCGGCGGTGGTCCAACGTCGTGGCCAGGCGAGTCCCTTGACACCCTTGCCATCGAAGCTCAACGGCGCCAGCGGAAGTGCAACAGCCTTCGCTGTCTGCCCCTTTGTGGCTGCCTTCGTTGCGTCTACCAAACCGGCCATGGTTCGCTCCCTCTTCTGACCCGGCAACGGGTCCCTCCCTCCCGTCTCCCCAACCAACGGCTGGGCGTACGGGCACTCGCGCTGTTTGCAGTGCGGAGGCGGATCGTACGCTTCCCGCGGGGTGGCGTCAAGCCCTAAACCACAACATATGGTGGGGGGTTAGCGTCTGGTTACCGCATATGTTGTGTTACAGCCCCCCGAGCGTGAATGTTACAAAACGACTGGTTTTGGCCCTGGCTGGCGCCGAGCGGGTGGGGTCCGCCTAGGGGGTGGGGAGCCCGGAATAGGTGTGGAGGCCGCTGAACCAGAGGTTTCCGGAGTAGGTGAGGAGGACCGCGCCGAAGCCGATGACGAGGAGGAGGGCGGCGGGGCGCCCCTGCCAGCCGCGCTGGCTACGGGCGTGCAGGTAGACGGCATAGACGAGCCAGGTGGCGAGGGCGGCGGTCTCCTTCGGATCCCAACCCCAGTAGCGGCTCCAGGCGATTGAGCCCCAGATCGAGCCGAGGATCAGCATCCCGGCGAAGAGGGGGAAGCCAACGCTGACCGCCTGGAAGGCGACCTGGTCGAGTCGCTTCGCTGGCGGAAGCCAACTGAAGCGATCCTGATCACCTTGAATCAGATAGGCGACCCCAGCGGCAAAGGCGAAGGCGAAGATGCCGTAGCTCAACACCGCGAGGCCAACATGAATGGTGAGCAACAACGGATGTTGCAGTGCAGGGACGAGTTGCACCACCTCATTCGGAAGTGTTGCAGCATAGGCGAGGAGTCCGAGTGCAACACCAACGGCGATTGCGCCGAGTGCGCGGAGCCGACCGCCGCGATCAAAGTAGATCGTTGCCGCGCAGATGCCAAACGCGAAGGAGATACTGAACTCGTAGAGGTTCCCCCACGGTCCGCGTCCAACAACGAGTGCACGTGCGATGAGGGAGAGCCCGAGTGCGGCGGTGCCGACATACGTCAGCGCTGCAGCAACATCACCAACACCACTGCGCCGTTCAGCATCACCAACGCCACCACCAGCGATCGCTTCTCCGAGCGGGCCACTGATGTTGACGCCAGCGATCACCGCTGCGCCAGATGTTCCTGGGTTCGGAGCGCGGAGCGCGCGATCGTTTGATGCGAGCAAGACGAGGTGCGTAATCAACAGAGCGAAGGCGGTGGCGAGTGCGATGCCACCAACGACGACGAGGTAGAAGGAGAGCGACGCCACCTTATGCCCGCGCTGCGCCGCCGGGTGGCGGACCGGCGGGTCGTGCAAGCTGGACGCGGCCGCGGAGGCGGATCTCCATGCCGCAGGCGGTGCAGCTGCTCAGTTCGGCGAGTCGTGCCGCACCGCAGCCCGGGCAGCCCATCTGGAGCGGCTCGCCGCTCAGCGAGCGGAGCGCCCCGATCGGGTAGATCTGCGCGCTGCGAGCGTCATACGGGCGTCCGGCCGGGTAGATCGGCAGTCCTGCGGCGTCCCGCTCGGCCGCCTGTGGCGCTACGTCAATTGGGCGAAGGCTGGCACGCGGCTTGGTGATCGCCACCAGGCCCCACGCCGCACCGGTGCCGAAGAACCAGAGGGCGACGATCGGCACAATGAAGAGGGGGAGGAGGCCGATCAGCGCCCCCCAGTCTGGGGTGACGATCAGCGCGATGAACCCCATCAGCGCGTCGATGAGCTCGGCGATGCGGCTGCCGATCTCACTCATACGAGCACCGTAGTAGTAAGGGTCATAGATGAATCTTAGCGTCCGCGCGGTGGGCGCGCAGAGGGGCCACGCTTCTTCGTGGCACCGCGTCCCGGCTGCCAGCGTCGCTCCTCGGGCCCCTCATCTTTCCCTGCGTTTGCTGGTGGTTTTGGTGCGACGCGACCGAAGCCACCAGTTGCGCGCGTTGTTGTAGGTGCCAGCGTGTTTGCGGCGATGCGGTCGCGGAAGTAGCGCGCAGTGATGGTGGATGCGCCGAGACGGCGCGCGCGATCACGCAGCTCGCGATCGTCCGTGACGATCACGATCCGGTCGGCGCGACTCGGATCTGGTCTCCCCACCGCCTCAATGATGCGGTCGTCGGCGGAGCGGCCGCCGCCGTCGCGGAAGACTTCGAGCTTGGCGGAGGCGGGGAGTGAGCGGTGGATCGCCGTCTCGTAGGCGCGCAGGCGGACCTCGTCCCAACCGCCGACAAGGTTGTTCCCATCAACTAGGACGCGCTCGGCTCGCCCGAGCAGCTTCCACTCCTGATCTACCATCGCACCATGCTCCTCTGTGTTGACCTTGACGGTGTGCTCTATCGAGGTGCCGACCCTGTCCCAGGGGTTGGACCCCTGTTGACTGAGCGACACGCTGCGGGTGATCAAATCGTGTACATCACCAACAACAGCTTCCTCCGTCGTGCTGAGTATCGCGCGCGGATCGAATCGTGTGGCGCACCCTTCAGCGACGAGGGGCTGCTGACCGCGGTGAGCCTGGTTGCGGCGCGTTTTCACGCCGCCAGCCTGACGCGGGTCCTCGTTTACGGGAGTGAGGGGCTCGCCGCCGAACTGCGCGCGGCAGGTCTTGCGGCGCGGCTTCCTGGGGAGATTGCCGACCTTCCAGCGCTGGCCGCTTGGGCACCGGAAGGGGTGACCGTTGGCCTCAACCGTGAAAGCACGCCGCGCGACCTTGAGTTCGCCACCGCCGCCGTCCGCGCTGGCGCGCGGTTGATCGCACCGAATCGCGACGCCGCCTACCCAGATCCAACAGAGCTGATCCCTGGCACCGGCGCCGCAGTTGCCGCGCTCGAAGCGGCGACTGGCGTCACGGCGCAGGTGGTGGGGAAGCCGGCGCCAGACCTTCTCCTGCTCGCAATGCAGCACGCTGGCGTTCGTGCAGATCAGACGCTGATGATCGGCGACTCACCAGCAACAGATATTGCATCAGCGCATGCGGCTGACGTGCGCTCCATCTTGATGTTGACGGGTGTGACCGCCAGCGCTGAGGGGCTCCTTGGCGCGGAGCTGCCAACACGTGTTGCGCGCGACGCGGCCGAACTTGCCGAACTCCTTACCGAGTTTCGCAGCGCGGAGTTGCGCTCTAGCTAACGAACCCCAGTGCGCCGAGTGCAATGCGCGCACCGAAGGTGATGATCAGCAGTTGGCCAACGAGTCGCGTGGCGGCAACGGCGCGCTCTGGAAGGAGTCGACCGGCGGCGGCGCCGATCGTGCCGAGGAGTAACTGCCAGGAGAGGCTCGCGCCCGCGGCGCCCACCGTGAACGCAACCGCCTGGAGCGGATCACTCCCGAGCCCTGGAAGTCCAACGGCGAGCGCAAGGAAGTAGAGCACCGTTGCGGGGTTCAGCGCGGTGAGAACGATGAAGCGCAGATAGAGCTGCCGCGCCGAGCCGCGCACGCGCGGGTCGTTGAGATTCGCAGTTGGAACGCCGCGGTGGATCCAGAGTGCGGTGAGTCCGCGTACGCCGATTGCGATCAGCACGCCGCCAGAGAGCACCTGCAGTGGAACCAGGACCAGGGTGAGCGCCTGGCTCAGCAGGCCGCCGATCACCAGCGCACCCGCGCAGTAGCAGAGGTCAACGGTGGCCGCCCCCGCCCCTGCGGCGAGCCCGCGGCGGAGTCCCCCTGCCATGCCGGTCTCAATGATCAGCACGGCGATCACACCCACGGGGACGGCGATCGCATAGCCTGCGAAGATACCCGCGAGCAGTGCGCCACTCATCGGCGCATCATAGAGGGGTCGAGCCGTAGCAGAGAGGGGCAACCAGTGGCACGAGTCTTCGTTACTGGTGGATCAGGGTTCGTTGGGAGCCATGTTGTCCCCGCACTGATTGAGGCGGGGCATAGTGTGGTGGCACTTGTTCGCACCGCGAGTGCGGCGACCGCGTTGCGCCAGCGCGTTGGTGTGAGCGAGGCGGGACTTACCACGCGTATCGGCGACGTGACTGATCCGGCAACGCTCGCCTCGGGACTCGAAGGGTGCCAGGCGGTCGTTCACCTTGTTGCGTTAGCGCGCGACTGGAACAACGGGAAGGATCTTGAGCGCGTCAACACGGGCGGCACCGTCAATCTTGTCGCCGCCGCAACGGCAG
>QWRJ01000006.1:0-1728 GCA_003670475.1 Candidatus Limnocylindrus primus | reverse complement strand
CGACTGGACGATCTTGAAGCCGAGCCTCATCTGGGGAGCGCGTGACGGGTTCTTCAACATCGTTGCGGCACTCGTCAAGATCCCAGCACCTGTGGTCCCTGTTCCAGGGAACGGGAAGAGCCGCTTCCAGCCGGTCTGGATCGGCGATGTTGCCCGCGCCATCGTGCAGGTGCTCGGCGATCCGTCAACGGTGCGCCGCTCGTATGAGCTTGGGGGCCCGCGCTACTGGACCTATTCGGAGATCACGCAGGAGGTGGCGCGTGCCCTTGGGAAGCGACGCGCCGTGGTGCCGATGCCAGTCCCGCTCATCTCACTCGTTGCTGGCGCTTCGGAGCTGATTCGCCTCCCGTTCCCCGTCGCAACAGATCAGTTGCGACAGTTGGCGCTAGATAACATTGGGGCAACCGATGCGGTAGAGCGTGAGTTCGGCTTCACCCCGCGCGACATGGGGGGCCGTCTCAGCTACCTGCGTCGCAAGCTCTCCGCGCAGTAGCGCGGAGGAGTAGCGCGAAGAGGGAGGGTCTAGTGCGTATTCAGATCAGTGCTGGTGGCCTCAGTGGCGCCACTGCGAAGAGCGGACTTCTCGCCATCCCACTCATCAACGGGAAGGGAAGCTCGGAGAAGGGAACATCAGCGCACCTGAGCGAGGTGGATCGCCGCAGCGGTGGTCAGCTCACCGCACTGCGCGCAGTTGGCGACGCCCCATCAAAGCGCTTCTCCTTCTCAACGGCGCCAGCAGGAAGCCTCCCCGCTGAGCAGCTCCTCTTTGCTGGACTCGGCAGCGCCGAGACGCTCGACCGCCAGGCGATCCTGCGTTGGGCCGCGGCGGTGACACGCAAACTTGCGGGGCGCAACGTGCGACGCCTCGCCATTGACGCAACACCCATCATTGCGGCGCTGAAGAGTGACGCTCCGGCGCTCTACGCCAACGGTGGTGCGTCGTTCGGCGCAGGGATTGACGCGCGCAGCAAGGAGCGGCTCGACGCTGGCGTAGTCGCCGTTGAGTTGATTGTGCGTGGCGTGATTGAAGGTTCATTCCATGAAGGGCTCGACGGAAAGAGTCACGTGGAGGCGTTCCCTGCGCCACTCGAACTTCTTGAAATTCTTCTCCCATCGAGCTGTGATCTGAGTGCCGCAAAGGCTGCGGTTCGTCGTTCAGAGATCATCGCGGACGGCACCGTGCGCACCAAGCGCTGGTCGAACCGTCCAGCGAATGAGATGCCGCCGCTCGGCATTGCGGAAGAGGCGCGCGATCGCGCCCGCGCCGTTGGGCTTCGCGCGCGCATCATCGGCGTCAAGGAGTTGGAGCGCATGGGGGCGGGGATGCTCCTCGCCGTTGGTCGCGGATCAGATAATCCGCCGTGCATGGTGGTCCTCTCTGGCGGCGCGCCGCGGAGCAAGGACCCACTCGGTCGCCGACTCGCGCTGGTAGGGAAGGGCGTCTGCTTTGACACGGGCGGCATCTCCATTAAGCCTGCCGACGGCATGGAAGAGATGAAGATGGATAAGAACGGCGCCATTGCGGTGATTGAGGCTGCGGCCACCGTGGCGCAGCTTGACCCCGGTCGCGTCATTCACGCCGTTGCGGCCTGCGTTGAGAACATGCCGTCGGGCCACGCAACGCGACCAGGCGACGTGGTGACAGCGCTCAACGGGAAGCGCGTGGAGATCACCAACACTGACGCAGAGGGGCGACTGATTCTCGGTGACGCGCTGCACTTCGCCGAG
>QWRJ01000052.1 GCA_003670475.1 Candidatus Limnocylindrus primus | reverse complement strand
CGATCGCATCCTGAAGGCGATCGGCCAGGGTCCCGACATGACCTGGGCGAGCGTCGGCGCAGAGGGTGTCGCCACCACCAAGAACGGACGAATGAAGGCGGACGCCGTCACCTTCCAGTCCGGCCGCGACGGCGTCTTCGGCTGCGGCGACCTGCGCAACGGCGCAACAACCGTCGTCGCCTCGATCGCCGATGGTCGACGCTGCGCCTACGCCGTTGACGCGTATCTGCAGGGGCTCGACCTCTCGGAGATTCGCAATCGGCAGACACTCGCTGAGCCACAGCCAGAGTTCTTGAGCATCGTGCCGTTCACCGCCGAGGTGAAGGAGCCACGCCTGCGCCTGAAGGCACTCCCAGCCGAAGAGCGCAAGAACGACTACATCCAGTACGAGATTCCGTACACCAAGCCAGAGGTGATGGCGGAGAGCACGCGCTGCTTGCAGTGCACCTGCGAAGCGATCGGCTTCTGCGACCTGCGACGTCTCGGTATCGAGTACGGCACCACACTAAAGACGCTTGAGAAGGATCACCACGGCGGCGCCGGGTTCCGCTCCATTACCGAAAACCGCTGGACTGGCGCAAATCACGACTACATCCGCGACGACTCGCACGCATTCATTCTGCGCGAGCCATCACGCTGCATCGACTGCGGCCGTTGCGCCAACGTGTGCGCCGAGGTTGTTGGTGCCGCCTGCTACGACTTCATGCGCACCGGTTTCGACACGCTCGTCACCACGCCGCTCGACATGAGCTTGAACGAGTCACCATGTGTCTCATGTGGTCGATGTGCAGAGACCTGCCCAACCGGCGCACTGATGCCGAAGCCACGAATTCTCACCAAATATGAAGTTGCCGAGTCGCGCTGCATCCTTTGCGGCATCTGCGTTGACGCTTGCCCATACGACGCGCTCCGCAGCGGTTTTGACTTTGAACTCGCGCACACCGATCGCAGCGAGCCGATGATTGACCTCATCGCCCTCTCGAAGCTGGAGCGCACATCAGAGGCAACCTTCATCCGCGGCGAAGCAAACTGGGAGAACACCGTTGCTGGGCGACGCTACGATCCAGCTCGACAGCTCCCTGTGCTGCCACAGAGCCTGCGCAAGTAACCGATGCCGCTCCCAGACGTCATCCCGTTCATTGGGCTCGGGTGGTCAGACGTACTCTTCTTGATCCTCAGCGGTGTGGTGCTTGCCGCAGCGTTCGCCGTTGTCTTCGGCCGCGACATCATTAAGAGCGGCCTCTTCTTGATTCTCACCCTTGGCGCACTCGCTGGCATCTACGTGATGCTGGGCGCCGCGATTGTTGCCGGCGCGCAAGTGCTTGTCTATATCGGCGCGATCAGCGTGCTGATCCTCTTTGCGATCATGCTCACGCAGTCAAAGCTTGCGCCGGTGAAGCTGGCGTTCCAAACACAGGTCACCCCCGCCGCCCTTGCGGCGGTGCTCCTTGCTGTGCTCTTCGGTCTCGCCTTCGGCAGCACAGAGTGGGGCTCCACCGTCTTCACCGACACGCCAGCCGCAACTGGCACGGCGCCTGTCGCTGCCGCACTCTTTGGTCCGTACCTCCTCGCATTTGAAATTGCGAGCGTGCTCCTCCTTGCCGCCGTCATTGGTGGCCTCTACCTCGCGATGGAGCCAAAGGGCGACGACGTGGGTGAGGAGCTCCCATGAGCCAGATCGCCGGACACCTGGAGCCGTACCTCGTTCTTTCGGGAATGCTCTTTGCGATTGGGTCCTTCGGCTTCCTCGCGCGACGCAATGCGATCAGCATGTTGATGAGCATTGAGCTGATGCTGAATGCCGTGAACCTTGCCGCACTCGCGTTCGGCGCATTCATCCCATCACTCGCAGGGCAGGGGGCAGCCTTCGCCCTCTTGATCATTGCCGTGGCGGCGGCAGAGGCCACCGTTGGCTTGGCGATCGTGATCGCCATCTTCCGCAACCGGAAGACGCCGCTGGTCGACGAGTACGACACGATGAGGCAGTAGCCGATGATCACCGCAGAGACCCTGGTTGAAGTCGGCGCCCTTCCGGGATACGCCCCGCTCCTCCTCCTTCTCCCGCTGATCGGCTTCGCCTTTACGGCGGCTATCGGGCGCCGCCTCGGCAAGCTGGCCCACCTGGTGCCGCTCGGCGCGATCATCGCCACCTGGGCGCTGGCCATGAGCCTGGCGATCCCAGCCCTCACGGGGGGCCTCGGCGAGGCGGGCGCCTCAATGCCGCTCTTCACCTGGATCGCCTCAGGCGACCTGAGCTTCGGGCTCGGCCTGCACGTGGACGCCCTCACGGGAGCCCTTCTGCTCGTGGTGACCACGGTTGGCGCCCTGGTGCACCTCTACAGCGTTGGCTACATGAGCCATGACGACAGCTACTGGCGCTTCTTCGCCTACCTGAACCTCTTCATGTTCTCGATGCTCCTCCTCGTGCTCGCCGATAACCTCCTTGTGGTCTTCGCCGCCTGGGAGCTCGTCGGCCTCTCCTCCTATCTACTGATTGGCTTCTGGTACACCAAGACCGCCCCAGGCCTCGCTGCCAAGAAGGCCTTCATTACGAACCGCGTCGGCGACGTGGGCTTCGCCCTCGGCCTGATGGGCCTTGTGGTGGTCTTCGGCTCACTCGACATCAGTACGGTGCTTGCGGGAGTTGAAGCGGGTGCGCTCGCTGGCCCTGCCGCCACTGTGATCGCCCTGCTGATCTTCTGCGGCGCGGTCGGCAAGTCGGCGCAGTTCCCACTGCACGTCTGGCTCCCTGACGCCATGGAGGGGCCAACCCCTGTCAGCGCACTCATCCACGCAGCGACCATGGTGAACGCGGGCGTCTATCTCGTGGCGCGCATGAGCCCACTCTTCGCCGCGAGCCACGACGCCATGCTCATCGTTGCCGCGATTGGCATCTTCACCGCGATCTTCGCCGCATCGATTGCCTTCACGCAGACCGACATCAAGCGCGTGCTCGCCTTCTCAACCCTTTCACAGCTCGGCTACATGTTTGCTGCGCTCGGCGTTGGCGCATGGATTCCCGCAATCTTCCACCTCATCACCCACGGCTTCTTCAAGGGACTTCTCTTCCTTGGCTCGGGCTCGGTCATTCACGCGGTGAACGGTGAGCAAGAGATGACGAAGATGGGCGGGCTCTGGCGCAAGATTCCGATTACGTACGCCACGATGTTGATCGGCACCGTTGCAATCGCAGGACTCCCACCACTCGCCGGCTTCTTCTCGAAAGACGAAATCCTCGGTGAAGCATTCAAGTTTGGATACGCGTGGGTGTGGCTCGTTGGCATGGTCGTCGCCGCAATGACCGCCTTCTACATGTTCCGACTGATGGGGCTCACCTTCTGGGGGAAGAGCCGCGTGCATGATGAATCACACGTGCACGAGTCACCGTGGACGATGACGTTGCCGCTGATCATTCTCGCCGTGCCGTCGATTGCGATTGGCGCAGCGCTCGGCTTCCCATTCGCCGATGGCGTTCTCGTGCACGCTCTCGAGCCGATCTTCCACCCGGCGAGCGAGATGCTTGGTCACGAACATGAGGCGTGGACACTCTTCGGCATCGATGGCCTACTGATGCTTGCAAGCGTCACCGTGGCCTCAATCGGCACCGTCGTTGGCGTGCGCCTCTTCCGCAGCGACAACAACGAGTTCCTTGGTCGCGTCACCAAGCGCCTGCAGCCGCTCTACGACGGCAGCCGCAACCGCTGGTACTTCGACGACCTCAATGACCTCGTCTTCGTACGATTCGGCCGGAAAGTCGCTAACGCACTCTGGTGGTTTGATCGCCGCGTCGTTGACGGCACCGTGAACGGCGTCGCAACACTCACCTCGAGCGGCGGCCGCGGGCTGCGACAGATTCAAACCGGTCGCGTGCAGAACTATGCACTCGGCATTGCATTCGGCTTGGTAGCCATTGCAGCTGCGTACCTGGTGATCGCAGGATGAGTGACATGCCAATTCTTTCACTGATCATCTTTGCACCACTCCTTGGTGCGCTCGGCATTGCGTTCCTTCCATCGTCACGACCGAGCCTGATTCGCTTCGCCGCACTCGGCGTCTCGCTCGTCACCTTTGCGCTGAGCCTCGGCATGCTGCTGGGCATCCGTGGGCAGAGTGGCGAGTTCGCCTTTAGCGAGCAGCTCTCGTGGATCCCGTCATTCGGGATCACCTATCACCTTGGTGTCGACGGGCTCTCTGGCGCGCTCGTCGTCCTGACTACGTTGCTAAGTTGGATCTGCATCCTTGCGAGCTTCGGTCCGATTCAGACGCGCGTGAAGGAGTACTTCATTAGCTTCCTCATCCTCGAGACAGGGATGCTCGGCGTCTTCCTCTCACTCGACCTCTTCCTCTTCTACATCTTCTGGGAGATCGTGCTCGTGCCGATGTACCTGATCATCGGCATCTGGGGCGGGGCCGACCGCATCTACGCCACGATCAAGTTCGTCCTCTATACGCTCGTCGGCTCACTCCTGATGCTCGTGGCTATCCTCGCCACCGCCTTCAGCCACCAGGCCGCGACCGGCTCCTGGACCGGGGCATTCGACCTTCTTGCGCTGCGGGGCACGATCACCGACCCAACGCTGCAGATCCTCGGGTTTGCCGCCTTCGCGCTCGCCTTTGCCATCAAGGTGCCGATGTTCCCCTTCCACACCTGGCTTCCTGACGCGCACGTTCAGGCCCCAACTGCAGGCTCCGTCATCCTCGCCGGCGTGCTCCTGAAGCTCGGCGGCTACGGCTTCATTCGCTTCGCGATCCCGCTCTTCCCCGACGGCGCACACCTCTTTGCGCCGCTCATGATCGTCCTCTCCGTGATCGCCATCATTTACGGTGCACTCGTCGCGATCGTGCAGACCGACCTCAAGAAACTCATCGCGTATAGCTCGGTCAGCCACATGGGCTTCGTGACGCTCGGCATCTTCACCTTCAATCAGCAGGGTGTCGACGGCGCAATCTTGCAGATGCTCAACCACGGCCTCATCACCAGCGGACTCTTCTTGCTCGTTGGTATCGGCTACGAGCGCACGCATGATCGTGAGATTGCGAAGATGGGCGGCGGGGCCGTGCGCACACCGGACTATGCGGCGCCCTTCGGCTTC
>QWRJ01000051.1 GCA_003670475.1 Candidatus Limnocylindrus primus | reverse complement strand
CCCCGATGCCGTCATCTTCAATGTCGGCGCCAAGACGAATCCTCATCCGCAGCGCGATCGCCGCATTCTCATCCGCGCGTCGCTGACGGCTCCAACTCTCATTGCCCGCAGAACCATTGAGCTGATCGTCGTCGGCGTAGTCATCACGAACCCAGCCTGCCTCTTTGCTGGTGTAGCTCGAGACGCTCCACCAGTTGCGCTCGTTCATCGTCCAGGACCAGGCATTCTGCTTGATCGCCACAGCACCCGCGCCAAGGAGCGCGTCGGAGTACGACTCGCTCAAATACTCGGACCAAAACTCCGCCACATGCGTTCGGTAGACATAGGTCTTAAACGCCACCACCTCAACCAAGCCCGTGCGCGTGCGCAGGACGCGAACGGTCTTTGGCGGGGTGATCAGCGAGTCCCAGGCGGTGCACGAGACGGGCGTCTCCGCGGCGGCTGTGCTGGAAGGTGCAAGGGTTGCTGGGAGGAGCAGGGTCGCCCCCACAAGGAGCGCGATCAGCGCGCGGCGCGTACGTCCTTCACGGACTCGTGTCGGCTGCATGCAGACATAGTAGCGGCGCAGCGAAGAAGCGCCCAACGCTACGAGGTCGCCTCTGGCCCCCCCTCGGCATCAAGAATGCGCAGCGCTAGCGAGAGGGCGAGACGGAGATCCGCCTCGCGAAGGTCCCAGCCGGTCAGCTCTTCAATGCGCTTGACGCGATACGCGGTGGTGTTGCGGTGCACGCCGAGCGAACTGCTCGCCTCTGCGGCGCCTGGTGTGTCCAGAACGGCGCGCAGGGTGGCGATGCGCTGCTTCCGTGCGGCGGGGGTGCCATTAAGGAGCGGCTCGAGCAGCGCCAACGCCTGACGGCGACCATCTGGAATGGCGGTGACGGCGCCAAGAAGTCGATGTGCGGGGAGGAGATCGGCGCGCACCACCTGTGCACCACCACTCCCACTGCGTCCACCAACGCGACGCTCCAGCGATTCAAGCGCATCGCGTGCCTCCGCCTCCGCCGCAGGACGCGCCGCGGGATCAGCGAACGGCTTCGAGACGGCAACTGGCCGCACGAGTCGCTTAGCGATCTTCTTGGCGATCTCTTGCGCGCCAGGATCGGAGGCGTCTGCAACCGCAATGATGCGCACCTCAAGTGACTCATTACTGCCGCGCAACATGAAGCGGCGCGGACCAGCGAGGAGTCGCAGCTCACGGCGCAGCGCCGGAACATCTGCCTCATGCGGTCGGGGTTGACGTGCCGCAATCGCCACCCACGGCGGCCCTTCAACGGGAAGCGTCCGCGTCTCTCCGCGTCCTGCATTCGCCGGCAGCTCCGCCGCCACGCGAACAATTTCTAACGCCAATAGTGGCGCCACGCGCTCACAGGCAATGCGGTCACGCTCGCCAACCGGCTCATCGCCGAGCAGCACAATGGAGCCTGGTCGCTCATCCGCGTCATCACTGAGCGGTGACTCTTCGTCCTCTGCGCGCTCGCCATCGCCGTGTCGCTCCGTGTCAGGCGCGCCAGGGACGGCGGGGAGTGGGATGCGCTGCCCTTCGGCGCGATGCTTTCCTAAGTAGCGCGAGACCGCCTTCGCCGCGGCGGCGCTCCCGGGGAGACCGGCCGGCGCCACCACGGCGAGCGACGCGCCACCACGCGCCTCAAGCGCCACGGCGCGACCAATGAATGCGGCGAGTGCGCCGATCAACGCATCCAAGCCTTGTCCATCTAACGCGAGTGCGGCGATCTGTCGCTCCAGTGCCACTGCTTGCCGCTCTAGCTCAGCGCGTCGATTCACTACCGCGCCAATCAGGCTGCGCTCCAGTTGTGACGGTTCTACGCCGCGCACTAAGAGACATGGGAGTCGCGTCACCGCCGCCGCGGTAACGAGGTGCTTCAGCGCTACGTCATCTTCTTTATCTGATCCGCTACTTGCGATTGCCAAGATGCCCGTGGCGTTGTGATCGGCAAGGTACTCCACCATTTCGCGTCGCGCCGCCTCGTCTGGCGCCACCGCGCGCAACGTGTTGAGCGGAATGAGCGCAAGATCACCCGCATCCATGCCATCAAACGCCGGCAACCTCGTCCGTAGAAGTCGCACCCAGGTGACAGTGCGCGCCATCGCTTCAGTGCGCGCGTCCACCAGTGGCTCCGCCGTTGGGAGGAGCGTCTGGATGAGTTCGCGCAGTGATGCCATCAGGCGGATACTGTACGGGCGTCGTCGCCTGGCGCGCTCAGCGTTGCCGCAATGCGGCGCAGCAGCGGTGCCGCCTGCTCCGCCCGCGCGCCGCGCTCCAGCAGCAGCGCCGCCTCGGCATGCCCCTGGCTCGGCCGGATGCGGATCCAGAGTCGCGCCCGCGGTCGGCGCAGCGTCAGCGTGAGGCCGATCATGATCAGCGCTGCGGCGAGCCAAACAATCAACGCCGCCGGATCGCGCCGCGCAATGATCCCCGTGTAGGAGCTCACGTTGTTAAGGCGCACGCTGAAGTTCGCGCCCGGCGCACTCGCCGTCTCCCCTGGCGCCAAGACCGACGCGAAGAGGGTGCGCAGCTCGCTACTCCCAGCACTCACCGGCTCACTCGCAATGACCAGCACCGCCGCTACCCCTGCCGCATCGCGCTGCAGCAGTAGTTCAATCCCCGCGCTACTCCCTGGAATCGGCAGCGTTGCATACGGCGCACCCTCAGCAGTGGCGGTGAACGGCGACTCTCCAGACCAGAGCAGATCTCCCGTAGCGCTCGTGATCTCGAGCGCCGCAGATGGCCCGAAGAAGTTCTGATGGAAGCTCCACCCGTCATACATGAGTGGCGTGTTCACGCGCACGATCTGCTGCGCAACTTCCACGCCGCCCTGATAGACGGCAAGATTCGTTGCAAAATCGGCGAATGCACCAGTCTCCGTGCGCGGCGCGCTAAAGCCGCGGTTCTGAATCACCAGGCCGCCCTCTGATCCAATCTTTCCGACGGGGAGCGCCTCCCCACTCGTCAGCAGGATGCCCTGCGTGTAACCAAGGATCCCAGAGAGTGCAGCGCCAATGAGGAGCAACACGAGTCCTGTGTGCATCACCAACGTGAATCTGTACGAGCGACGGAACTTATCGCCATGGATGATCCTGCCGCTCGTGTTCTCGGGATCGGTGACGAACTGCGCATCCCAGCCGGCGGCGCGCATCTCGCGCGCAACTCGCTCCGCCGCGTTATCAACCTGCTGCGCGCCGATTGCTGAGGTAAACGCAATCTCGCCGCGTCCGGGGAGTGACGCGTCAAAGAAGGCGCTCGGCTGCTCGACGCGACTGCGCGCCGTCACCGCGCGAATCTTCGGTAAGCGATCCAGCGTGCAGACAACGATGGAGACGGTCAGTAAGACGAGCAGTGCAGAGAACCAGGGCGCCGTGAAGATGCGGAAGAAGCCGAGCCGCTCAAAGAGGTCGGTGAGCGGCCCAAGGGTTGGCTCATAAATGGCGCGGAGCTTCCCCATCTCCAGCGTGTAGTCGGAGGCGCTCAGCAGCGCGTAGTCCGGGAGCTGCTTCAGCGCCACCCCCACGCTCGCCACGAGGGCGATCGCGGCGATCTGGACCATGGCGAACTGCACGTTCGCCAGGAGTGCGCGGAATACGGTGAGTGGTCCTCTGATCACCTGCTGATGGTAGCCTTCGCTCCGCTTGGACATGCGGTCGAGGCGAGGCGAGCGGCAGATCCGCTCACGCTGGAGGAGATGTGGCGAGAGGTCAGGAACGCGCTGGGCTCGACGAGCTTGATCGTCGTCTCATGGAAGTGCTCCAGGTTGACGGCCGTCGCCCCTTCACCGAAATCGCCACCGCGTTCGCCGTCCCCGAGTCCACGATTCGCGCCCGCTACAAATCGCTCGTTGATCGCGGCGCACTCAAGGTGATCGCCGTGGCAGATCCGCTGAAGGTTGGCTATCCACTGATGGCGATGATCGGCGTGCGCTGCACCCCCGCCGCACTCTTGGCCACCGCCGCCGCGCTCGAAGCGCTCCCAGAGGTGAGCTACTGCGTGGTGGTTGCCGGTGCATACGATCTACTGATTGAAGTTGTTTGCGAAGACAACGATGCGCTGCTTACCTTCCTCACCGAACGACTTCGCGCAATTGAAGGCGTCCTTGAAACAGAGACGTTCGTCTATCTGCGCATCCTCAAGCAGAACTACGAGTGGGGCACCGCAACGCCGTAACCGCGCTCCTGATTACGAGTTCGCGCGGGACTTCCTCCAGCCAACAAGCGCCGCACCACCCACCCAGGCGAGTAACACCGCGAGAATGATCTTCGGCAGTTCATGCACCCATCCGTCATCACCGTGTCCCTCACCACCATCAGCCGGACCATGTCCTGGCGCTGGTGCGAAGAGTGGCATTGGCCCAGCGACGCTTCCGTCTGGCAACAGGCAGGTCATCACCATCAGATCGGCAGGGTCAACATCCGGTGCACACGGTTCAAGGGTGGCGATGAAGTCGCTGTACCACTGGTCATACATCACTGCCCAGTCGGTGTCATCGGTGCCAGGCTTCATACCGGTGATCGGTACGATGCCACTCGTTGCGCCGTTGAGCGCTTCAAGCATCAGCAGTCCCTCCGGTGCGTTGACGGGAAGCGCCTCACCCTGTTGACTGTCGAATGCGGCCACGCCACTCACAGGGTCCACCTGATAGGCAAACGTGTGGCGGCTAATGCAGCCGGCCTGACAGTCGCCCCATCCGTACGTATAGGTAACGATCCAGGCTGCAGAGCTTCCAGGCTCCCCCTTCACTTCGTAGTACTGCGACGCACCAATGAGCGCGTCATCAAGGAGGACGAAGTCGCCGAACGGTGTGCCGTTGGCGATCACCGCATCGTGCGCTTCGGCAGGCGTATCGATGGGGAGTTGGATTGATTCAGAAGCGCGTGCGCTGACTGGGAGCGCCGCACTCAGGAGAAGGCTGAGCGTCAGAAGTAGGTGGATTCCGCGCTTCGTCGTCATGCTGCACCTCATCTATATGGGCGGAGTCGCCCTGTATCCATAACGTCCGCTGCGACCAGCAGGTTCCTGCGCAGTGAGATGATGGTCGGGGCGGGGGGATTCGAACCCACGGCCTCCTGCTCCCAAAGCAGGCGCGCTACCAAGCTGCGCTACGCCCCGTCGCGCCATCCTAGCGTGCCGCGGCGTGAAGCCCCTGATGGTGGCATCAT
>QWRJ01000050.1 GCA_003670475.1 Candidatus Limnocylindrus primus | reverse complement strand
GATGACGGCACGTTGGCGTTGGCCCCCAGAGAGCTCCTCTGGGACGCGATCGCGGTACGCAGATGCCGGACGTAACTCTGCCGCCTCAAGCGAAGCATCAATGCGATCCATTGGCAGCCCTTGTGCTTCAAGACCTTCTGCAACGAACTCACCGAGCGTGCGCTTCGGATCGAGCGTTTCGTAGGGATCCTGGAAGACCATGCCGACCGAGCGCCAATCGTTTGGCCCTTCACCCTCCACCTCAACCACGCCGCTCTCTGCTTTGATCAGCCCAGTAATGACGCGCGCAAGCGTCGTCTTTCCTGAACCAGACTCACCGACAACGGCAACGATCTCGCCAGCGTCAACATCAAGATCAACGTCATCAAGCGCGACGATACCGCCGCCGGGGCGGCGTGCGAGGATGTCGGCGATTGAGCGCTGGACGCCGTAGGTAACCGAGACCCCGCGGACGCGGAGAAGTGGCGCGCCAGACGCTGCGCTGATGCGTCGCTGATCACTCATCGCTTCCCTAACTCCAAGACTGGATACGGTGCAGCGACTGGTGCAGGTAGAGCGCCACCATTCGGCTCGTAGCGATGGCATGCGAGCGTCACTCGATCCTCATACGAAACGGTGGGCGGATCTTCCTCTGTACAGCGCGCGTCCGCAAGCGGACAGCGCGGCGCAAAGTGACAGCCGGGCGGCAGCGAGGCGAGGTCTGGCGGCTGCCCTTCAAGCACCTTGATGGTGCGGCGCCCTGCGCGCGCATCTGGCGCAGCGCCGAGCAACGCCTGCGTGTATGGGTGGCGTGGGTTCGTGAAGACCTCCCGAACGCTCCCAGACTCCACGATACGGCCCCCGTACATGATTGCGACGCGATCACACATATCGGCGATGACGGCAAGATCGTGCGTGATGAGGATCAGGCCGAGCCCGTACTCGTGTCGCATGCGGTCGAGCAACTCCAGAATCTGTGCCTGGACGATGACGTCGAGCGCAGTGGTCGGCTCATCGCCAATCAGCACGGCAGGGGAGCAGGAGAGTGCAACGGCGAGCATCGCGCGCTGGCGCTGCCCGCCGGAGAGCTGATGCGGGTATGCCTCAAGGCGCTTATCGGGGATGCCAACATCGGCGAGCAGTCGCTTCGCCTTCTCGCGTGCAGCGTTGGCAGGCTCTCCTAAGCGCAACTCAATCGCCTCCGCAACCTGGTCGCGCACCTTGATTACTGGATTGAGGGCAACAAGTGAGCCTTGGAAGACTACGGCGATCTCGCGCCAACGCGTTCGGCGAAGTGGGGCTCCTTCAGCAACAAGATCAAGCCCGCGATAGCGAATACTCCCAGAATCAATCCGACCGTTTGGTGGAAGGAGGCCCATGATTGCGCTGGCGGCGGTGGACTTACCAGAACCTGACTCTCCAGCGATCCCGATCGCTTCGCCTGGTGATACGGAGAGGTTGATGCCATCTACGGCGGTAAGGCGTCGACCGTCCTCAAGTGAGAAGGAGACGCGCAGATCGCGGATCTCGAGCAGTGGTGCCGCGGCGTTTGCCCCTGCGGGGAGTGAACGTGCGTCGTTATGGTTCGCAGCGCCACTCATCGTCGCACCCGCACGTCACGGTCGAGTAGCTCATCAATGGCATTTCCAACGATCGTGCATGCGATCACGGTAAAGAGGATTGCGCCGCCCGGGGCCATAATGAACCACCAGGCACCAAGGCTCGGTGCCGCGGCAGATTGGGCGTTACCAAGGATCGTCCCCCATGACGGCTGAAAGGGGTCACCGAGTCCGATAAAGCTGAGCGTCGATTCGGTCAGAATTGAACCTGCGATCACAACGATGCCGTTTGCCACCAGTACGGTGCGGATGTTGGGGAAGATGTGCCGCGCAATGATTCGCATTGGTGAGAGGCCCACCAGCCGCGCTCGTTCCACAAAGGTGCGCTCGCGTAGTGAGAGCGTCTGGCTGCGCACTATTCGCGCAGTGGACGACCAACTGGTGATCCCGATCACGGCAACGATGGTGAGCAGTGTGGTGCGAATGCCGAGGATCTCTGTCTGGTCGCCAATCAGTTCGCGGAGGATGGGGGCAAGGATGAGTGCCAGTACAAACGTTGGGAGGATCAGGAAGGTGTCGGCGATGCGCATCAGGAGCGCGTCAGCGCGACCGCCACGGTATCCGGCGATCATGCCGATTCCGCCGCCCAAGAGCAGCGTGATCACTGCGGAGAGCGCCCCTACAACAAGGCTGATGCGTGCGCCGTGGACGGTGAGGTTCAGGAGGTCACGTCCCAGATCGTCGGTTCCAAAGAGGTGCGCACCACTTGGCGGAAGGAGCGGTGCTGCCTCTGCAGTGGTTGCGGTCTGCAGAGGTCCAACGAAGAGCCCTGGTGCGATCCCTGAGAGTGCGAGCAGGGTCAAGATCGCGAGCGCAACGCGTGCATCCCAACGGCGCAAGAGGAGTAGCAGCAGATTTCCGCCGCTTACTCGGTTTAGGATTCGGCCACCCACACTCAGCTTGACGTTGCCGCTCATCGTGCCGCTCCGTGTCGAACACGTGGGTCAAGCCTGCTATAGAGCAGATCCGCAAGCAGGTTCGCCACCACTACGCTAATCGCCAAGAGGAGGAAAATCCCCTGTAGCACTGGATAGTCGCGTGACTGCAGCGCCTCTTGCGTAAGGAGTCCAAGTCCGGGCCAAGAGAAGACGATCTCAACGGTGAGGGCGCCGCCGATCACGTAGCCTGCGTTGAGCGCTGCAAGTGTGACGGTCGGGAGGAGCGCATTCGGTAAGATGTGCCCACGCAGGATGCGATCGTCGCGTAGGCCCTTTGCTCGTGCCGTGAGGACGTAGCCCTCTCGCAGCGCCTCTGCAACTGAGGATCGCAGCAAGATTGCGTATTGACCAATTAATCCAAGCGCGATCGTTGCAATCGGTAGCGCCGCATGTCGTAGGAGATCAACGATCCCTGCAACGCCGCCAGGTCCGCCAGGAGTGCTGATGCCCGAGGTTGGCAGCCATCCGAGCGTGGTGGCGAAGAGTGTCACTAGCAGCATGCCGAGCCAGAAGTAGGGCATGGAGTAGAGGATCAGCGCACTGAGGGTCCCGACACGGTCACCAAACTTCCCGCGCCGCCAGCCAGTCCATGCGCCGAGCGCAATCCCTGCCGTGAGCGCAATGATTTCACCAAGGCCAACGATGAGCAGTGTTGGCGCAATCTTCTCTCCTATGACGCTCGTGACCTCGCGTCCGCCGTATTTAACCGAATAGCCGAAGTCACCGCTCAGCGTCGCCCCAACATATGCGACGAGCTGGTCTGGGAAGAGCGGCTTATCTAAGCCCCAGCGAACTCGTGCCGCCGCGATCGCTTCAGCCGAAACGCGTGGATTACGCGCAAGGGCGCGGTCAGGTGAGCCTGGCATGAGCCGGAAGAGGACGAAGTTGAGCAGCAGCACCATCAGGATGGTGGCGAGCGCACCGCCGACGCGGCCAAGGAGCCAGCCCCGCAACTTCACGTTAACGCCTCGCCAGTCCCACCTTCGTTCATGCCACCCCCGCTCAAAGCCTCGGCGGCGCAAAGCGCAGCCCGCTTGGTTGCCGAGCATAGAGGGGCTGCACGGTGCTGCCGTCGCTGGTGCGCTGTGCGCTGTGCGCGTTTTCTGCGAGGCGCAGGAGTAGACTTGCCCCATGAAGAGTGCTCGCCGGGCAGAGATCCGTGACCTGGTTAGCCGCTCCTTCGCTAACGCTCGCCCGCATGCCCCACGGGTTGCACCTGATGGACGACGCCTCGCCTGGCTTGAGGAGCGGGGCGGCACCGATGCAATTCTTGTGCGCCGAATCAGTGGCGGTCCAGTTCAGCAGCTGACTGCAACTATTGAGCCAGTGACCGATCTCGCCTGGAGTCCAGACGGTCGTGCTATCGCGTATCTCACCGGCACGTCGCTCCGCATTGCGCGTCTCCGCGGGGGCGATGCGCTGCTCGCTGAGCATGCGGCCGGTCTCTCACAGCCGCGCTGGAGCCCAGATGGAAAGAGCGTCGCCGTCATCTCTCGAGCACGTGGCTGGGGGCAGATCGTCCTGGTCCCGCTCGGCAAGGAGCCGCTAAAGCAGTTGCCGGAGGCGATCACCCCGAGTGGTGTTGATGTGATCTCTTACGACTGGCATCCGAGCGGGGAAGAGGTGATCTGGGAGGCTTCGCGTGACGAGCGGGACGCCAACCTTGTCCAGCTCACGATCAGTCGCACCAGTGGTGACCCCATGGAGCGCGTTGTTGCCGGTACTGATTGCTGGGCGACTGGTGGGCGGTGGCTCCCAAATGGTAAGGACATCATTGCAGCCGATGATCGCTCGGGCTTCTTCCATGTTGTTTGTCTCAGCGTCGATGGCCTGCGTCGCGAGATTGATCCTGTGAGTGCAGACGATGTCCTTGCCAGCAGCGCGCCAGATGAGGTGCCCGTGCCATCACCAGATGGCCTGCACGTCGCCTTCCTGCGCTACGAGACCGGCGGATGCTCAGTGCAGGTGCGTCGCATTGCGGACGGGAATGACTCAGTTGGCCACAGGCTTGACCCCTTTCCCGGGAACTGGTCATCGCTCTCTTGGCTTCCAGACAGCTCTAGCCTCCTCGCAACTGGTCAGTCAGAGGCGGAGCCTGAAGATATCTGGGTACTCCCACTTCAAGGAGCAGCACGAAGGATCACCGACTCTGCGCCACTCGTCTTGCCTACGCCCCCCGCCCCGCCGGTGGTGGTGAGCCTGACCGCGCGCGATGGTCTGCCGCTGCATGGCCTCCTCTTCCTGCCGCGTGGCGCATCCGCAACGACGAAAGTGCCAACTATGGTCAATGGTCACGGCGGTCCAACATGGCAGTTCTTACGAAGTTGGGATCCGCTCGTGCGTTCCATCCTTGAGGCTGGCTACGCTTATCTCACGATCGACTTCCGCGGCTCAACTGGGTATGGTCGTGACTTCCGTTACGCGCTACATGATGAGTGGGGGCACGGCGATGTGCACGACCTCGTGGATGGCGCACGGTGGGCGGAGCAGCAGCCGTGGAGCGATGGCCGCTTCGGTGTGATCGGCGGATCATATGGTGGCTACCTGACCCTCTGCGCACTCGTTGACGAGCCAGAGCTCTGGGCGGTTGGAGTTGACCGCTATGGCGACTCGGATCTTGCGATGTCGTATCGACTTGGTGATCGACCAGGGCGCCTGGATGTTGAGCGGCAGATGGGCCGACCAGATGATCCTGAGAAAGCGCCGCTTTATCGACGCGCTTCACCGATCTTTGCAACGGAGAAGATTCAGGCACCGTTGCTCATGTTG
>QWRJ01000005.1:5215-46002 GCA_003670475.1 Candidatus Limnocylindrus primus | reverse complement strand
ACCGCGAAGCCGATCATCTACGTCTTCAACGTGGACGAAGCGGTGCTGACATCCGCGGCGAAGCGCGCCGAACTCGCCGCGCTCGTGGCGCCGGCGGAGGCGGTCTTCCTGGACGCCAAGATTGAATCGGAACTCGTGGACATGTCCGAGAGCGAAGCGGCCGAGCTACTCGCCTCCATGGGCCAGAACGAATCAGGTCTCCACCAGTTGGCGCGCATCGGCTTCGGCGCACTCGGCCTGCAGACCTATCTCACCGCCGGACCAAAAGAGGCGCGCGCCTGGACTATCCATAAGGGCTGGACCGCACCACAGGCGGCGGGCGTGATCCACACCGACTTCCAGCGCGGCTTCATCAAGGCGGAGATCGTTTCGTTTGACGACTTAATTAGTGCAGGTTCCATGAACGCCGCCAAGGCGGCCGGCAAGGTGCGCATGGAGGGGAAGGAATACATCATGCGCGACGGCGACGTGGTGGAGTTCCGCTTCAACGTATGAAGTTCAACCTGCGCAGCCTCCTCCCTCAGAACCCACACGCGTATGTTGGGATCCGCCTTGTTCGCCCCCTTACGCTGCTCGTCTTGCTGCCGGTCGTTGTGCGGAGCTGCATTCATCTCTTTTCGGCCGATGGCGGGGCGCAGAGCATCGCTGGCATAGACATCAGCGTTGCTGGCGGCAGCAACATCGTTGCCCTCTTTCATCAGTGGGGTGCAATCCAGCTCATCCTTGCCGTGCTGCTCCTTGTCATCTTCTTCCGGTATCCCGGCTTCACACCACTTGTCTTGCTGACGCTCCTTGCCGATCCTGTGATGCGAGAAGTCGCAGGGACGATCGCGCCCGTCACCGCCGTTGGGACGCCGCCAGGCGCCGCCCTCAACACACCGGCGTTTATCGTGGTCCTTCTGCTCTTGCTCCTTTCACTGGTTGAACGTGGGGGAAAGCGGCGTGTCTAGCGCGTCACTCTTGTCGAACGGGTTTTTCACTAATCCGAGCGGCCACTGCTGGGGGCTCGCCCAAAAGACCAGTTCGTGACCGCCACAAGCATTCGCTATCTAAGTGAAGCGGATGTTGCGTCACTCCTTCCTTCTATAGGAGAGCAGATCACGCTCGTGGAGCGTGCGCTCCGCGACGTGGTGCGTGGTGTTGCGCATCAGCCGCCGAAGGTGCCGCTCGATCTTGGTGGCGGCGCACCATTTGCGCATGCGATGCCCGCGGCGATTGATCTTGGCGATGCTGGTGGACGTGTTGCTGGCGCGAAGTGGATCAGCGGTGGCGGTGGCGCGCCGATCGGCGGCGTGGTGCTGGTGGAGCGACCAGGGGCGAGCGGCCTGCGCGGGATCGTTGCCGCAGCGGCGCTCACCGCGGCGCGTACTGCGGCAGTCTCTGGCGCTGGGCTCCGTGTGGCGCCGCCAACAACGGATCGCGCTCGTGCAGGTGGCGCGCTCTCGGCTGCAATCATCGGTGGCGGGGTGCAGGCGGTGACGCATCGTGCCGTGCTGCAACTGCTGGCCCCTGGTGCGCAAGCCGCCTTCTACTCACGCCGTGCGGCAAGTGAACTTCCGCTTCTGCCGGGCGATCGTGTTGCTTCATCTATTGATGATGCAATGCGCGGCGCTGACATCATCGTGACGGCGGTGGCGTTTGATACTGCGCCACGCGAGATTGCGCTGGACTCCATCACGCCTGGCGCAACGCTGCTCGTGATTGATTACGCCGCAACCATCAGCGGCGCACTCGTTGCGGCACTTCGTGCGCGCGGAGCAGTGCGCGTGATCACCGACAGCGCGGCGCAGTTTGATTCCACGCGCGCGGCGGGGAAGTTGGGGAGTGCGTTGACTGGCGCCTGGCCTGCCGCAGATGCGCAGATCGGTGAGCTGCTTGGTGGCGCCGCGCCGTCTGGTACCGTGACGACGCTCGTGAATCACCTCGGCATCTCCGCCTGTGACCTGGTGCTGGCAGACGCGATACTCACCGCCGCAGAGGAGCGCGGAGTGGGTACGCTGCTGCCACGATGAGTTCACAGCCACTCCGCCTGAACCTGAGCGCGCCGCCCGCCGCGAGCGGTCGCGCCATTGAGGTGCTCGACTATCACACCGCTGGGGAACCCTTCCGCATCGTGGTCTCCGGCTATCCAGAGCTTCCTGGGCGCAACATTCTTGAACGGCGCCGAGCCGCACTCGAACAGCACGACGATCTGCGCAAACTACTGATGTGGGAGCCGCGCGGCCATGCAGACATGTACGGCGGCATCCTGGTGCCGCCAGATCACGCCGAGGCGCAGGTTGGCGTCCTCTTCATGCATAACGAGGGCTACTCCACAATGTGTGGGCACGGCACCATTGCACTCGCCACCGCACTTATTGAAACGGGAGCCGTTCCTGCCGTGGGCACCGAAACGCCGATCGGCATTGACGCGCCGTGCGGCTTAGTGCGCGCCACGGCGCTCGTTGACGCAGCGGAACTCAATTTGGCGCGCGCCGCTGGACGAACGCCGCGCGTGCGCGAGGTGCGCTTTGAGAACGTGCCGTCGTTCGCCGCTGCGCTTGACGTGCCGCTCGATGTTCCAGGGCTCGGTCGCGTCACGGTAGACGTTGGATACGGCGGCGCATTTTATGCGCTGATCAGCGCTGCATCACTCGGACTAGAGATGAGCGCTGCAAACGCGGCGCAGATCGCCGCCGCCGGTCGCGCCATCACTAGCGCCGGTCGCGCCGCACTTCGTGCAGGTGGCGCACTCGCTGATGCGCTCGGCGTGAAGCACCCCGAGTCAGACGATCTCTCCTTCCTGTACGGCACCATCATTGACGGCCCGCCAGAAGATGCGTCGCACCACTCGCGCAACCTCTGCCTCTTCGCTGAAGGTGAGGTGGATCGTTCACCAACCGGTTCTGGCGTCTCGGCGCGACTCGCCGTTTTACACACGCGCGGTCTTGTTGCCACTGGAGAAGAGATCGCGATTGAATCAATTCTTGGCCGCGACTCACTCTTCCACGGCCGCGTTCTGCGCAGCGAACGTTGGGCGAATCGCGATGCGGTGATCCCCGAGGTGCGCGGCAGCGCGCACATGACCGGCAGCGCCCGCTTCATCCTTGACGAGAACGATCCGATCGGCCGCGGCTTCCTCGTGGCGCGCTAGCCGCGCTCGCGTGTCTTCACAGACGCTACTCATCGTTAATCCCGCCGCAGGCGGCGGACGCGCGGCGCGTGCGCTCGACCGTGTTCTTGAGGAGCTTGCGCCACTTCGTCCGTTTGATGTCTTTGTCACGCAGCCTGGCCTGGAGCGTCCGGCGGAGCGCGCAGCGTTTGAGGCGGTTCGTGCTGGCGCAACGCGCATCTTGGTGCTCGGTGGCGACGGTTCGTCAAGTCAAGCGGTGAACGGCATCTATGCGGCGGGTGGCGTGGAGGTGCTCGGGCGCGTTGCGCTCGGGCTGTTGCCAGCAGGAACGGGTCGCGATTACGCGCGATCTGCTGGTATCTCCCGCGATCCTGTGCAGGCTGCGCGTGTGCTCGCGCTTGGCGCCGCGGCGCGTCGGGTGGATGTTGGCGTGGTGCACCTTGCGGGTGGTGTTGATCGGCTTTTTTTGAACGTTGCATCGTTTGGGATTAGCGCGCAGATTGCGCATGCGCTGGAGGAGTATCCGCAACTGAAGCGCCGCGCAGGTGTTGTTGCATTCGGGCTCGCCACCGTGCGTGCCGGCCTGCACTACGCGCCAGACGAGATGGAGCTGCGCGTGGATCTTGCTGCGGCGGAGCGTGGGCCAACGGCGGCGGTTGCGATTGCCAACGGCGGCTGGTTCGGCGGCGGAATGCACGTTGCCCCTACTGCGCGCCTTGATGACGGGCTACTTGAGGTGGTGCGATTCGGCAACCTTGCCCGACGCGACTTTGTGATCAGCCTGCCGCGCCTCTATCGAGGAACGCACTATTCACACCCGCAGGTGACGCATGCGCGCGGCGCTGCGGTTGAGGCGGCGCCCCTTGGTGGCCCTGATGCACGCGAGATCGAAATTGAGGCCGACGGCGAGCTGGTCGGCGCCCTCCCCGCACGCTTCTCCGTGCTCCCTGCGGCGCTCTCGCTCCTCGCCTAACCCCGCCAGGGCGGCGCCCCCCGAACCTTGCGGCGGGGGCTACCCAAACCCTGATGCATGATGGATACTCCCTATCCAACCAGGCGTGGCCTGGGCTACCCGCGAGGGGGACGAGATGGACGCAACGGAGATCCTGAAGAGCAACGCCGCAGCAGTAGCCGCAGCCGATGCCGCATGGGTAAATCCGCGCGATCCAGCAAAGGCGCTCGGCGCCGACGGCCTCCCGCTCCGCAGCCGTCGCGCCCCAAAGTGGAAGGACATCCCGAACGAGCAGTGGGACGACTGGCGCTGGCAGCTCTCCAACCGCGTCAACACGCTCGAAGAGATCGGCGAGATCCTTGAGCTAACAGACGACGAGCGCGAAGGCCTCTCCGCCGAAGGGAAGTTCCGCGTTGACATCACGCCGTACTTCGTCAGCCTCATTGATCCAAAGGATCCAAACGATCCAATCCGCCGCCAGGTGATTCCGGTCGGTTCTGAGCAGCAGGCGTTCACCGCGATGATGGAAGACTCACTCGGCGAAGATCGCCACTCGCCAGTTCCGGGACTTGTGCACCGCTACCCAGATCGCGTGCTGATGCTCGTCACCACGCAGTGCGCATCGTATTGCCGCTACTGCACACGCTCGCGCATCGTTGGCGACCCAACGCAGAACTTCAACTCAAAGGATCACGAAGCGCAGCTCGACTATCTGCGACGCACACCGCAGGTGCGTGACGTACTGATCAGCGGCGGCGACGGGCTCACCCTTGCGCCGAAACTCTTTGAGAAGATCCTGCGCGGCCTGCGCGACATTCCGCACATTGAGATCATCCGTATCGGCTCGCGTGTTCCAGTCTTCATGCCGCAGCGCATTGACGACGAACTCTGCGAGATGATGGCGAAGTACCACCCACTCTGGATGAACCTGCACTTCAATCACGCGCAGGAGATCACACCAGAGGTTTCACGCGCCGTTGACAAGCTGACGCGCGCTGGCATCCCTGTTGGGAATCAGTCGGTGCTTCTTGCTGGCGTGAACGACTGCGTGCACATCATGCGCAAGCTGGTGCATAAGCTCGTAGAGAATCGCATCCGCCCGTACTACATCTATCAGTGCGACCTTGTTGAAGGTTCTGGCCACTTCCGTACGCCAGTTGGTAAGGGGCTAGAGATCATCGAAGGCCTGCGCGGACATACAAGCGGTTATGCCGTGCCTACGTTTGTGATCGACTCGCCTGGCGGCGGCGGCAAGATCCCGGTGATGCCGAACTACCTGATCTCATACAGCGATCACAAGGTGGTGCTGCGCAACTACGAGGGCTACATCAGCACATACGAAGAGCCAGAGTACTACACGCGACACGACGCATCGAAATGCGTTGACTGCCGTGGTGCACGACCAGAGCCAGGACAAGAGGGCGTCTTCGGCCTGCTCGCCGGTCACGAGATGTGGATCGAACCAAAGGGCCACGCCGAGATTCACTCGCGCGGTAACACTGAAGCGCACCGTCTGCAGGATCCATCCAAGTGGCAGCCGCTCGGCATCGGCGGCGCCGTTGAGGGGAGCGTTGGCGCACCACTCAAGGTGCTCACCGCCAGCGCCGCCGCACAGGATCTCCCATCTGGCACGGAGGAGCGCCCACGTGAGGGCGAGCCAACCGCCGCCGCACACGGGGAGCTGCTCTAACTCTTCGCTTGAGTGGGATACTTCGCTCATGAGTGACGCCCCACACCTGCCGTGGCCGCCAGTGATCGCCGAAGCGCGATCGCCGTTCACCGCTGTGCGTGTTGCTGCACTGCTGCTTGTGCGTCCTCGTGGCTTTGGTGAGCGCGTGGCGGCGGTTGCAGATGCGCTGAATGCGGCGCACACCGACTGGCTCTTTGAGACGCGCGTGGTTGCGGATGAGCTACTGCAGCTGCAGTCGAACTGGTTCTCCGACTTCCGCACCACCACCGGCTTCGCGCTGAACGATTCACCAAACGGGACGCTGATCCACCTTGAAGATTCTTCGCGCATGACCGGCTGGCTGCAGCGCCAAGTAGAGAAGGCGGAAGTTGCCTGCCGCGCCGAGCTCGACAACTTTGCGCGCACCGACCGCGTCGCGGGCGACCGCTGATCTGCTGCGATGAAGCGTGAGGATCTGATCTCGCAGACTCGCCGCCTCCTTGAGGAGGGGGAGCGCATTGACCGTGCACCATCTCGTGCCGCGCTGAACACCTGGCTCGCCGCGAGTGACGCGCTCCTTGCAGATGCGTGGGGCTCCATGGATCGCTATCACCTGGCCTGGCTTGATGTTGGCCGCATTGCGCAGCCGCTCCGTGGTCGCGAGATCAGTCCTAACGAAGAGGCGCAGGAGATTCGTAGTGTGGTGAGTGCCAAGGGTGCCGTGATGCGTGCCTCACTTGATGCGGTAGAGCGCCAAGGGATGCCCTTCCTCGGCGAGACACGTCCCCGCGCTGATGCCGAGAAGACCGGCCTCCCCGATCACCTGCACGAGGCGCCACATGGCTTAGTTGGCGGCGCGAGCGCGCTTCAGGCGGCGATTAACGCCGCTCGCAAGGAGGCGGCAGAACATGAAGAGCACGCGCTGAATCGGAAGAGCACGCCGCAGAAGAGCGACCGCACGGACCTCTGGTGAGGCGTCGCTGCTACCCTTGACCGCATGAGTCACCCACTGCACGGCACACGACCGCTGGACACAAGCGCAGGCTTCCCTGAGGCCGCGGCGCAAATCAGCGCGCGTTGGAGTGAAGTTGCAGATCGCGGCATTATTGCCGCTGTTGAGTTCAACCCCGAGCTGCGTGACCGCGTTGGCGACCTTGGCTTGCGGCACCTGCTGCGCGACGCCGAAGTGGTGCTACAGAAACTCTGCGAAAGCGTTGGTGCTGGAAGCGTTGCGCCGCTGAAGAACTTCACCGAGCACGCCACCGCAACGTGGCGCCGCAGGCGCATCTCTATGGATGACGTCACCGATCTCTATGAAGGACTACGTGTTGCTGTTGCTTCTACGATTACTGGCGAGGCGGCGGCCTTTGCGGACAGCGCGCTCACCGAGGGGATCGCTGTGCTGAAGTGGCATCGTCGGCTTGGCGGCGATGAGCGTAAGCGCAACCGCATCCTTAAAGCTATCTACAAGGGAGCCTGAGATGACCATCAAGTGGGTGAAGAGCGATCCGCTCGTGATGAATGGCGAACCGTTCGTCTACGGCACGCGGCTCACGGTGCGAAGGTTGCTTGAGTTGCGCGCAAGCGGCTACGACGCGCAGCGCTTGATGGGTGAGATGCCAGAGTTGCGTGTGGTTGGCATTGCGCGGGCCTATGAGTTCGCCGCAGCGAATCGCGAACACTATGCAGAGTTCTTTGATACCAACGGTCAGTTGCAGGGTCCAGGTTTAACGCCTGCCGAAGCGGCGCTGGCGTAGGCGAGCGAAAAGAGGAGGCACGATGACAGAAGAGACTCTTGCAGCGCCGAGCGCCTTTGACGCGCAGAAGCGCGCCACCGAACTCGCCATCCTGGACGCACTCCGTTCCGTTGTTGATCCGGAGATCGGCATGAACGTGGTGGAGCTTGCGCTGATTCGCCAGGTGATCGTTGGCGAGACGGAGTCCGAAGTGAAGATGATCCTGACAACGCCGTTCTGCCCGTACGCTGGCTCGATGCTGGCGCAGGTGAAAGAGGCGGCGGAGTCGGTGCTCGAACACTCGGTGAAGGTGACACTCCTTGCTGAGCGTTGGGATCCAAAAGACGCGGGCCTCGCCTGGTGAGCAGCGACGGCGCAAACGAAGAGCTGAAGCTTCCGCCGAGCAAGGTCGCCACAGGGAAGGGCGATGAAGGGACGACCGGACTTCTTTTCGGCGGCAACCGAATCTCCAAAGATGACGTGCGCACCGAAGCGTACGGCACGGTGGATGAGGCAACAGCGGCGCTCGGTATGGCGCGCGCCGAACTGATCGGGCTGGGCGGCGCTGGGATTGCCGCACTCGACGAAACGATCCTCTCCATTCAGCGTGACCTCTTTGTTGTTGGCGCAGAGCTTGCTACAAACCCAGACGCATGGAGCAGGCTTGAAGATGGCCGCACCAAGGTCTCACCAAAGATGCTCGCGCGCATCAATGCGCTGCTCGCCACAACGGAGGCGGCGATCGTCTTCCCGAAGGACTTCGTCATCCCTGGTTCAAGCAAGGCCTCTTCCGCGATTGAGCTTGCGCGCACCATTATTCGTCGTGCAGAGCGCTGGTGCGTCACGCTCGGACGAGAAGGGCTTCTACCGGGTGAGCATCTGCTCGCCTATCTGAATCGCCTTGCTGATCTCCTCTGGCTCCTGGCGCGCCAAGCGGAGACGCTCGAGGCCTCCGCTACCCGCTCCGTCTCTCAGACACCCGTCCGCGAATAGCGCGCGAAGGCGGCAGTCGTGTCGTCGATCCGCTGGGGACTCGTTGGGACGAGCGACTTCGCACTCGATTGGATCGCGCCAGCACTTGCACGTGCAACAGGTTCAACACTCGCCGCAGCAATCAGCCGCGACCCATCGCGCGCCGCAGCGGCCGCCGCGCGCGTTGGCGCACCACACGCCTTTCACTCCATTGAGTCCATTGATACGAGCCTGATTGACGGTGTGGTGCTGGTGACGCCGAACAGTGCGCATGCGGCCGGCGCGATCGCAGCACTACGTCGCGGCCTCCACGTGATCGTGGAGAAGCCGATGGCACACTCGGTTGCTGAGTGTGAGCAGATGATCACCGCAGCCGATGCGAGCGGCAGGATGCTCGCCGTGGCGCACTGCATGGAGTGGGCACCTCCCGTCGTGGCGGCACGCGAGCTCCTTACGCGTGGCGCGATCGGCAGCGTGCGCAGCGCACGAATTGACGCATCGTTCCTGGCTGAACCTGGTTCACTCCGCCGTGATGGCGTTGCGCCAGCTACGGGTGATGCGGCAGCTTTTGGTGCGCTGTACGACATGGGCGTGCATGCGATTGACACGATCACGCGTCTCCTCGGTCCCGTTGCACGCGTGCAGAGCGTTCGCACAGATTCAGGCGATGGTGATGCCGTTGCAGAGCTTGAACTTGCAAGCGGCGTGAGTGTGCATCTCTCTTCGCGCTGGAGCACAGATGAGAACTACTTTGAGATCGCTGGTGATGGCGGCGCACTGCGGAGTAACGAGTGGTGGGGTCGCGACTTCGCCGGTCATCTTGAGCTGGAGCGCAGCGGCGTCACGGAGCAGATCGCACTAGAGCGGGCAAACGTGTATGACGCGCAGTTTGCGCACCTCTCCTCATGCGCGCTGAGCGGAACGACCCCCGTCACTTCTGCGCAGCGTGGCGCAGAGAACATCCGCATGATGCAGGCAGTGGTTAGCGCAGCGCGCTAGGAGAAGTCCGCGTCACCAAAGATGTAGCGAACGCTCCCTTGGAGTCGCGTGTAACCAAGTCGCTCATAGAGCGCGTTCGCGCCAGTCAGTGAATCAGCGTCCACGCCGAGCATGGAACCCTCAAACCCTTCGCGTCGCGCTTGGGAGAGATGCCGTTGGATGAGGTGCGTTGCAAGTCCCTTGCCGCGATGCTCACGGTGCACGCCGAGCGTTCCGAGCCAACGCAGGTTGCCAAGCGTCTCCACGTCTTGTGGGAACTCCTCGCTGATCTGATACGCAACGGGCACTCCGTGTTCATCAATCACTGCCTCAGATGCCGCCATGCGCACTGAACTTGCTTCAATGCGTTCACGCCACGTCACTTCTGTGAACGCTGCTGAACCCCAATGGTCGGCGAAGCAGTGGTTGTGTAGCAGGCGCAACTGTTCCGTATCCACCTCTGCATACGGCACGACTCGCAGGCCGGCTGATAGCGGAGCGGCAGCTTCTTCTCTTGTCTCCGCGAACTTGTGCGCCATCTCAGCGAACCAGCGAATCGCTCGCGCACCTTCAGATTCACAGAGTCGGCGTGCGCGCGCATCACCCTCAAAGTTCTGCACCTGCACCGTGCCGCGCGGATGTCCGTCCAAAATCTCTTCGGCGCGCGCCTTGGTCCAGCGAAGGAGCGCCCGTCCAATCCCACGCCCCTGGTGTGCTGGATGCACTCTGCCGAAGAGGAAGACGCGCGGCTTCTCGGGATTCGTCACGCGGTTCGCAAAGGCGAAACCAATCGCAGTTCCGTCTGGCGCAGCGGCGATCAACGTGTCACGCGCCGCATCAACATCGCTGTGAGTGAGCTCTTCCATGATGTCGTCGACGGAGTCACGGATCGGATTCCCCACATGCGCCGAATCTGCATTGACAAGCTCTACGAGCGTGGCCGCGTCAACTGCTGGTTGCACTGGACGGAGTGTGGTCCCCGCTGGGAGCACCGCGCGGATCTGTTCTAGGAGTGTCTCGTTTTCAGACATGTAAATAGGATACGCTCAAATCTGACCAGATGGTCGGAATATCCGTGGTGCGTACACGGTATGGAGGCGCATTGAGTGAGCACCAGGAGCCAGTCGCACGCGGACTGCACGGTACGGGTGCAGTGGCCTTCAGCACGCGCGGTGAATATGGCGTGCGCTTCATGGTGGCGCTTGCGCGAATGGACCACGGCGAGCCGGTCTCGCTAACTGACATTGCAGAGGCGGAAGATCTTCCGCGTGCCTATTTGGAACAGATTGTTGGCAGCCTGCGCGACGTAGGGATCATTGATAGCGCGCGCGGTGCGCACGGTGGGTATCGACTCGCCCGTCCGGCGAATGAGGTGCGAATGGGTGACGTACTCCGCGCGCTCGAAGGGCCGATCGTCCCGATGACCTGTCTTGAGGGCGACGGCAGTTCCTGCAGTAAGACGGGGAACTGCTCCGTGGTGCAGCTCTGGGCCCGCGTGCGTGACTCGGTCTCTGAGGCGCTCGACTCCTTCACCCTCGCCGATCTGGCGGTTCCAGGCGCACCGATTACACTGAAGCAGAAGTAATAAAGGGGGTCCCATGGCTGACACATCTGCGCACCTAGTGATTAAGGATCTGGTCGTTGCGCCAAAGTCTGAACTAACGAAGCACATCCTTGATGGGATCACGCTCACGATCAGGCCTGGCGAAGTCCACGCGATCATGGGGCCGAACGGCTCAGGGAAGACCACCCTCAGCTACGCGCTGATGGGACACCCGGGCTACGAGATCATCAGCGGCGAAGTCCACTGGAAGGGGCAAAACCTCCTCGACTTCTCGCCAGATCAGCGCTCGCGCTTCGGCCTCTTCTTGGCCTTCCAGTATCCAACGGCAATCCCTGGACTCTCCGTTGCGAGCTTCCTGCGCACCGCAATGAACGCGCGTCGCTCGGGGTTGGTGCGCGACCCAGAGTTTGATCCGTCAGATCCAGTGAAGGGCGGCATGACGATGGGCGAGTTCCGCAAGCTGGTCAAGGAGAAGTTGACGCAGTTGAAGATGGATGAAGCCTTTATGACGCGCTACGTCAATGACGGATTCTCTGGCGGTGAGAAGAAGCGCCTGGAAATGTTGCAGATGGCGCTGATGAAGCCAGAGATGGCGGTGCTCGATGAGACCGACTCTGGCCTTGACATTGACGCACTACGCATCGTTGCGGAGGGCGTCAACACGATGCTCTCCCCAGAGCTCGGCGTACTGGTGATCACGCACTACCAGCGACTCCTTGATTACTTGAAGCCGCAGTTTGTGCACGTCCTGGCGCGCGGTCGCATCGTGACCTCTGGCGGACCAGAGCTTGCACACCGACTTGAGAAGGAAGGCTACGCGCCGATCCTCGCTGAGAACGGGATCAACCCAACGGCAGATGAGGCGGCGGCACCGCCGGTGGCACCAGCCGGAGCATGACCGCCTGGCACACCCCAGCCGGGCAACTTGATCCAGCAAAGGTTCGCGCCGCATATCCGATCCTTGCAACGAAGCCTGGCGGCCGCCCACTGCACTACCTCGACTCCGCCGCAACGGCGCAACGACCGAAGCCTGTAATTGATGCCGTCTCCGAGTTCCTGCTCACTGGCAATGCGAATCCGCATCGCGGCGCGTACACGCTCGGCTCCATGGCAACGGATGCGTATGAGGCGGCGCGCACGCGCACCGCAACATTCCTCGGCGTTCCCGCAACTGAACTCGTGATGCTCGGCAGCGCCACGGAGGCACTGAACCTTGTTGCACGTTCATGGGGTAAGGGCAACCTTTCGCGTGGCGATGTGGTGTTGGTGACGGAGGCGGAGCATCACGCGAATCTGATTCCGTGGCAGCAGGTGACGCGTGAAGTGGACGCAGACCTTGAGTTCATCCCCGTTGATGATGTGACCGGCGAGATCCTTTGGGATCGTTTAGACGGACTACTGAAGCTGCGCCCGAAGATCGTTGCAATTGGACACGTCTCCAATGTGCTCGGTTCTATTGCCCCACTCGCGCAGATCGCACCACAGATTCATTCAGTTGGTGGACTCCTTGCTGTTGATGGATGCCAAGCAGTAGCGAATATGCCAGTGAACATCTTGGGTACTGGCGCAGACTTCTACGCGTTTAGCGCACACAAGATGGGCGGACTCTTCTCCGGCGGCGGACTCTGGGCGCGCGCGAACCTCCTTGAGGCAATGGCGCCGATTGAGACGGGCGGCGACATGATTCGCGAAGTGCGCCTACGCGACGCAACATTTGCGGAAGGGACGCAACGCTTTGAGGCGGGGACGCCCGATGCATCTGGCACGGTGGCGCTCGCCGCCGCCTGCGAGTTCCTTGACGAACTCGGTCGCCAGCAGATTCATGACCATGAGGTGCGCATGCTTGAGCGCGTGCTGCGCGAACTTCCAGAGGCCCTTCCAGATGCGCGCATCCTTGGGCCAAAGAACGCGAAGGATCGCGCGGGCTTAGTGAGCTTCTCTAGCGACCTGGTGCACGCCCACGACCTCGCCACCATCCTGGATCGACGCGGGGTGGCGATTCGCGCTGGACACCACTGCGCCATGCCGCTTCACGAACAGCTGGAACTCTCGGCCACGGCGCGGGTGAGCGTGGCGCCGTACACCACCGACGAAGACCTCGATGCCCTCTTTGAGGGGCTGCGCGATGCGCGGAAGATCTTCGAGCGATAGGAGCGGCTGCTGTGGGCGGTGTTGACGATCTTTATAGAGAGCAGATCCTTGAGCATCACCGTGCGCCGCACAACTTTGGTGCACTCGAGCAGCCGAGCGTCAGCATTGATGGCCGCAACCCGAGCTGCGGCGACCTGGTCACGATGCAGTTGAAGCTGGACGACGCTGGCGTGATCACGGACGTTGCCTTTAGTGGTCGCGGCTGCGCCATCTCGCAGGCTTCCGCTTCGCTCCTCACGGACGAACTGCGCGGCAAGCGCGCCGATGAGATCACCGAACTGGGGACCCCGTACGTGACGGAGCTGCTCGGGATTGAGGTGGGCCCAGCTCGGATCCACTGCGCCCTGCTTGGCCTGGAGACCACGCAGAAGGCAATTGCAACGTGGCGCAACAAGTCGTGATGCTGCTCCTCGGGTAGAGTTACAGCATGAGTGCAGCAGAACTAATCGCGTCCGTAGCCGGGGAGCCGTCCATCTGTCGACGGCCGTCGTCTCCCGCCCCGCGACTTCTCGCGCGCTAAGCACCTCGCAGAAGTCTCCCGGGTGGAAGGGACGCCGGCTGCGTCCCAACACATGGCCCCTACGGCCATCCACCCCGAACTTCAACTGATGAGGTGAACCAGATGTCTCAGATGACTGACTCACGAGGATTCCGCACCGGCGCCGCGATCAGCGTGCTGCTCCTTGGCGTTGCGGCACTGCTCCACGTCAACCAGCCAACAGGAAGCGCATCGGCGCTCCTTGTCGCAGCGATCGCCGCCGCAATGCTCCTTAGCGCGGCCACCGGGCTGCGCGTCAGCCTTCTCGGCCTACCGTTCCGCATCCTTCGCGAACGCGGCGTGATTGGCGCACCTGCACCGAAAGACCTTCAGCCGGTACCAGGACTTCGCCTCGCGCAGGTGATGGGGGGCACGATGCTTCTCCTCGGCGTACTTGCCGATACTGCGTTCGCAGCGGATCTCGTTGCGCTTGCACTCGTGGTGACTGTTGCTACGCTGCAGTCGTTCCTGGCGATCACGGGAATCTGTGTCGCTTGCAAGCTCTACGGAGTAGTGGTTTGGTTCCAGAACCGCAGTCTTCCGCAGGGTGCAACAAAGATTGCACCGCAGAAGATTCGCATGACAAAGGGGAGTGGGCGCTGATGACAACGAAGCTTTTCACCGAAGTGGATGCGAAGGCGGCGCAGCAGCTGCTCGAATCACCAACGCCGCCACTGCTGATTGATGTCCGTGAGCAGAACGAGTGGGACGCGGGCTACTTGCACGGCGCAACACACGCGCCGAAGGGGATGATCAGCTTCACCATCCCAAACATTGCACCAGAGAAGTCTGCGCCGATCTTGCTCTACTGCGCGGGTGGTGTGCGCTCTGCCGCAGCGGCAGAGACGCTTGCTGGACTCGGTTACACCAATCTCACGTCAATGGCTGGTGGCATCAACGGTTGGAGCGCCGCTGGCCTCCCTGTTGTTGAGACGACCACGCTGACGCCAGAGCAGAAGTCACGCTACTCGCGTCACCTCCTTCTCCCTGGCGTTGGTGCTGACGGTCAGACAAAGTTGCTGAACTCACGCGTGCTGATGGTTGGCGCAGGAGGACTCGGCGCACCGGCGGCGCTCTATCTTGCGGCGGCTGGCGTTGGCAAGTTGCGCATCATCGACTTCGATTCTGTAGAGGCATCTAACCTGCAGCGTCAGGTGATCCACACCACTGATCGCGTTGGGATGTTGAAGGTGGAGTCCGCTGCAGTGCAGATTCGCGCACTCAATCCAGACGTTGAGGTTGAGCCGATCAACGACATGCTCACCACCGAGAACGTTGCATCTCTGTTGAATGGCGTGGATCTCGTCATTGACGGCACCGACACCTTTGAGGCACGCTACGCGCTGAATGATGCGGCGGTGAAGCTCGGCATCCCTGTGGTGCATGCAGGCGTCTTCCGCTTTGAGGGGCAGCTCACCGTTCTCGCGCCAGGGCGTGGCCCCTGCTACCGCTGCCTTCATCCAACACCGCCGCCGGCGGAGATGGCGCCGAGCTGTGGCGTTGCTGGCGTGCTTGGCGTCCTTCCGGGCGTGATCGGCGTGCTGCAGGCAACTGAGGCGCTCAAGATGCTGCTCAGGATTGGCGAGCCGCTGATCGGCCGCCTCCTTCTTTGGGATGCACTTGAGGGGACCTTTACGGAGCTCACAGTGAAACGAGATCCGCACTGCGTTGCGTGCGGCGACGGCACAGCGAAAGGGGGAGCAGCATGAGCATCAGCGTCAGGATTCCACCAGTACTCAGGACTCAGACCGGCGGCGCAAAGCTCGTTAGCGTTGATGGCGCGTCGCTTAGTGCGGTGCTCACCGCTCTGACTGCGGCGCACCCAGATCTGCGCGAGCAAATCTTCGAAGCGGACGGCACGCTGCGCCGCTGGGTGAACGTCTACGTTGATGGCGCCGATGTGCGCCATCTTGCAGGACTTGAAACGCCAACTCAGGACGGGATTGAAGTGGTGATCCTTCCAGCGATGGCGGGCGGCGCACTCGGTAGCGCGCGCTAGTGCGCTACGAACAGATCGGGGAGGTGATCGGCGGCACGCCGCTCATTCGCGTTGACGCGCTTCTCCCTGAAGCGGCGCGCGCGAAGGGGATCCACCTCTTCGCCAAAGTGGAACTCCTTGGGCCAACCGGCTCCATTAAGGACCGCACCGCCAAGGCGCTGATTGACGACCTCCTCTTCAAGGGGCTGCTCACACCTGGGAAGGAGCTCCTTGAGCCAACGAGTGGGAACACTGGTGCCGCGCTTGCCGTGCACGCCGCGGCACGCAGCATCCCGCTCACGCTGGTGATGCCAGCAAACGTGACCGAAGAGCGCCGCGCCTTCGTGCGCGCGCTCGGCGCCACGATCATTGACTCCCCAGCCGATCAAGGGTCAAACGGCGCCGTTCTGCTCGCACGCGCCATGGCAAAGGGAGACACCAAGTACGTCATGCCAGATCAGTACAGCAACCAGGCGAACCCGAAGGTGCACGAGGTGACCACCGCGCCAGAGATCCTCACCGATCTCCCCGAGGTGGATGTTGTTGTTGCCGGTCTCGGCACTGGCGGCACCGCCACGGGCCTTGCGCGCTACTTCGTGCGCGAGAAGCCGAGCGTCAAGATTTGGGCCGCTGAGCCGATGCCGGGCGAGAAGGTCACCGGACTCCGATCGCTTGAAGACGGCTTCACGCCCGAGGTGATGGAGACCGAGCTGCTCGCCGGACGCGTGCTGGTGAACAGCCGTGACTCCATTATGGCGGCGCGCGCACTTGCGCGCAGTAGCGGCATCCTTGCTGGACCATCAACTGGCGCAACGCTCGCCGTTGCGCTGCGTGTTGCGCGCGACGCAGCACCAAACAGCAACATCGTCTTTATCGCCTGTGATGCTGGCTGGAAGTATTTCTCTGCTGGACTCGGTGATGGAAACCTTGACGAGATGGAGGACGCGCTCGAGGGCGATGTCTTCTGGTGGTAGCGCAAAATTCATGAGCGCTGCGAAGTGAGCCTCGCTGAACGTCCAACACAGATCTCGCTGCCACGAAAGATCGCTGATGCGATCCGCGCACATGCGCGAGCCGAGTCGCCGCGCGAAGCGTGCGGAATCATCATTGGGGGTGCGTCGGCTGCATCAAGCGGCGCGCCGTTGCGATGGGAGCCAACCATGAACGTGCTCGCCTCCTCAACGCTCTATGAGATTGATCCGGCACAGCTCTTGCGCATCAGCATCGCCGCGGATGACGCGGACGAGGTGATCTGGGGGATCGTCCACTCCCACGTTGCATCACCGGCGAAGCCGTCGGTCACGGACACTGGCGTGGCCGGCTACCCCGACGCGCTCTACCTGATCGTCTCCCTCGCGCAGAGCCAGTCGGCTCCAGACGGTGAGCCAGGGATTCGCGCCTGGTGGATCGTGAACCGCGAGGCAACCGAGGTGGAACTTCGCATCCAGGGGTGAGCCGTTCAGTAGTAAGATGCACGTAGAACCCTCAAGTGAATCGCGCGGAAGAGTTCGTGGGGTGATCGGGTCACACTGATCGCAGCTGCGGCGCCGACGGAGCAACGGTCCGGAACCTCTCAGGCAGATGGACCGCGCGGGGATGGGGACGCTGGAGAGCGTTGAGTGGAGTGATCCGCGCAGCGCGCCGACGGAGGAACTTGCGAACGCTTGTTGCGTCGCAGGGATGCTCTCAGGCAGAAGGACAGCGGGGCACCGAGGGGGTGCCGCCATGTCCGGATCACAGCGAACACACAACTTTGCTGATCGCCACATTGGCCCCGACGCGTCTGAGGCTGCCGAGATGCTGCGCGTCATTGGACGCGACTCACTCAGCGCGCTGATCCACGACACCGTGCCGGAGAGCATCCTTCGTGCCGCACCACTCAACGTTCCCGCCGCGCGAACCGAGGCGGAGGTTGCCACCGCACTGCGCGAGATGGCGCAGCGCAACACGCCACTGAAGAGCTTCATCGGCGCGGGCTATCACAACACGATTACGCCACCAGTCATTAAGCGCAACATCTTGGAGAATCCCGCCTGGTACACCGCCTACACGCCGTACCAACCAGAGATTGCGCAGGGCCGACTTGAGGCGCTGATCAACTTCCAGACCGCCATCTGTGACCTCACTGGGATGGAGATCGCGAATGCATCACTACTCGATGAAGGAACTGCGGCCGCGGAGGCGGTGACGCTCGCGCATGCGGTGAGTAGCGTTGCTGACGGCAACCTGGTGCTCATTGATGCAGATACGCACCCGCAAACAATTGACGTGCTAAGGACGCGCGCTGAGCCGCTTGACATCATCCTCGTGATTGCGCCGGTTGCCGAGTTGCTGCAGCGCGCCGCATCGCCGCGCGATGGCGAGCGACCGTTTGTGCTGCTCATCTCAAACCCAGGGAGTAGCGGTGCAGCGCGTTCGATCCGCGCAGATGTTGAGGCGGCGCATGCCTTGAAGCTGCTCGTGATCGTTGCCACTGATCCTCTCGCCGCCGTGCTCATGGAGAGCGCAGGCGCACAAGGTGCCGATGTGGTGATCGGGAGCAGTCAGCGATTCGGCGTGCCGATGGGGAACGGCGGCCCGCACGCCGCCTTCATGGCCACACGTCACGCCTTCAAGCGCTCCCTTCCCGGTCGACTTGTTGGCGTCTCTGTGGATGCAGACGGTAGCCCTGCCTATCGGCTCACACTGCAAACGCGCGAACAGCACATTCGTCGCGAGAAGGCGACCTCAAACATCTGCACCGCGCAGGTGCTCCTCGCCGTGATCGCCAGCATGTACGCCGCCTGGCACGGACCAGACGGGCTGCGTGCAATCGCCGAACGCGTGCACGCGCACGCCGCAACGCTCGCCACGGGTGTGCGGAGCGTGTCTGGACTGACACTGCGACACGAGCATTTCTTTGATGCGATCGCAGTTGAGACGGGCAGCGCCGCGCGCACCGATCAGATCCTGGCTGCTGCTGCGAGCGCCGGCTACGAGCTGCGCAGGATTGACGGCACGGGAGTTGGCGTTGCGTGCGATGAGTTGACTTCGGACGCGGATGTTGCGGCGCTCCTGAAGGCGCTCGGCGCGTCAGGGTCGTCGACTGGCGCTGCGGTCGATTCACTCCCTGCTACGTTGCGACGCAGCGACGAGATCCTGACGCACCCGGTCTTCACGCTACACCGCTCTGAGAGTGAGATGCTTCGCTACATCTTTCGACTCGCGGAGAAGGATGTGAGCCTGACGCGCTCCATGATCCCGCTCGGCAGTTGCACGATGAAGCTGAACGCCACCACAGAGATGGAGGCGATCGGTCATCGAGGCTTTGTCAACGTGCATCCGTTCTCCGATCCAGCGCGGCTCGCTGGCTACGCGCAGCTCACACGCGATCTTGAGACGTGGCTTGCGGAGATCACCGGCTTTGCGGCGGTCAGCTTGCAGCCGAACGCGGGATCGCAGGGTGAGTACGCGGGACTCCTCGCGATCCGTCGCTGGCACCGCTCGCGCGGCGAGACACAGCGAACCGTCTGCCTGATTCCGAGCAGCGCGCACGGGACGAATCCGGCGAGCGCCGTAATGGCGGGCTTCCGCGTGGTGGTTGTTGGTTGCGACGATCACGGCAACGTGGACATGAGCGACCTCAAGGCGAAGATTGCGGAACACGCCGCATCACTCGGCGCGCTGATGGTGACCTACCCGAGCACGCACGGCGTCTTTGAAGAGTCGATTCGCGAGATCTGCGACGCGGTGCACGCGGCCGGCGGACAGGTCTATATGGACGGCGCAAACATGAATGCGCAGGTCGGCCTCTCGCAGCCAGGCGCATTCGGCGCCGATGTCTGTCATCTCAATTTGCACAAGACGTTCGCAATTCCCCATGGTGGTGGCGGACCAGGGATGGGGCCAATCGGCGTGGTGCAGCACCTCGCGCCGTTCCTTCCAGGTCTCGCACTTGGCGAAGAGGGACGCGTCTCGTCGGCACCATACGGAAGCGCGAGCATCCTGCCGATCAGCTGGGCGTACATTGCGGCACTCGGCGCAGAGGGGATTCGTTCGGCGACGGAGATCGCCATCCTCAATGCGAACTATATGGCGGCAAGACTTCGCAGCGACTTCCCAATTCTCTACACCGGTCGCACCGGAACGGTGGCGCACGAGTGCATCTTGGATGTGCGCGGGATCACTGAAGAGAGCGGCGTCACGGTAGAAGATATTGCGAAGCGACTGATGGATTTTGGATTCCACGCGCCAACCATGAGTTGGCCGGTCCCTGGGACGCTGATGCTTGAGCCAACCGAATCAGAATCAAAAGCAGAGCTCGATCGCTATGTTGATGCGCTCCGTGAGATTCGCGCTGAGATCCGCGACATCTCCGCGGGGAAGACGCCAGTAGAGCAGAGCGCGTTACGCAACGCGCCGCACACGGCGAGCGACCTGTTGCGAAGCGACTGGGCGCGTCCGTATTCCCGCGAGCAGGGTGCCTTCCCGCTCCCATGGGTGAAGGCGCGGAAGTACTGGCCGCCAGTGCGCCGCATTGACAACGTCCATGGCGATCGCAATGTGGTTTGTGCCTGCCTCCCTGTGGATGCCTACGCGGCGGCTTCTGGCGAGACGGCGCTCCTCGGCGCAACGAGCTAAATCCCAGCGAGGCGAACAGGACGGCCACGTGGGGGGCCTGCGCGCTAGGCTGCACCCATGAGTGAACCTGGCACGAGCGTCTGGCTAGCGGGGGTCCGCACCCTGCTCGATCAGTTGGAGGCAACCCAGGGGGCGGCGATTGAGTCGCTCGCGACCGCTGGCTGCGACGCAATTAGTTCGGGCGGCATCATTCACGTTGGCGGGACCGGTCACTCGGCGATCATTCCGCTTGAGGCGTTTCATCGTGCTGGCGGACTCGCCGCCATGAACCCGCTCTGGGATCCCGCCACCCTTCCGCCAACTGGAGCACCACAGGCAACGCAACTTGAGCGCGACCCTGCGCGCGGCCGCGCTGCAGTGAACGAGGCGGGGATCAAGCCAGGCGAACTCCTCATTGTGGTGAGCCAGTCTGGAATTAATGGCGCACCAGTGGAGACGGCAACTGCTGGCGCAGAGGCGGGCGCCGTTGTTGGCGCGTTTGTCAGCCTGCCGCACTCCAGCGGACTGACAAGCCGTCACCCGTCAGGGAAGACGCTCGCCGAAGTTGCGAGCATCGTCATTGATACGGGCGTGCCGCGCGGCGACGCACTGCTGCCGCGCCCGGATGGGAGCAGCGCACTTGCGGCGAGCACGATGCTCTTCACCGCCGCTTGGTACCTCTTCCTTGAACGACTCCTCGCACGACTCGACGAAGCGGGCGTGGAGACGCCGATCTGGAAGTCGTCTAACGCACCGGGTGGCGACGACTGGAACGCGCGCTACTTTGCGCGCTACGCCGACCGCATCGCTGGACTACGAGGAGAGGACTGATGGCGAGCGCTTCGGTTACAGCGCGCGGCATTCGCGGCGCGGCGCTGATCAACGGAAAGATTATTGACGATGCGATTATCGGCATCGATCCCGCAGGTGTTGGCAAGATTGTCTCCGTTGCACGGGCACGGAACGGCACAGCACTCGCAGCACGCGCTCGGCGTGTCACTGGGCTGATCGTCCCAGGCTACGTTGATATTCACCTCCACGGCGCGGGCGGGCACGATGTCCTTGGCCCTGGCGGCGCACATGAGCTGCTGATGTCGTCGCGTGGCGTGCGTAATCCGGAGCGTGACATTGTCGCCTCACTCCGTGCACTCGCCGTTGAGGCGGGCAAGCACGGCTACGCGGCGATCCTCCCGGCATCGGTGAGCCTCCCAGTTGACAGCCTGCGCATTTGGACGCGCGCCGTACGTGTTGCACGCGATGAGCAGAGTGCAGAGTTGCAGCGCGGCCGCGCGCGAGACGAGGCGATCATTCTCGGCGCTAATTCCGAAGGTCCAGCGATCAACCATTCGCGCAAAGGGGCGCATGATGGGACGGTGCTTATTAGCGGCGTTGAGCTCCTTCGCGCGCTAGAGGATCGCCCAGAGGATTGGTCGGCGCTGCGTCTTGTCACCGTTGCCCCTGAGTTGAAGGGGGCAGAGGAGCTGATTCGCTACCTTGCCAAGCGAAAGATCGTTGTATCTGTTGGCCACAGCAGTGCAACGTATGAGCAGGCTGACGCAGCGTGGGCGGCGGGGGCAACGAGCACAACACACCTCTGTAACGGGATGGACCCGTTCCATCACCGAACGCCTGGCCTCGTTGGCGCAGTGTTAGCGCACCGAAGCGCGCGCGCCGAGATGATCTGTGACGGTGTGCACGTCAATCTACGCGTTGTCAAACTCTTCGCCGAGATCCTTGGAAACCGGCTCATCGTTGTCTCCGATGCCTGCCCCGCTGCGGGGATGGGCGACGGCGACTTCATGCTTGGCAGCATGCCAGCACGTGTGCGTGGCGCAGAGGTAACGCTGCGTGACGGGACACTCGCTGGAGCCGTCTCACTCATTGATGTTGGTGTGGCGAATCTGATTGGTGCTGGGATCCCGCTGGCGGCCGCTGTAACCGCGGGGACGAAGACGCCAGCAGATCTGCTGCGCACACCAGAACTCGGACGTATTGCGGTTGGTGCCGCCGCGCGACTCAGCGCAGTGGACCCAACGACAGGAGCGCTACTCGGTCGCCTCTCGTTTTAAGGTTCGGTCCCACCAACTCTTCCCGAGCGCGATCAGCGCACCGATGCCGAACTTGAAGAGGAGATCCGCCTCAATGATCTGGAGCATCAGCGCCGCGTCGTAGCCTGGCTCGCCGGCGAAGGCGACCACGGTGAAGGTGATGGAGTCGAGCGGCACACTCACCGCATTGCTGGAGAAGACGCGCATCAGCCATGTTCGCTGCCGAAGTCGGTGATAGATCTCCGTATCCACACCTTCGGAGAGGAGGATGGCACCGAACGAGGCGATCAAGAAGCGGCTCGGCGTTCCGATCATCGCCGCCACGATCACGTTCACCACAGCGGCGACGGCGATCATCAGGAAGATTGGCGTGCGGCCAAGCCCAGCCCGGGCGCTGGTCTGATGGGCGATATCGCGCAGCGTGAAGGTGAGGCCGAAGGTGAGCGTGCCAGCGGAGAGCATGCCGAGTGGCCCAAGGTTGATAAAGATCGGAATGAGGAGATTACTCACCGCTACAGCAACCGTATAAAGCGCTGCGGTCATGCTGAGCCAGAAGATATAGTGCCCTTTCATCGTCTCACCCTAGTACATCACCGTGCGCGTCAGGTGATGCGGATGGTGCGTTGCGTGGTAGCTCTTCCAGAGTCGGTAGTCCACCTGCGGGCTGATCAGTTGCAGCGCATCTGGCCGCAGCGCGTTGATCTCATCGGTCAGCCGCGCAACGGCGTAGATGGAGAGCGCCCGCAACTCAATCTCTTCTTCTGAATCGCGCGGAATCTCTACGCCGTGATCAATCGCCTCGGCTAGTACAGGGGTAAAGGTAGCGATCCCCATCACGCGCAGCGCAACAGGGACGATGTAGTCGGCGAAGGCCGTTGCGCGCCACGGATCGCGCAGCGTCTTCTTCCTAACGCGCGCGAGGGAGAGGTGGAGCGACCAGAGTCCCAGCTGCGCCAACTTCGCGATCTTCACCTCGTGTCCGCGCCAGAGGCTGACGTCGCTGAATCGCGAAAACTCAACGGGGAGTCGCTCTAAGAGGCCATCGCCATCCGCATAGAGCGCGGGCGTGCACGATGCGACCCAGTTGTGCCAGGCGCCCTGGTAGCGATCCACGAGTACTGCGCCAACCTGGTTCAAGATCTGCGCACGCTCTGCGAGCATTGGCATCTGGATGTTTCCCTTGAAGATGCGTGCAAGATCGTCGTGTGTTGCGCGTGCCGCCCACTCGCCAGTGAGGAGCGGCTCACCAGCGCTAACGGCACGGTGCATGCAGGCGACCATCGCTTCACTATCTACGTAGGTCACGCCGCGGTACTCCGTCTCAAACTTCACGGAGGTGGTGAAGTCGGTGAAGGCGAAGTTCAGCGTATTCACGAGCATGGTGAGGTCCGTGATGCGGTCGGGATCGGGGCCAACATCGAACGGGCCAGACGAGCCGCCGCCGATCGGCGCGAACTCCTCGTATGCCATCCAGCCGGCCACGCGCCGGATCGCCTCCTCAGAGATTCGGACGTGCTGGCCCGCTTCGACCACAGGCAGGACCGACTGAAGGACCGGGCTCTCCCAGAGCTGGCTCTCGTGCATTGACTCTCCTCCAACATGTACCGCGACGCGCCGTGCAGAGAGGGCGCGGAGGCGGCATCATCATCGCAGACCCGTCGCCGATGCGGCGTGCATCCCGCAGAGGAGTGAAAGGCGAAAGATGAGCGAAGCACGCATTCTTGTGGTCGGGAGCACGATGATGGATCTCATCGCCTACGCGCAGCGCCTCCCTGAAGTCGGCGAGACGCTCGTTGGCGATCGATTCCAGATGGGCTTCGGTGGAAAGGGTGCAAACCAGGCGGTGATGGCGGCGCGATTCGGCGCGCCGGTCGCCATGGTCAACGCAGTTGGGAACGACGCGTATGGTGCCGCGCACATGGAGAACTTCGTCAAGGAGAAGATTGATACCACCTGGATGCGCACCGTTGAAGAGAGCAGCGGCGTCGCACCAATCTGGGTTGACGCCAAGGGGAAGAATCGGATCATCATCATCCCTGGTGCGAACAACAGCACCGACCCAGCGATCGCAGAGGCGGCCGTCCGCGAGTTTAAGCCACTCATTGTGGTTGGCGAGCTTGAGATCCCTCAGCACGTGACACTTGCCGCGTTCCGTGCCGCGCGCGCTGCTGGAATCACCACACTCCTCAACCCGGCCCCTGCCGCGGTCCTTAAGCCTGAACTTCTCGCCGCAACTGATTGGCTTGCACCGAATGAGACGGAGTTCGCCACGATCTTCGGTGGTGAGCCACGTGGCGATGGCGCAAACACGCGGATTAAGGCGGCGGCGGCAAAGTCTGGAGCGAAGCTCATCGTCACACTCGGCTCCGCCGGAGCAGTGATCGCCATCCCAGGTGAAGAGTTGATCACCATCCCAGCGCCTGAGGCAAAAGTTGTAGACACCACGGGAGCCGGAGATGCCTTCCTTGGCGCTTTCGCCTTCGGTCTGGCGAGCGGGCTCAACCCGGTTGAGGCGGCAAAACTCTCCGTTGCCTGCGCGTCAAAGAGCGTGGAGCGCCTCGGGACGCAGAGCAGTTACCTGAGTCGAGAGGATGCGGCGGCACTCGCCGCGCCATACTTGGCGAAAGGGGGTGCCTGATGGCAGCAACTGAGAAGGACGGTCGGAAGCATCACATCGGCCTGAAGCAGGGCGATGTCGGTCGCTACGTGCTCCTCCCTGGCGACCCTGGTCGCGTAGAGGCGATCGCGAGCCGCTTCGACAACCCGCGTTTTGTGATGCAGCGACGCGAATACACCACCTGGGCTGGTGAACTCGACGGCGTACCTGTCGCCTGCACATCAACGGGGATCGGCTGCCCATCTACGGCGATCGCCGTTGAGGAGCTGCACGACATTGGCGTTGATACCTTCATTCGCGTCGGCACCTCTGGCTCTATGCAACCACAGATCAAGCCCGGTTCACTCGGCGTCATCAGTGGCGCGATCCGCGACGAAGGGACGAGCCGCCACTATCTTCCGATTGAATTCCCTGCTGTTGCAGATCTTGATGTGACGATCGCGCTGCGCGAGGCTGCGCAGGCGAGCGGCTTCCCTTCGTATGTTGGCGTGGCGCAATCGAAGGATTCGTTCTACGGGCAGCACGCGCCAGAGCGCATGCCGATTGCGGATGACCTGAGGCGACGTTGGAAGGCATGGATGGCGGGAGGCGCGATCTGCTCAGAGATGGAGGCGGCAACGCTCTTCATCGTTGCGGCAACGCTCGGCGCTCGTGCTGGTGGCACCATGCTGATCCTTGGCAATCCTGAGCAGCGCCCCATGACAGAAGCGGAAGAGGTTGCGTGTGACGTCAATCGCGTGATCGATGCAGGCGTGGGCGGCCTTCGTCGGCTGATCGCAGCGGATCGCGCCAGCGGGCGACTTTCCCGCTGATCGCTATCCTAAAGTTATGAGCAGCATTCGACGCCACGCGATCACCCTGATCCCTGGCGACGGCGTTGGCCCCGAGGTCGCCCTCGCCACACAGCGCATCCTTGATGCCGCAGCGGCGCGTGCTGGTGTGGCCTTTGACTGGGAAGAGGCTGAAGCCGGCGCATCCGTCTTCTTGAAGGGAGACCAGACCGGCGTCCCACAGGCAACGCGCGACAGCATTGACCGAACCCGCGTTGCGCTGAAGGGCCCGCTTGAGACACCCGTTGGTTTCGGGGAGAAGAGCGCCAACGTCACGTTGCGCAAGCTCTTTGAGACGTACGCGAACGTGCGCCCAGCGCGCGAACTCCCTGGCATTCCATCTCGCTACAAGGGTGAAGGCGTCGACATGATCATCGTCCGTGAAAACATTGAAGATCTTTACGGCGGGATTGAGCACCTTCAGGCGCACGACGTTGCGCAGGCGCTGAAGATCATCACGCGGAAGGGCTCAGAGAAGGTGATTCGTTTCGCCTATGAGATGGCACTTCGCGAAGGCAGGAAGAAGGTCACCACCGCGAGCAAGGCCAATATCTTGAAGCTCACGGAAGGGTTGTTCAAGAGCATTGGTGAGCAGCTCGCCCCAGAGTACGCGCCGATCCAGGCGAACCACCTGATCATTGACAACGTTGCGCACCAGATGGTGAAAGATCCAGCGCAGTTTGACGTGATTGTTGCCACTAACCTGCACGGCGACATTATTAGCGACCTCGCATCCGGGCTTATTGGCGGACTCGGCTTCGCCTCCAGTGCAAACTACGGCGACGGCGTGGCGATCTTTGAGGCGGTACACGGCTCCGCACCGAAGTACGCCGGCAAGAACGTCATCAATCCAACGGCGCTCGTCCTCTCCGCTGCGATGATGCTCCGCCACATCGGTGAACTTGACCTTGCCGACCAGGTGGAGGATGCGGTCCTTGTGACACTGGAAGATGGGAAGTCGATTCCGCAAGATGTGGTGCGCCAGCAGGGTGGCGACATTGAGGCCGCGGCCAGCACCACAGGATTTACCGATGCCGTTATTGAGAACCTTGGACGCAAGCCGACAAGTGTGCCAACCGCCGCAAGCCGGCCGCGCCCTGCGGCGCCAAACCCACACAAGCGCTGGCCCGATGGTGAGGCACGCCGCGCTGAGGTTGGGCCCGCAACGGTGATTGGCGTTGATATCTTCGCCGAGACGCTGATGCCGCCGGCGGAGTTTGGAACGAAGCTCGCTGCACTCGCTGGTCCAGAGTTTGAACTGCGCATCGTCTCGGCACGAGGCACCGTTGTCTGGCCAAAGATGTCGCCAGCATTTGATCACCCTGGCTTCTTCCGTTCGCGCTTCGTGGCCCGGGATAAGTCAAAGGTCGTCACAGACGAGGCACTCTTTGCGCTCATTGCGCGTGTTGCAGGCGTTGCCACATGGTTCCACCTTGAGAAGCTCCGCTCCTGGAACGGCGAAGAGGGTTTCACCCGCGCCCAGGGCGAGTAGCCCACCACCTACGGCAGGGTTGATGTGGCAGGACTGGTGCAGAGGTCACGCATGCAACTGATCGCGCTCGGCTTCTTTATCCTCGCCGCTGGCGTCGCTTCCTCCGTGCAAGCGATCGTCAACTCCGAAGTCGGTCGCCGCACCGATCCGATCACTGCTGCAACCGTCTCCTTCATCGGCGGACTCGCCGTCCTCTTGGCTGTTGGCGCAATCAGCGGCAAGATGCAACTCGCCGAAGCGGCGCAACTTCCGCCGCTCCTGCTCACCGGCGGACTCTTCGGCGTGTTGATCGTGACCGGCTTCGCCACCGTTGTGCCAGTGCTCGGCGTCACCGAGGCGACGCTGATCTACATCCTCGGCTCCCTCGCCGCCGCTCTCGCCATTGATGCGTTTGGGCTGCTTGGCTCGCCGCTCATCCCGATCACGCTCTCACGCGTTGCTGGCATTGCCCTCGCCGTGCTCGGCTTTCTCCTCGCGCGGCGATGAGCGAAGCAGAGACGAAGCGACCACTCGCCGAGCCGGTAGAGGAAGAGGCGCCCGACGCCGCTGAGCTACTGCGCGGCGTGCTGCACGATGAGCGCTTCGAACCAGGGATGATCGTCCTTGATCGACAAGAGGTGCCACTCGCCGACGACGGACTTCCAGCGTATGTCAAAGAGGAAGCGCCAACGCCACTCCGCGGCGCCTACATCTATCTCAGCGTCATCGGATTCTTCTGCGGCACGATTGTGATCAGCGCGCTGAACCTTGGCGCGCGATGGTCCGATCCGATCGTCAAGATCCCTGTGCTGATTGGCGCCGTGCCACTCTTTATTGCAATGTCAGAGGCTGCGCTGCGTGTTGCGCGCTCTGTACCGGCCTGGTGGCCAATCAACCGTGGCCGCGCACTCTTTCGCGCACTCTGGGTGTTGACGATCTTGACGATCGCCGCGATCCTTGCGCTTGCCGTGCGCGCCGCACTTCTCGCTTAGAGGCGCGTTACGCGCCGAGGCCGGCGATCAGTCGTTCGATTGAGACGCGGAGGAACTCTTCCACGCGCTGACCCGCCATCACGGCGAGCATTGGATCAAGTTCGCTTGAACTGCGCCACGTTGCGGTAGTTGACGCCGCGTCTCCTGAAACAGGTGTGAGGTCAACGAGCGCCGCGACGACCGCCTGACCGCCAATATCTGGACGAACTTTCAGTCGAAGGTGCAACCGTGTCACACCGCCGGGAAGCGCTTCAACCGTTCGTCGCACGGAGACGGCGGCGGTGACCGGAATGCCAGCAACCTCCGTGGCGAGGCGACCCTCAATATGTTCTGGGTCAATGCGGTGAAGCGCCTCGCATCCTGGGAGGAGTGCGGCAATTACTGCTGGGTCTTCACTCGCTGCAAGTAGCTGCGCAACGCTCTTCCCTAGTTGCGCTGAACCTGTGAATTCGGCCATCGTGACCTCCAACCGCTTCGCCTGCCGCTAACTCCTTTGCGTCTGCTAGTAGATCTTGCGCGCGTTGCCTGGGATTTCAATAACGAACTCGCTCGCCGGTATCGCTGCGTCAATCGCAAGTGCGGTCACTGTGGTGCTTCGCACCAGCTGGTCGTTGTGGAGTTCGTTAACCGCTAGGAGAAGACCCGTCTGCCGGTCGAATGTCACCTCATAGCGGAAGGCGGCGTGGTCACCGATCCGATCGATCGTTCGTGGCGCTGCTGCGTCAACGGCAAGCGCTGCGCGGCCGAGATGCGTTGTCTCGTGGACGGCGCCAAGGACGGCACTTGAGAGCACGTTGCTGCAGAAGTGACCGGGTCGAAGAAGCGTTGTCGCCCAGCCCTTTAATGGGAGTGGCCCGAGCGTCGCTCCTACTGCGACAGTTGACGGAAGTCCCTCACCATCAAGTCCTGCTGGCGCGGCGCGGTGCGGTCGGCGCGTGAAGGTGTTGCTCGCGGCGCTGTACTGCTCTATCAGGCTGCCATCGGTTGCCCAGACGTCGTAGGAGTCACCGTGGATGGTGGTGACGCGGGCGCGCGGTCGATCAACGAGAAGTTCGGTCTGCGTCACGCTCCCTCCCGCGGCAGTGACACTGCGCTCTTCAGCACGGAGGCGCAGCGTCTGGACGCGGCGTTCGGCCTCCGCCGCATAGGCGAAGAGTTGTGCAACGGAAGGGATCCCGCCAGGGAGCGCGCTGATGGCCGCCGCGAGCGTCGCCTTGTTCGTGGTGAGGGGTGCGGGGCTACTAGAGGAGCTCATGCCCCCATCGTAGCGGAGCGCTGGGCGTAGACTCTCCGCATGACAGAGAGCAGCACCACCCCCTCGGTAGCCCCTGGCCGCCCCCTCCGCGAGGCGTGGATTGTTGAGGCGGTCCGCACCCCCGTCGGTCGCTACGGCGGCGCACTCGCTGGCGTGCGCCCAGATGATCTCGCCGCAACGGTGCTCGAGGCGGTCGTGGCGCGAAGCGGCATTGACGCTGCGATCGTTGACGATGTGATCCTTGGTTGCGCCAATCAGGCGGGCGAAGATAATCGCAACGTTGCGCGCATGGCCCTCCTTCTTGCTGGGTTTCCCGTTGAGGTTGCCGGCCAGACGGTGAATCGACTCTGCGGATCAGGGTTGCAGGCGGTTGCAAGTGCGGCGCAGGCGATTGCTGTGGGCGACGCCGATGTGATCATCGCTGGTGGAGTGGAGAGCATGAGCCGCGCGCCGCTCGTGACACTGAAGCCAGAGACTGGCTACGAGCGTGGCAACCACGAACTTGTTGACACCACAATTGGCTGGCGCTTCGTCAATCCAAAGCTTGACGCGAAGTACCCAACAATCTCGCTTGGCGAAACGGCAGAGCGCGTTGCGTCCACATGGAAGGTTTCACGCGAAGAGCAGGACGCGTTTGCACTTGAGTCGCAGCGCCGCGCCGCCGCCGCAGCGAAGAGTGGCGTGCATGCAGAAGAGATCGTCCCTGTGCGCATTGCGCAACGGAAGGGTGATGCACTACTTGTTGACAAGGACGAGCACCCACGACCAGAGACGGATGCGGCGAGCCTTGCAAAGTTGCGGCCAGCATTTACCGAAGGTGGAAGTGTCACCGCAGGAAACGCATCCGGCATCAACGACGGTGCCGCGGCGCTGCTCATCATGGAGGCGGGCCGCGCGCGGGCACTCGGCCTGAAGCCACTTGCGCGGATCGTTGCAACCTCTGTTGCTGGCGTTGACCCGTCTGTCATGGGGATCGGCCCGATCCCAGCGATCACGAAGTTGCTGACGCGCACGGGGCTCAGCGCGAAGCAGATCGACCGCGTGGAGTTGAACGAGGCCTTCGCCAGCCAGGCGGTCGCCTGCATCCGTGAACTCGGCCTCAATCCAGCCACTACCAACATCCATGGCGGGGCGATCGCCCTCGGCCACCCACTCGGCGCCTCAGGGGCGCGCATGCTCGTCACGCTCACCAGGGAGCTTCGCCGCAGCGGGGGCCGCTACGGGGTTGCCTCTATGTGCGTGGGGGTGGGGCAAGGAATCGCAATGCTCGTGGAGCGGGTAGAATCCTGATCTAGCAACGCGGGGCGCCAAGAGGCGGATCGCAGACGAGGTAGGAGGCAGCGAATGTTGAACCAAGAGACGGCAGCCAGCACTCCAGTAGAGAAGCCGGCAACAGAGACGCCAGCAACAACGCTTGTCCTTACCGATGCCGCCGCCGCAAAGTTCCGCGACCTCACCAAGGGTGAGACGAATCCCGCCATTGGCCTACGCGTCTACATCATCTCAGGCGGCTGCAGCGGCTACCGCTACGGCATGATGGTGGAAGAGACATCAAACCCAGATGATCAGGTCTTTGAAACGAACGGCGTGAAGGTCTACCTCGACGAGAAGTCGGTGCCGCTCGTGAACGGATCCTCTGTTGACTACGTTGACTCACTGATGGGAGCTGGCTTCACCGTGGAGAATCCAAACTCGGTCGGCGGCTGCGGCTGCGGTTCGAGCTTCCGCACTGCGGAGTCGGCCGGCGCACCCTCCGCCTGCAGCCACTGAGCCTCCCCTGAACGGGGACGCAGCAAGCGACGGGCGCGAGCCCGAGGGTCAAGCAGAGACACTCCCCACGCCGCCGCGCGCGGCACTCGTCCCACTCTTTCCGCTCGATCTCGTCCTCTTCCCTGGCGTTGCACTGCCGCTGCACATCTTTGAGCCGCGCTATCGGCTGATGGTGAAGCGCTGCATGGAGTCACGCACCCCGTTCGGCGTGATCAACATCAGTGCCGGCCAGCTCGCCACCATCGGCACCATCGCCGACATTCGCGAAGCAACGCGATACGTAGACGGTCGCTGGGATCTCGTCACGCTCGGCACGACGCGCTTCCGCGTCATACGCCTTGATCGCGACGCGCCATACCTTCGCGCGGAGATCGCACTGCTTGATGAGCCAGAGGGTGGACCATCAAGTGATCTACTCAACGCCGCTGAACGTGTCTCCGCCGGCTTTGTTGGCTACCTTGAGCTCCTCCGCGGCGCTGATGAGCGCGACCACGGCGACGACGATGCCGGCGAAGAAGGCGACGACGAAGAAGAAGACGAAGAGATGCTGAGCGACGAAGTCACAGTTGAGGCGATCGACGAAGCGCTCGCCGAAGAGGAGGGGCTACGACTCTCGCAAGAGGTAGTAATCGAGATTGAGCGACTGATGCTCGCTTCGAGCGCCGCCAGCGCCTCACTCCGTGACACTGAGTTTGAGCAAGTTGAAGTCGTCCAGATGGACGACGACGAGTCTGATGACGACGAAGAGCTTGATGAAGATGGCGAACTGCTCGCCACCGCAATCACCCGCCTCTCTGGTACCGATGATCCTGTTGGCCTCTCGCATATTGTTGGCGGCGTGGTCCAACTCTCCAGCGCGCAACGACAAGAGCTCCTTGAGGCGCCTGATGCACTGACGCGGCTGCGCATCCTTGATCAGCACCTTCAACGTGAGCAGCTCCTCCTCTCAGAGGGGGTTCGACCGTGGACCGCGGATCCGCGCGCGATTCGCAACCGTCGCAACTAGGTAACGCAATGAAACGCTGGTCGAACCTTGCGCAGCGGATTGAGGTTGCAACACGTACCTCAGAGAAGTCGCATCTTCTTGCCAGTGCGCTCAAGAGCGCAGATGACATTGACCTCCAGATCGCCTGTCGGTTAATGGCGAGTCGCGGTGTGCTGAGCGGCAGCGAGATCTCCTGGGGGACGATTGCAAAGGCGGTAGAGGAGGTTGCGGGGGCGCCAGCAGGGTCGCTCGCGAAGCTGTTGGATGAACGCGGCGATCTCGGTCGCGCCGTTGAGGACCTGATGGAGTCAGAGCGGCCACTCGCTGGGCCAGCGCTTGAGGAGGTGGAGCGGAGCGCCCAGATTCAGCGCGCGGCGCTCGCAGAGGCGACCGGATCTGGAGAGACGGCACATGTGGACACTGCGCCAAAGTTGCGCACCCTTCCGGATATCTTCGCGGCGATCGGTGCCGCGAGCGGGCAGCGTCGGCATGATCTCCTCGTTCAGCTGCTCTACGGTTGCTCGCCAGCGGCGGGGAAGTTTGTGGTTCGCGCGCTCGCAGGCGATCTACGCATCGGCCTGCGCGACGGGCTCCTTGAGGCGGCGATCGCCAGCGCCTTTGACGCCGACCCAACTGAGGTGCGCTGGGCGATGCTCCTTGAAGGGGACCCTGGCAGCGTGGCGCTCTTGGCGCGACAGGGGCGGCTGCACGAGGCTCGCCTCCATCTCTTCCATCCAATTCCACCGATGCTCGCCGCGATGACCTCTGGCGCCTCAGAGGTTGCAGAGCGTCTCAGCGATCGGCCAGAGATTGAGGACATCACCACGGCAGAGATTCCAGTGGAAGATAAGTACGACGGGGTTCGCGCGCAGCTTCATGTACAGGGCGATCGCGCCGCACTCTACGGGCGCGACCTTCACGACGTCACCGTCTCCTTCCCAGAAATCGCCGCCGCCGCAGCTGCAACTGGGGTCAGCGGGATCCTTGACGGCGAGATCGTTGCCTGGGCGGATGGCCGACCGCTCCCATCAAGCACGCTCACTCCACGACTATCAGGTGCCGCTCAGACACTCGCCGAGCAGCAGCGCATCCACGTCATCTTTATTGCCTTTGATCTTCTGGCGCTTGGCGAAGAGCCACTAATGCAGCGTTCATATCTAGAGCGCCGCGCAGCACTGGAGTCACTGCAGCTCGATGTAAAGAGTGGTGGTGTCTTGCGCGCGGCAACACAGGAGACGGTGTGTGGTGTTGAGGGAATTGAAGCCGCCTTCATCACGTCGCGACAGCGTGGATCTGAAGGCTTGGTGGTGAAGGCGCCACATGCGCCGTATGCACCAGGTCGTCGCGGATCCGGCTGGCTCAAAGTGAAGCGCTCACTCGACACACTTGACTGCGTCATCGTTGGCGCCGAACCAGGACTCGGCCGCCGTCGCGCTCTCCTCTCCGACTGCACCTTTGCCGTGCGCGATGATCTCTCTGGTCGCCTCGCTACGATCGGCCGCGCATCGGTGGCACTGCCGGACACAGAAATTTCAGAGCTGAGCATTTGGCTTGAGGCACACACGCTTGCGCAGCTCGGCGCGTATCGCAGCGTGGAGCCGCGCATCGTGGTGGAGGTTGCGTTTGATGAGGTGCGTCGCAGTGCGCGTGCCGCCTCTGGCTTTGCGTTGCGCGCACCACGCATCGTGCGCCTTCGTCCAGACTTAGGGCCAGATCAAGCGGCGACACTCTCCTCACTCGAGAGTCGCTGCCAGACTAGCGGCGCGGCAACGGAGTAGCGGAGGACGTATGGAGAAGAGCGCTGAAGAGCTACTGAAGGCTGCTGCCACCTCAACAGACGAGGCGGCCAAGGTTGCCGAGCTTCGCGCCGCCATCCCTGCGACGACGGCGGGGATCTACCTCAACGCTGGCAGCAACGGCCCGCTACCACGAGAAGTAGATGCGGCGATGCGCCAGGTTCAAGAGCAGGAGCTCGCCACGGGGCGTGGCTCAGAGCACGTGATGGATGATGTTGAGACGCGCGCTGATGAGTTGCGCGGCGTCTTCGCATCCGTGTTGGCAACAGACCTTGATCTGGTTGCTGTGTCGCACAGCACCACGGAGGCGGTGATGCGCACGGTCCTCGGCATTGAGTGGAAGCCTGACGATCGCATCGTGACGCTTGATGAGGAGTATCCAGCGATTCGTGGCAGCTTGGCCGCACTCGCCGCGCGGACTGGCCTGACGATTGAGACGGTGAGCCTGCGCACCGAGCGAAACACACCACGAACTGATGAAGAGATCATTCAGCAGGTCTCACAACTGCTCGAAGCACCGACGCGTCTTCTTCTGATCTCGCGCGTCAGTTGGTTGAGCGGGCGCATCCTCCCACTTGAGACGCTCCTGCCGCGCGCGCGCGCCGCGAAGATCATCACGATCGTTGATGGTGCGCAGTCGGTCGGCGCGCTCCTTGATGCTGCGGACGCGCTCGATCCTGACGTGATCGCCTTCCCGTCACAGAAGTGGCTGCTCGGCATTGAAGGCCTTGCGGGGATTCGCATCTCACGACGCACCCTGCAGTCAGAAGTGATCAGACCAGTGATCGGCGGATTCCTCGCCTTCAGTGGACCGGCGCTCGACGGTGTTGGTGTGATGCAGAGCGACGCACGTCGATTTGAAACCTCTGGCTTCGCGCGACCCGCACTGATCGGCGCAGCACGAGCGGCTGGCTGGCTCTCCATGCAGGTCGGCCTTCCATGGGCGGTGGCTCGAGCGGGCCGACTCGCCCGTGACTTCTACGCAGGCGCCGCCGCAATCCCAGGCGTGGAGCTGCTCGCTCACCCTGGCGGACACGCCACGATCGTCGCCCTGCGCATCGCTGGCTGGGAGGCGGATCAGGTGGTTGAAGAGCTCGGGCGTCGCGTCTTCGCCATCACCCGCCGCGTCCCAGGGATCTCCGCCACCGCCGAGCGTCCCGCTTCTGCCCCCGCACTCCGCACCTCATGGGGTTTCTGGAACACGGACGAAGAGGTCACGCGCATTCTGGAGCTGATCACCCTGATCGCGGCGCACACGCCTGAGAGCCTGCCGAAGCGCCCAGTGATCGACATCATCCATAGCTGAGTGTTGCGGTGATGAAGCAGGGGAGAGAGCCGCGCGGTTTCTTCGGGAAGCGTCTCTATCAGCTGCAACATGCGCCACGTCCAGTATTCCGTGCTGTGCTTGCAAGCGGTGGAAGCGCGCTCATCTATACGTTGATCTACTTGGCGTATGACCTTCAAGTGGAACGTGCACTTCGCGACGGCACGTCACTGCTGAACATTCTCGGTGGCGCGGATCTTCGTGCAGAGGCGGCGGCGCTGCTCGTCCTCTTTACGGTGGTCTCTGGCAGCGTGATGACCTTTCTGATTGTTCCGCAGCCAGCAGCAGATGGACGCGGAGTGCAGCGTTCAGGATGGTCTGCCGCACTCGGCCTCTTTGCAAGCCTACCGATTGCCTACCTTGCGTTGGTGGTTGAGAGCCAGTTCCTCAAGCCGCTGCTGCTCGGACTCTAGAAGGCTCTCGCGCGCGTGGTGCGGTGAAAATCAGGTGGCGCGGTATCCCATCATTCGGTAGCCAATGCCACGGACGCTCACGAGAATCTCTGGCTTGCGCTGATTCCCTTCAAACTTTCGGCGGAGTCGATTCACGGTGACGCGGAGTGCCTCGTCGCCGCCCGTCCAGCTCTCACCCCAAACCTTCGTCCTGATCTCTTGATGGGCGATCGCCTCACCGAGCCGCTCAACAAAGAGCGCGATCATGCGCTTCTCCATGCCAGTGAGCTGAATGTTTCGTCCGTCAACGTGCAGCGTTCCAGTCGCTGTCTCGAATCGGATGGCGTGGGGGGCAACTGTCATGGGAGAGGGATTCTACCCTCTTGTTACAAAGTGTGAGTCGAGCGGTGCGCGCCTTCTACGAGAGCCCGCCAAGCGCAATGGCGACCGTTGCCAGGGCGGCCAGCCCGATGCCGATCCCCTGTCGGCGGCCAATCCGTTCGCGCAAGATCAGCGCGGCGAAGAGGACCGTGGTTACTGGAGCGATAGAGGTGAAGACGGCGGCAACCGCTACACCACTCTCTTGCGCCGACAAGAGGAAGAAGAGATTTCCGAGCGTATCTCCACTCCCCGCCGCGGCGAGTATTCCAAAGAGGAGAAGATGTCCACGCAGGTTCGTTGGGATTGCGCCGGCAGGAATTGGTTCCGCGCCTGGTGGCTGCTTGCCAATAAGTCGTGAGATAAGGAAGACCGCAACGAGTGCGCTGACGCTTGCGACACGAAGTCCAGTGAGCAGCCAGAGTGTTCCTGGCGCTTCAATCCCAGAAAAGATCAGGCTGAATCCGGCGAAGCAGACACCGGCAAGCAACCCGTAGAGCGCGCCGCCAAGTGGTGCTGCTCCACTGGAGGCATCCTTATGCGCTCCTGGCTCACCCGCATGTGCAGCGCTCGTGTCGGCGCTGGTTGAAACGATGACGATGGCGATGATCGCAAACAAAAATCCAACGATGCGAAGTGGTGAGAGTGCCTCTCCACCAGCCGCCGCAACAGCAACAGGGATGAGCGCCGCCAGTGATCCGGCGATGCTTGCAACAATAGAGATTCGGCCGTGTGCAAAGCCGTGATAGAGGGCAAGGACACCAGTTCCTCCCGTGACACCCGCGAGTGCCGTGGTGAGCGCCGTGTCGCTGTCAGGGATCGGTTGGCCGCTTAGCGCCGCAACGGGGATCAAGATCAACAGTGCTACTGCCTGGCTCGCCGCAACAACAAAGAAGGTGGGGAGGCGTCGGCTGATGATGCCGCCAACAAAATCGCCGCCACCCCATGCGAATGCGGCGAGCACGCCAAAGAGCGCTCCGATCATGCTGGCTCCCCGATGTAGATCATCTTGAGATGCTCGCCGACCCCTGGAAAGTCAAACGGCTCGCCGATTTTATTGAAGCGGTGACGCGTGTAGAAGGGGACGGCGCGAATCCGTGCGTTGCACCAGAGCGGCGCTACTGGATTCGGAGTCGCCTCCCATTCGGCGATCGCCGCCTCGAGGAGCGCCCCACCAATGCCGCCGTTGCGGAGATCTGGCGCCGTTGCCATGCCACGAAGCTGCGTGCTGCGGTGACCCTCCTCGTCGGTGACCTCGTAGAGCGATCCACAGGCGGCGAGCCTCCCATCAACCCAGGCGCCCCAGTGGACGCCGAGCCCTTCACGATCACCTGGGAGAAGGGCGCGCTCAAGCGGCCCGCCGCCACGCAGGACTTCACTGCGAAGCGGGAGGATCTCGTCAACGGTTGCGTGGCGAATCTCAGGCTGGCTCATATCGGCACGGTACCTGTTCGCACGTCATTCGGTCGTCGGCTACCGTTCGTATATGCCTGAACTACGACCCGCCCCCCCGCCGCTCCCCACGCGCGACGCGCTAACAGGAGGCGTCTTCACGATGGATTTGAAGGCGGTAAAGTCCGCCGCCGCGCGCACCGCCGGACGCCTCCACGTCACACCACTCCTCTCATCGATCGGTGCCGCAGAGGCGCTGCGTCGGAGTGGCGGGCCGCTTCTTGGTGATGGTCGCGTGCGTCTGAAGTCGGAACACCTGCAGCGCACCGGTTCGTACAAGGTGCGCGGGATGTTGAGCCGCGTGACACATATGGTGGAGCACTTCGGCGAGGATGAAGTACGGCGTCGCGGTCTGATCACCTTCAGCGCCGGCAACGCCGCCGCCGCATATGCATGGGCGGGACGACAGTTCGGGATCCCTGTACATGTGGTGATGCCACGGAGCGCCGTCCCCGCAAAAATTTCCGCCTGTGAGTCATATGGCGCAACAGTTCACCTTGTTGATGGACTCATGGGTGAAGCGGGCGTCCTGAAAGACCAGCTCATCAAAGAACTTGGACTTTTTGACGCACACCCGTTTGACGATCCGTACGTTATCTCCGGACACGGGACACTCGGTCTGGAGATCCTTGATCAGCTCCCTGAAGCGGACGTGGTGATTGGCGGACTCGGTGGTGGCGGCATGCTCTGTGGCACCGCTGTTGCGCTGCGCGCACTGAAGCCAGGGATTCGCATCTACGGTGTTGAGCCAGAGGGCTCAGCGGCGGTGAAGCTTGCCGTAGAGGCGGGGAGCATCGTGCCAGTTCAGCCGAAATCAATCGCTGATGGACTCGGCGCGCCGTACGCCGGCTCATGGACGCTTCCACTCGCCGCTTCACTGCTAGACGCCTGCATCACCCTCCCTGACGAAGAGATCCTCGGCGGTCTCCGCTTCCTCGCCGAGCGTTGCAAGCAGGTGGTGGAACCCGCTGGCGCCGCCGCGCTCGCCGCCCTTCTCTTCGGTCGCGTGCCCGTTTCACAGGGTGATCGCGTCGTGGTGATCCTGAGTGGTGGAAACGTGGATCTCACCCGCATGCCAGAGTTTCTCGACCAGGCGAAGCCGATTCCAGGGGCGTAACCAAACCAAAGAAGACCATTGCCGTGGGGCTGAGTGAAGCGTAGTCTTACAGCAACGTGACCGTTGTGTCGCGAGGGGGAGGGAGCATGGCAGCATTTTCGTTTGAGAACTCCAAGGGGACGACCTACTTTTTGCATGGCCGCTCGCGCAAGGTGGCGAGTGGGAAGACGGTGACGCTCTACTTCTTTGCCAAGAAGGTGGGGAAGGGGCCAGTCGCGGAGATTCCCGAGGGCTACAAGGTGAAGGAGTCGGGTCGAACCGGCCTCCCGATCCTGAAGAAGAAGTCGGGCCTCTTCGGCTGGTTCTAACTTTTCGCGCTGACAACCGCCGTGCCACGCAGTCGGCACGGGCATCAGGCAGACTGACCGCATGAGTGATCCGATCGCGCTCGCTGCACTCCTGGTTGCCGTCTTCGCGGCACTCGCCGCGCTGGTCGCCGCCCTTCGCTCTGGCCGCACCGCACCGGCGGATCCAACGAGCACGCTGCAAGCCCAGCGCGTGGAGGACCAGCTTCAGTCGGTCGTAGAACGTCTGGCCCGCATTGACGCGGCGCAACAGGGGATCGAACGCCTTCGTGAGCCGATGGACGAGCTCCTCTCCGTCTTCCAGAACAAGCAGGCGCGCGGCCAGTACGGCGAGGCGCGCCTGGAAGAGATCGTGCGCGACGCCCTCCCGAACGATCTCTACAGCTTTCAGGAGACGCTCTCCAACGGGAAGATTGCGGACTGCATTGTGGGCCGCGGCGCTGCGTCAAACCGTGTCTGCGTTGACTCCAAGTTCCCACTTGAGGCGTATCAAAAGTTTGTCGCTGGCGACCCCACCGCCGCAACACAGTTCCGCACGGCGCTTAAGGCGCACATTGACGCGATCGGCTCCAAGTATGTGATTCCGGGTGAGACGAGTCGCCTCGCCGTGATGTTCATCCCATCGGAGGCGATCTACGCCGAACTCTTCACCAGCTTCCCCGACCTTGAGCAGTACGCCAACGGGAAGCGTGTGGTCTTCGCCTCGCCGAACACGCTGCATGCGCTACTTGCCACGGTGAGCATGTTCCACGTTGAGTCAAAGATCGGTGAACAGGCGATCCTGATCCAGCAAGAGGTGGGCGGCCTGACGCGAGACGTTGAACTGCTCGCGGAGCGCATTGAGAAGCTCGCCACCCACTTCCGCCAGGTAGGCGAGGACATTAACGGTGCCCAAACCTCCGTGAAGCGGATCGTGCAGAAGGGCGAACGGATCGCCAACGTCGACTTGGGCGAAGGTGACGCCCCCCCTGCCCTGCGTTAAAGTATGGTCAGGCTCGAAACTCGGGCCACGTAAAGGGAGGTCAACATGGATTCGAAGAACCTGTACATCGTCGCTGGCGGCGCCAGCCTCGCAATCTCCATCGCCTTCTACTTCGGGATCGGCGTTGAGGCGAACCAGATGCACGGCATCTACATCGGCCTCTGGGTCCCAGCGATCCTTTCGCTCGGCAACCTGCTGGCCAAGAAGGGCAAGTGAGCGATCCGATCGTCTTCGTCCTCGGTGTGATCGTCATGATCCCCGTGCTTTTTGCGGTCTACAAAGACCTCCAGAGCTAACGAAGTTGATCTCATAGCGCTCCGTTGCAGCTGACGCTGCAGCGGAGCGTTTTGCTATCTGGCACCGTGGGTGGCGTCGGACTCGAGCAGCACGCGTCCCCGTGGAATGGTGCGGAGCGCAAAGAGTGCGGTGATCAACAGCCCCGCTCCACTTGCAACGAACACTACGGTCGAGCCTGACATGTCATAGAGCACACCTGCGACGATGCCGCCGAGCGCGGCGCCCAGCGTCCCGGCAGAGTGATAGAGCGACTGCCCTGTTGCGTGAAGGCGGCGTGGCACCAGGCGATCAACCACTTCGACGGCGCACATCAACGCAATCGCAAAGACTGCCCCCTCAGCGAGTCGCAGGAGCGTGAGCGAAAGCGCGCTGTCAAACAGTGCGACCGAAGCGGTGATCACTCCCATGATTGCGGTTGCGGCAGCGAAGCCACGTCGTAGCCCAATCCCTTTAAGCATGCGGGCCGAGGCGATCATGAAGGGAACTTCAATGAAGGCGGCGAGGGTTGCGCCGAGTCCGAGCCTCGC
>QWRJ01000005.1:0-5205 GCA_003670475.1 Candidatus Limnocylindrus primus | reverse complement strand
GGACCATCGCTGGGGCGATGCGCAGCAGTTCGCTCACGCTACCGAATCGGTCACGCGCTGAGTGTCTGGTGCGGCGTGACGACGCGGTGCGCGACGGCGCGCTGCGATGCGCCGCGATGACGCTCCGATCTTTCAGAAACGGAATCGGCAGAATCGTGCAGCAGAGTCCAACGGCCAGGAACGGGACAATTGACGACCCACCACCGTCACGGATCGCCACACCTGCGGCGATTGCGGTGATCGCATAGGTGAAGCTCGTCACCGCGCGCGTCACCGCAAAGCGTGGTCCGCCATCACGGGCGATCCCGAGCGCAAGCGCATCGGCAGAACTGTTAGAGGCGGCGCCAGCGATCGCCATAAGGAGTGACCCAGCGATTGCGGCGTTGAGATCGCCGAAGGCGAAGAGGAGGATGCCGATCGCGCTCGAGATCTCGCCGATCGCGAGTCCTGCACGCCGGCCAACGACTCGGTCGGCAAGGTGCCCCCAGGCCGGTCCGACGGCGCTCGAGACGAGTGCCGTCGCTGCAGTCAGCAGTCCGAGTTCGCCTGCGCTGAGACCGCGGTTGATCATCGCGACCGCGTAGAACGGATAGAAGACGGCGCCGACGACGCCGAAACCGCCGTAGATCGTCAGCACGCCGAAGCGCGAGAGACGCGAGCTACTTGCCAAGGTTCTCCGGGCCAAACGAATTCGGGAGAAGGTAGTCAAACGGATAGCGGTTCAAGCGCTCAATCTTTAAGCTCTGGTCCAGGCTGACGGCAACGATCGGCATCTGCAGGGAGCCGGCAAATTCGCGGATGCGCTGCCGGCAGACGCCGCAGGGTGATGGCGATTCGGACGGGGATTGGACGGCGAATGCGAGCGCGACCGCCTTCGCATTGGTCGCAAGGCGCATGGCATTCATTGCGTGCTGCTCCGCGTGCACGGTGAGCGTGAAGTCGGCCCCCTCCATGTTCGCCCCAACGTGGATCCCGCCGTCTGCATCGGCGACCGCCGCCCCAACCAGGTAGTTGGAGTAAACGGCGTAGGCACGTGGCCGGATCTTGATCGCCTCATCAACAAGGCGCTGCTCGAGCGGCGTGAGGTCGGTCGCTTCAATTCTCATCGCGGTGACCACCCTTCTACTTGTCCGATCAGGCGCCGAATATGAAGCCCGTGCAGCGGCGCCAGCGGCATTGACCATAGCGGCTTCAGCCAGGCCTCCGAGCCGAGTGACGCAGCATCCGCACCAGCCCAGCCGTACTCCCGAACGTCGTTAAAGGTGCGCACGCCACCACCAGCGATGATCGGCAGCCTGATCCCTGCCTCACGCAACTCACTCACGACGCGGAGGCCGATCGGCTTAATCGCGCGGCCGGAGAGGCCGCCGTAGCGGTTCTTCAGCAGTGGCGCGCCGCTATCCGGATCTAGCCGCAGCCCCTTGATGGTGTTAATCGCGCTGATCGCCGCGACCCCGTTCGCTTCGGCGAGTCTGGCGTGCGCGAGGTAATCAAAGTCGGGAGAGAGCTTCAGGATCACTGGGAAGCGCGAGGCTCGGACGGCGCGCTTCAGCACCTCTTCGATAATCGGATTGAAATCAAAGTTGACGTTGTGGCACGAGACGTTGAACTCTACGGCGGCAAGCTCACCAGGCTGTGCACGCTGGTTGACCGTTTCTACGAGCGAGCCAAACTCGTCGGCGCTGAATCCGCCGAGCGAGAGGATCCGATTCTGTTCGCTGGTGCGCACGAAGTACTCGTCAAAGTAGCGATCAATACCAATGTTTGACCAACCGAAGGCGTTGAGCCACCCCCCATCCGCCTCTTGGAGTGCGCCGCGGTAGAGGCGGATCAGCTGCGGGATCTCGCTCAGCTTCCAACTCTCTTGCAGCGTGAAGTGACCTTCTCGAGGTTGCGTCGTGACCGTGCGCACGGTGACGGCACCGAAGCGGCGCAGGTCGACGAAGTTGACGATTGGAGAGAGGCCAAGTACGGCAAGGCGACCCTTCGGCGCGCCGTAGCCGAGAAGGCTTGAGCTGGTGACGAGTCGATTGCGGAGGTGGATCCCGTTCAGGTCGATCATGTGGCGATGGTAGCGCGCAGAGCGAGTACCACCACCACTGATACCGCCATGCCCACCAGGAGGCTGTTGCGCCACCGTCCGATCGCCGCCCCTGTGATCACCGCAACCGCCTCAGGGCCAACGCGGAACGCTCCGTCTGCAACGAAGATGTTGGCGGCGGCAATTGCGCCGAGTGCGGCGGGGCCAATGAGGCGCAGGTAGGTGAGTACTGGCGCTGGAAGGCGATCCACGCCCGGTGCGAGGAGCGGCAGCGCGCGCGCGGCGTACGTGCCGATCCCGCCGAGGATCGCGAGTGGAACAAGATCGGTGCGGAACGGATCGATCATCGCGCCTCCCCCTCACGTTGTGATCGTTCACGTTGCGTGAGCGCGATCCCAACGAGTGGTCCAACAAGACCGCCGATCATCGCGGCGGCACTCGGGTTGATCAAGATTGCTGCGGCAACTGCTGCAGCACCACCGGTGATTAGGGCGATCAGCGCGGCGCGATCACGCACCAAGCCAACGGCGAGCCCAGCCATGGAGGCGGGGAACATTACGTCGAGTCCAATTGTTCCAGGCTCTGGGAGCGCCGCGCCAGCGAGCCATCCTGCGATCGTTGCAAGGTTCCAAGGGACAAAGATGGAGAAACCTGCGTACCAGCCGCCAGCCAGATCAAAGCGTCCAAGCCGTGCAATGTGCGCACTCGTCAGTGCAAACGCCTCATCTGTCAGCAGGTAGGCGAGCCCAGCGCGAATCTTTCGTGGCAGGTGTGTTGTGTGTGGCGCAATGGATGCGGCGTAGAGGAAGTGGCGCGCGTTCAAGAGCCAGACCAACAGCACAATGGAGCCCCACGGCGCAGCAACGGCGAGTAGGCCAACCGCTGCGAACTGCGCCGCACCGGCGAAGAGGATGGAGCTAAACGCTGCAGCCTCAATCAGTGAGAGTCCACCTTCGCGCGCGGTGAAGCCGAAGATCGTGCCGATTACGATCGCCAGAACCCAGATGCCGATCGAGTCAACGGCGAGTCGTCGTCGTGCGACGCTCAGTTCAGTGGCCTGCGGTGTGCTGCTCATGCGTCAGGTGTCAACACAACGACGGGAATCTCGCGCTCTGTCTTGCGTGAATATGCGGCGTAGACGCCGTAGGTCACGTCATCAGTGCGACGGAGCAGGTTGCGTCGCTCGTCACCAACGGCAACGCGTGCCGTGTATGGGAGCGCGCGGCCACGACGAATCACCTTCACGCGAGGCTCTGCAACCAGGTTCTCAAACCAGGCAGGATTTCCGGCGCGACCGTAGTTGCTCGCGATCAGCACGATGCGCTCGTGGTCGGGGAGATACGTAAGCACGACGCGACGCGACGCGCCGCTCTTTCTGCCAACAGTCTCAAGGATGATGCCTGGACGCCAGAAGAGGCTCGGTGTGATGTAACCGTTCGTTGCAAGGGCGAGGCGTGCATGCAGCGGTACGACGAGTGCGATCAGTCGGCCGAACCAACGCTGCGCCGACTTAAGCGCAGCCGATCGCGGCGTTGCCCAGTCGTCGCGCGGCATTTAGCGCTCGGAGAAGAGGTAGCGCACTGAGAGTGCAGCCGCCACCGCACCAGCGAGTGGCCCAACGATGTAAATCACCGCACCAGAGAGGTCGCCAAGCGCAAGCGCTGGGCCGAACCATCGCGCTGGGTTCATTGCGGCGCCAGTCAACGGTCCGCCGATCATGATGTCTGCGATCACGGCGAATCCGATGAAGAGTCCACCCATCTTTGGTGCGCGGCTATCAACCGCAGTGAGGAGGACGGCATAGGTGAGGAGTGCGGTAAGAACCGCCTCGACCGCGATGCCTGTCCCCTGCGATAGCCCGAAGGCGAGTGACGGCGCACCACCACCGGCGATGGCGTAGGCGCTGTCGCCAGCATCAAAGCCACCAAAGGCGAGCTTCAGGACGAAGCCTGCGGCGGCGGCGCCAGCGAGTTGGGCGACGATGTAGCGAAGTCCTTCAATCGTGCGCACCTTGCCAACGAGCCAGAGGGCAACGGTGACCGCCGGGTTGAACTGCCCACCGCTGATCGGACCGAAGCCGGTCGCCAAGACGGTGAGCGCGAGGCCGTTGGCGAGGGCGATTCCCAGGAGGCCCACCTCCCCCCCTGTCTGGGCGTTGACGATCACTACCCCCGCTCCAATCACGAAGAAGAGGAAGGTGCCGATCGCCTCGGCGGCGAGGGCTGCGGCGAGGCTTCGATTCAGCATGGTTGGGTCGCTCCTTACCGTTGGTGGAGGCGGCTCAGCCTCCTTAGGGGGAGAGTGTAGGGCAGCCCCCTATCGGGATGGGGCGGGATGCCGTATGCTTCTTGGGCTGGCCCGGACTTCGGGCGGCAAAGAACGCACGCACGCGACCGAGATCAGTCAACCGTTCCCACTAGGGCTCGCGAGACAAACCTTCGGAACACGAGGCGAGCCAACACTAGGAGAGAACGGAATGTTCACAGACAAGAATCTGGTCTGCATGGATTGCAGCCAGGAATTCGTGTTCACAGCACGAGACCAGGAGTTCTACAGCGAGCGTGGCTTCACGGAGCCAAAGCGCTGCACACCATGCCGCAATGCCCGCAAGGCGCAGCGCGAGGGTGGTTCGGCGGGTGGCGGCTTCGGCGGCTACACCGGCGGTGGCAGCTACAGCGCGGGTGGCTACGGCGCCCCGCGAGCTCCACGTGGACCACGCGAGATGCACCCGACGACCTGCTCAGACTGCGGTAAGGAGACGATGGTCCCCTTCCTGCCAACGAGCGGCAAGCCGGTCTACTGCGACACCTGCTTCGCAAGCCGACGCCCAGCGCGCTGAGCTTTCGAGTTTCGTAGTTTCCGGACGGCCGGGACCCTTCGGGGCCCCGGCCGTTCGCTATCCCCTCACCTTCTGTCGCCGCTAGGATCACGAGATGAGCGCACCACCCGATCCGCGCCGACGCACATCCACCCAACGCGTCACCACGTGGCGTGACGGCGTAGCCACCGAACACGACGACCTCCTGATCGGCGAAGAGCCGGCGCAGATCTCCGTTGCTGGGCCAGACGGACAGCAGATTGAGGTTGCCGTAACGATGCGTACGCCAGGCAACGAGGAGGAGCTCGCCGTTGGATTCCTTGTCAGTGAATCACTCATTGTCCCG
>QWRJ01000049.1 GCA_003670475.1 Candidatus Limnocylindrus primus | reverse complement strand
CGCGTGGGATATCGTCGCCGATCAGCCACTTGAAGAGATCGTGATCCGCTTCACACCTGAGGCGGCGTCGCGCGCATCTGAGACGCGCTGGCATCCGTCACAAACGAGCGAACGTGAAGCGGATGGTTCACTTCTCTGGCGCGCGCGCGTCTCCGGACTCTTAGAGGTGCGCTCATGGATCTTGGGCTGGGGCGACGGGGCCGAAGTGCTCAAGCCGCAGGCACTCCGTGACGATCTTGCGCAGATACTGCGCGCCGCGGCAGCGCGCTACACCGGCGCATGAGCGGCAACGGTGCCGGTGAGGCGGTGCGCTTTAAGGCGGTCAACCTGATCAGCGATCCGATCCACGGCTACATCGAGTTGACCAAGCGGCTCACGCCAGAGGGTGCCGCAGCGCTTGGCTACCTCGCGGAGGAGGCGGCCGAAGAGGATCTCCTTGACACGCCGTGGTTGCAGCGACTCCGGCGCATCAGTCAGTTGCAGAGCGCACGTTGGGTCTTCCCTACCGCCGAGCACAGTCGTTTCGCGCACGGCCTTGGTGTGATGCATGAGGCGGGCCTCTGGGCACGCCACCTGTACAGCTCACTCGCTGAGCAGTTGCGCGCCAGTGGCGATCCCGTCCCAAGCGAGGGGCTCGTTGTCGAGACGCTGCGCGTTGCTGGGCTGCTGCACGACGTGGGCCACGGCCCATTCGCTCACTTCTTTGACCATGAGGTGCTGGAGAAGTTCCCAGCGCCTGATGACGCGCGCCGCGCGCCAGGGAAGCGCCTCGCGCACGAAGATCTCTCGGCGCTAATCATCGAGCACGAAGTTGGCGAAATCATCGGCAGACTTCGCCGCGCACCGGGTGAACACGCCGAACGCGATCGATTCAATGAGGGCGAGTCGATTGATCCGACCTGGGTGAGCTTCCTCATCTCTAAGCCACCACTCGAAGATGCAGCAGCGCCAAAGTGGCTGCGTATCATGCAGCCGCTGCTGTCAGGCGTCTTCACCGTCGACAACCTGGACTACGTCCGCCGCGACGCGTACATGACCGGCGTGCAGATTGGTGCTGTGGATGTGGAGCGACTCCGTCGCTACAGCTTCATCGGGCCGCGCGGTCTCACCCTCTATGAGCCCGCAGTCGGCGCGCTGGAGAGCTTCTTGAATGCGCGCCACTTCATGTACCAGCAGGTCTATCTGCATCGCACGGTGCGTGGAATCGACCTCGACATGCAAGAGGCGTTCGCGCCAGGGATTCGTGCCATCTTCGGCGACACCTCGCCAGCAGACGACCTTGCCGCATATCTCGAACTCGACGAATACACTCTTCTGCACCAGGCGGCACGCTGGTCGCGCGGCAAGGATCTCTCTCCATCGCCAAAGCCAGGCGACGGCACCGTCACCCCCGCCGTTGCGGAGGCATGGCGCGCCGTCCTCTTCCGCAAGCCGCGCTGGCATCTTGAAGAGGAGCTGCGCGCCGAGTTCGGTGACGAAGGGATCCCCGCCAACCTGCTCGATCAGCTCGGCACACCGATTCCCGGTGAGGTGGCGATCGACCTTGCCACCTGCGACCCACGTCACGTTGAGGGCGATGCTGCCGACCGTCTCCTTGCCGTCGAGGGGCGTGAGGGTCGCGAGGCGCGACCAATCTCTGAACTGCTGACGAAGCTCCCGCTCTTTAGTGTGATCGCGCGGCGCTACCGCCGTCGCTAACGGTTCGCGCGGAGCCAGCTCACCACTTCGGACATCGCTCGGCAGTCGACCTGGTTGTATTCGGCGACCGCCTGCATAAAGTCAAAGTCACTCATTGACCCGCCGCTCAGCGCCGCACGCCGCTCGGCCTCGTAAGCGGCAGCCATCGCGCCGAGCCCATCGGCGGGACCGTCACCCCACACCGTCTTAATCAGTCCAGCCTTATGCATCCCCTTCGCGATCTGCTTCAGCCCGAAGCCCCATGCACCATGGACACCAACTGGGACGCGGTGGACAAGTTCATCCAGCGCGTCAAACCAACCGAGCTCGTCGGGGAGCGACCAGTCGGGGTGACGGTCGGCGGCACAGTTGTAGGAGTTCTTCAGCAAGTTCGGTTCGGCTGGCGACCAGTGCATGATGCGCGCGTCACTCCAGCCCACGCTGAGTGCAGCGCGCCACGCGTCCATGAAGGCGCGCCACGCATCCAAGACTTCGCGCTCACCGGCGAGTGAGAGGCGCTTCGCCGTCCACTGGCCGAACTCACTCGGCACACCAGCGGCAGCGCACTCCGCCGCGGTCGGGACGCGCCCGTCAATCTGCACAAGACAGCCAACCTGGAAGATGCAGACGTTGCCACCAACTTCGGGGAGTCGGCTGAAGTCATCATCAAGGTTCTGCGTGTTCTCAAAGTCAACGCAGAACTCGAGTCGCCACGGCCTGCGCCAGTGTCGTTCAAGGTCTGGGAGTAACTCAATCTTCTCTGGGATCACGGCGGCGCCAGGGCTCGCCGCGATGCGCGCCACCTGATCAGGATGATTCGCCGCTAGGACAAGGGCGAGCCGCTTTGGCCGCGTATCACCGGTGACGCCGAGCAGCTCTGGCGAGAGGTTCGGCTCATCGCGACGGAGGATGCCGCGCGCGATCGCCGCATCGCGCAAGTCTGGGTTGACCCCGGGGAGGACCGTCAGCTCACCAATGGTATCGGCGATCTTCTTCTTTGCGCCGCTCCACGGCTGATCTTCGTTCGCGCCAGTGTTCGGGTAGAGCTCCGGTCGTGTTGGCCGTGGCAGCGCATCCCAGCTCGCGCCGTCGCGGCGTACGCTGCGGATCCACTCAATGGCGCGGCCAACCTCTATTGCAAGTGGCGTCGCCGAGTCGCGCGTCTCTTCGCGCTCCACCAGCACGCGACCGAGACGATCAAGTGCTCCACGGCCGCGACCCTTCGTGCTCGTCCAGGTGCGACCGAGCAGATACGCCTCGGCGGCGCAGTAGCCCTGCAGTCGTGCCACCGCGGCGGTGTAGACGAGCACCTGCCCCGCATAGTGGCGATGTGAACTGCTCACTAATCCGTTGACGCTCAGATCCAGCGTGGAGAACTTCACATCCACCACCACGTAGTGCCATGGCGGCGGAACGCCGTCGTCACCAGCGAGCGCCGGTGCTGGGTGCGTCGCTTCGCCCGCATCCACGATGCCAGGGAAGAGTCTCGCCAGCGCATCGCTTCGCGCAAGGAGGTCGATTGCGCCATACGTCTGATCCTCTGGGTTGCGCACCACTGCCTGAGCGATCAGCTCCACACCGCTGCGCATCGCCTCAAAGGTGCGCTGCGCCGCCTCTACACTGCGCGTCTCCTCCCAACCGTTCGCGATCTTTACCCATGTGCTGACCTTCGGCTCGAGGAGTTTGAAGATCCCCTCTTCAAAGGCGTTCCCCTTCGCAAAGAGGAGTCGTCGTAGGTCATAGGGGCTCGGCGGATCGGCGTCCACCTCCGCATCCTTGATGAAGCCCTTCGCCTCACCGTGCACCTCAAGCCAGTCAAGAAGCGGATCGCGACGGAGCCAGTTGCGCGTCTTTGATGCGGAGACCCACGACTTCCACGCGGCGCGATCGCCGTCTGCTGGACTCTGTTCAACACCGCGATCGTCGTGCGTGATGGAGGCGAGCCCCGTGACGGGTGGTGTCTCGCTCCGATAGCGGCGCAGATCCTGCATCAGCGCGTCGACTCGCCGCGGGAAATCAGTGCAACGCCGCCAAGGAGCAGCACCGCACCGGCGAAGAGCGCAGGATCAGCCGCCTCACCAAGAAGTCCAACCCCGAGCAGTGCAGCAACGAGTGGCTGGAGGAAGAGCGCGGCGGCAGCAACGCGTGGTGCGGCGGCGGCGTAGCCGCGATACCAGAGCGACCATCCGATCGCAGTTGCAGCGATCGCGAGATAGGCCACAGCGCCGAGTGCGGCGGGAGTGGTGGCGGCGGCAAGATCAATCCCACCGAGCAGCAGCTCAACCGCTGCAACAGGAGTGATGAAAACAAGCGCGAGTGCGGCGGTGAGGCCGATCGCGCGGCTCGCACCGATCGCCGCAACGAGTGGTCGTCCGAGCGACGAGTAGAGCGCCCAGGTTGCGCCTGCGCCGACTAGCGCCAGCATGCCGAGGAGTCGCGACGGATCGCTCACGTTCAGACTGCCGCCACTCCCGCGCAGTGAGAGGAGCAGCACACCAGCAACGGCGAGCGCGATGCCGCCCCACGCACGTCGCGGAATCACCACGCCATCGAGGAGTCGACCGAAGAGTAGGACGAAGATCGGCGTCGCCATCGTCACCACCGAGCCCTCAACGCCGGAGGTGAGCGCCGTCCCACCGAACTGCAGCAGCATGCTCGTTGCGGCAACGAACGCCGCGATCCAGGCGGCGCGGTGCGGCACGTCGGACCAGCCGATACTCACGCCGCGCAGTCGACCAAAAGCGAGCAGCACAGCAACGCCAAGCCCGAGTCGGACGAGGGTGAGTGTGGCGGGAGGGATTGCCTCAAAGGTGGCGGCGGAGATGACGTAGAGGCCACCCCAGAGTGCTGCGGCGGCGGAGAGGTCAAGGGCGGGCGCGCTACGTGCGGGGGTCTGCTTCGCGCTGCCAAGAGTCATTCGCCGCAGTGTAGCGGAGTAGGTACGATAGAACGATGGAACTGCGCTTAGATGAACGGCTCGCCACGCCCTACTTCTCCCCATCGGGAGATGCGCGTGCGCCGTATGAGACGCACGGCACCACCTTCCTGCAGTACCTTGCCAGGCGCGCCGCGAAGACGCGCGTCCTACTCCCGCTCGCCACGCTGTTGCACGAGCGGCGCGCAGGTGGTCCAGAGTACGCCGGCGCACTCGCCTGCTTCGCCTACTACGTTGTCGCGGCCTCCACATCGTACGGAGTGGGCTACCAGCAACCAAACTTCACCAGCGATCGAACAGCGGAAGAGCGAGACCGGGAGACGAACACGATAATCAGCGCAACGAACACTGGGGCGAACCGCGAGATTGCGGCAACGCTGCGCGCATCAATCCCAAAGATCGGCCTCTATGAGGCAAGCGAGCGCATCCTTGGGACAACGGTCGGCCTGCGCGGTCTCGGCATGCCCGCCCCATCAACGTTCGCATTTGAAGTTGACGCGAGTGGTCGCCGCGCAGGACTCGCCGCCTGGCGCGGGACGGCGCGGGGGACGATCACCACAGAGCTCGCCCCCTCCTTCAGCGGAAGCCGCGTCCGCGCCTATGGCTCGCTCGACCTGTACGGCAGCGACGAGAGCCGCGGCCGTGCGGAGATCACGCGGGACGGCAGGGTAAAGATCGAGATTCGGGACCCGTTCGGCGCCCTCCTGCGCCTCAACGGTCTCCTCAAATAGGGGCACGGCGTGGGAGAATCAGCGGCATGTTGAAGGCATC
>QWRJ01000048.1 GCA_003670475.1 Candidatus Limnocylindrus primus | reverse complement strand
GAGGCGTTCAAGCTCTACGAAGAGTTCCAGTCACTCATTCGCGTCAGCATTGGGCGCGCGATCTTACGCGTTAGCCTCGTCCAGGAACAGCGCGCCCCTCGCCCTGTGGCAGTCACAACGTCTGGTGGCGGTGAAGGGTCGACTAGCGGCGCATCGCCGCTCACACCTGCGAAGGCCCTTGCCGGCGAGATGAAGGCGGGCCGCAACGACGCCTGCCCATGCGGCTCAGGTAAGAAGTTCAAGAAGTGTCACGGGGCATAGCCCCTGCTACGATCGCGAGCGTGAAGCAGCAAGACCCCGTCGTCGCCTTCGGGCGACCGAGTGAGCGTTCCCAGTGAGCGTCGACGCCGCTGGCCTACGCGACCTACTCGGTCGGATCGAAGCCACGTCGGGGGGGCTTTGACCCTGTAACAAAGGCTGCGCGACTCGCCACAATTGAGTCGCAGATGCTCGCCCCCGGCTTCTGGGATGACCAGCGGGTCGCTCGACGCCTCGCACGTGAGGCGGAGGGCCTTCGTGAAGAGTTAACCCTCTGGCAGGAGCTCACCAAATCGGCGCGCGACCTTGGCGAACTCTTCGAACTCGCCAACTCCGAGAGCGACGAAACCCTCCTCGCCGAAGTTGAGGTGCGCACGGCGGCGCTTGAAATCAACTTTCATAAAGCCCGCACCTCGCTTCTCTTCGCTGGCGAATACGCCGACGCAGATGCGATCGTCACCATCCAAGCCGGCGCAGGAGGCACTGAGGCGTGTGACTGGACTGCAATGTTGCTTCGCGCCTACATGCGCTGGGCGGAGCGACACGGATTTGCAAGTGAAATCGTTGACTTTACTGAAGGCGAAGGCGCTGGCTACCGCAGTGTGGCGCTAGAGATTCGTGGAAGAAACGTCTTTGGTTGGTTGCGTGCAGAGCGCGGCGTACACCGCATGGTGCGCATCTCTCCGTTTGATGGACAGAAGCGCCGACAGACAACCTTTGCAATGTTTGAAGTGATCCCTGAAGTTGAAGATGACCAGGAGGTGACACTCAACTGGGATGAGATTCGAGTTGACACGTATCGCGCCAGCGGCGCTGGTGGTCAGCACGTCAATAAGACAGAGTCTGCTGTTCGTCTTACCCACATCCCAACGAACAGCGTTGTCTCAAGCCAGAATCAGCGCTCGCAGATGCAGAACAAAGAAACGGCAGAGAAGATGTTGCGCGGAAAGCTGATTGAGCTAAAGATTCGCGCGCGCGAAGATGAGTTGGCACGAGTGCGCGGGGAGACGGTGGTTGCCGGTTGGGGTAACCAGATTCGAAGCTACGTCTTCCATCCGTATCAGATGGTGAAGGACCACCGAACCGGTGTGCAAACGTCAGACACCACGGGGGTGATGGATGGCGACTTTGACCCGTTCGTCTTGGCCGAACTTGAGCGCCTCGCGATCGGCGCGCCAATCACAGCGAGCGGACCTGATGATGAGTGACCTTGCCGATATGACAAACGTAGGAGAAGGCGAAACGCCAGTCGTCTCGCTGAACAACGTGAGCGTCCGTTACCCGAGCGGACACGTCGCCCTTGCTGGCGTTAGCCTGACGCTCAGCCGCGGCGAGTTCGCCTTCCTTGTTGGACCTTCAGGTGCGGGGAAATCGTCGCTTGTTGGACTCCTAGTGCGCGACGTGCTCCCCTTCGCTGGAGAGGTGCACGTAGCCGGCTACTCGGTTCACGATCTTCCAACGAGTGAGGTGCCATACCTGCGTCGACGCGTTGGTGTGGTCTTCCAGGACTTCCGTCTCTTGCAGCGACGCACCGTGCGTGAGAACACCGCCTTCGCGTTGGAGGTCACCGGCGCTCCAGCAGAAGAGATTGAGGTGGCGGTGGAGCGCGCGCTACGTATCGTCGGCCTTGGCAAGCTCGCCGACCGCTACCCAGACGCACTCTCTGGCGGTGAGCAGCAGCGCGCGGCGATCGCTCGCGCCATCGTTGGCAACCCTGAACTCCTCATCGCTGATGAGCCAACGGGAAACCTTGACCCGCTGATCAGCTGGGAGATCATGGAGCTGCTCGGCCAGATCAATCAGCTCGGCGTTACCGTTCTTGTTGCAACACACGACTCCGACATTGTCACCACGCTGCGCAGGCGTGTGCTTGCCCTTGAGGGCGGTCGCCTTATTCGCGATGAACAGCGCGGCACGTATCATCGGGTCGGCTAGCCGAAGAGAGGGTGAAGGTTGTGAGGAAGAGATGAGTCGAGCACAGAACACTCGCCTGCTGAAACTGAGCGCCTCCGCCGCGATGAACGGCCTTGCGCGCAACCGTCTCGCAACGATCGCCGCCACCATGACGATGACGCTGATGCTCCTCGTGCTCGCCTCAGTCCTTGTCATTCGCGCGGGGCTCGACGCCGCACTGAGCTACGCCGACTCCAAGGTTGAGGTGATCGCCTACCTAAAGGTGGGTGCTTCGGACGCTCGTGCGGCGGAGCTTCGTGCGGAGATCCTGAAGGTTGATGGGGTGCGTGACGCAACCTATGTGAGTGCCGATGAGGCGCTCGCCGCCTTCCGTGAGCGCCTTAAGGAGCGTGGTGAGCCTGATCTCACCGGTGAGCTGGACGAGAACCCGCTTCCTCCAAGCTTTGAGATCGCGCTTGATGACCCTGGCCAAACTGCGAGCGTTGCAGACAGCCTGTCAAAGCTCCCCTCCGCAGCACTCTTCGCGAGAATCGTTGATGGTCGCGCGCTTGCTGAATCGCTCGCGAGCGTCACCTCTGCACTCCGCGCTGTTGGCCTCATTGTGGTGATCGGCTTCTCGCTCGCGGTGCTCGCCGTTGTTGTCAACGCTATTCGGTTGGCGGTGATGGCGCGCAGCGATGAGATCGCCATCATGCGACTTGTTGGCGCAACCTCAACTTGGGTGCGCCTCCCCTTCATCCTTGAAGGACTCGTGATTGGCGGGATTGGCGCACTGCTCACCCTCTTCATCTTTGGCATCCTTGGCGCCGGCGTCAGCGCGCTTATGCTGAGCCTCTTCCGCGTCCTCCCTGTTGAAACGTCGGCGATCCTCGCCGGTCAAGTTGCGATCTCCGTCCTCCTTGCAGGGTTCGGACTCGGCGCGCTCGGCGCGCTACTCTCTCTACGAGGCCGACTTAACTAAGGTCTTGCCAGAGTCCTACGCGTAAGCGGAAGAGACCGCGAGAGAGATTAAGGGGGGTTGATGCAGCAGCGATTCGTTGGCACGAACAACAAGCGCCCACCACTCGTCACGCGCGCCGGTGCACTTCTTCTTGCGATCACGCTTGCCGTAGGCGTCTACACGCTCGGCTACAACAACGGCTCAGCTTCAAGCACGCCCGCAGGGGCAAGCGGCGCGATTGATCTCTCTCGATTCAACGAAGTGTTGGACCTTGTTGAGCAACGCCACGTTGGCGACGAAACAGAGCAGCAACTTATTGACGGTGCCATCAGGGGGCTCGTTGAATCGCTGAACGATCCATACTCGCAATATCTCACCAGCGAAGAGATGGAGGTGATGATCGGCGATCTCTCTGGAAGCTTTGAGGGGATCGGTGCCGTCATTGAGAGTCGCAGCCCAGCTGGTGATTCGTGTACCGCGATCGGACCTGATTGCTACCTGCTTGTTGTCTCGCCAATTGACGGCTCGCCGGCAAAAGCCGCAGGAATCATCAGTGGCGATCGCGTAACCGCGGTTGACGGCGTGAGTGTTGACGGTGAGACGCTTGACTCCGCAGTGCGAAAGGTGCGCGGCGCAAAAGGAACGACAGTGGTTATTACCGTAGTGCGCGGCGAAGATGCACCAAAAGACATCTCCATCATTCGTGATGTCATTGTTGTCCCAGCCGTTGAACCGAAACAGCTCTCCACAACTGCTGGTGACCCGGTTGGCTACATCCGCCTTGCAGAATTCAGTGAGGTGGCGTCCGAGCAGTTCCGCACCGCGCTCCAGAAGGTTATTGATGCCGACACGACCCGCATCATCCTTGACCTCCGCGATAACCCTGGTGGTTATCTCTCCGCTGCGCTCTCTATTGCGAGTGAGTTCATTGGCGATGGTGTTGTCTACATGGAAGAGACGAGCAACGGAAAGCGCACAGAGACGCGCGCAAGCGGCGGCGGGCTTGCAACAGACCCTTCAATCAAACTCGTTGTCTTGATCAATAAAGGGAGCGCCTCTGCAAGCGAGATCCTTGCTGGCGCGCTGCAGGATCGTGGGCGGGCGGAGCTCGTTGGCGAGACGAGCTTCGGCAAGGGCGTTGTGCAAACCTTTATCGACCTCTCAGATGGCTCAGGGTTGAAGCTCACGATTGCAAAGTGGCTCACGCCGAACGGCACCTGGGTGCACAAGGTTGGGATCGCCCCGGACTACCCGGTGGCCCCCGCCACAGCCCAGGGGGCTGATGATCTGGTGCTCACCAAGGCGCTCGACCTGCTGAAGTAGCAGGCCTAGCCGCCTCGCTCCACACTCCCCTTGCGCCGCACGCCGCTGCGCCGTATCGTTTACGCAGACGGAAGGAGGTGGTGTGCAGTGTCAATAGACAGTTGTACGACCGCCTCTCGTGAGGTCGGCGCTTAACCGGCCCGCGAGAGCGGTAACGTTCTGAGAGGGCGCTGGCCGCACGGCCGGCGCCCTTTCTCATCTCATAGCGTCAAGGAGGTCTCATGGCCACGAAGAAGCCGGGTACCGTAGCTGACGGTACAACGCTGTCTTCAAACCGGAAGGCCTCCCATGAATACGAGATTCTTGACCGCTTTGAGGCGGGTGTGGTGCTGACGGGGACGGAGATCAAGTCGATCCGCGCTGGTAAGGCGGACATCGGCGACGCCTACATTCGGCTTGAACATGGTGAGGCGCGCATGATCGGCATGCACATTGCCGAGTGGCCCGGTGCTGCCAGCCAGCAGCACGAGCCGAAACGAACGCGCCGCCTCCTCCTTCATAAGGAAGAGATCATCTCAATCGGCACCAAGGTGAAGGTGAAGGGGCTCACGTTGATCCCGCTTCGCCTTTATCTGAGCCGCGGGCGCTGCAAGGTGGAGATCGGCCTCGGGCGTGGAAAGAAGGAGTTTGACAAGCGAAAGTCGATCGCTGACCGTGAAGGGAAGCGCGAAGCGGAGCGCGAACTCTCCGACTGGAAGCGCGGGGGCTAGTCGCCATACGCGCCAGCGTGTAGGATTCCCCCCTTGGGGATGCGTGGTTTCGACGGGAAGCCGTACCTTGAGAACGCGAGTCGAGGTTGCTATCAGGCCTCGTTAAACCGGTAGCAAAAAGAAGTACCTGGCAATCGCCAGCCTGCTCTCGCCCTCGCTGCCTAAGGCAGTAAGGTGAGCGTGGAAGCGGCCCCCGCTTCGCGGGCCGTGGAAGCGTCATAAAGCGAAGCTGCAACAGTGGTGAGTGACACATAGCCACTGGTTAAGCCCGATTTAGGGGCATGTGACTCGGTTGAGGGTCGATCCGGCCTGTGGGAGCGCCTCAACTCAGACTAAACCGCAGGACACGCTCGTAGTGGTCTCTTGGAAGGCTTTTCGGACGAGGAGTTCGACTCTCCTCCATCTCCACCAATCGCACACG
>QWRJ01000047.1 GCA_003670475.1 Candidatus Limnocylindrus primus | reverse complement strand
AACATGGGGATCTCAATTGGCGGCAGATGACGCACGGAGTTGTGACGCCACTCTGACGGTCGCGCGCGGCGCAGCCAACCGAGTGTCCACGGCGGAGTCTCCTCAAGGCGCTGTTGCCAACTCTCTCGCCAACCGAGTCGATCCGGTTCAATCCCGCCTGGCATTGCATTCATGCCAATCATGGAGGCGGCATAGCCGAACTGTTCGCTCGCCGTACGCAGTCCGCCGCTCTGATGCACATCGTCTTCCCAGCGATCATCGCTCGCGTAGCAAGGGACAATCGCCACCAGACCTTCTGGCCGTCGCGCCGCCGCCATCAGTGAGGTGAATCCGCCATACGACCATCCCCATGCCGCAACGCGACCGTTTGACCACACCTGCGTTCGCAGCCAGCTGATCACTTCGAGATGTCAAGCGTCTCATCTTCGGTGTATTCGTCCAGGGCGATACCGTCGCTGCGCCCCGTCCCTCGCACATCAAGTCGACACCCCGCATATCCGCGACGTGCGACGGCACCCATCAGCTCATCATCGGCGCTACGGTGATAGTCATCCTTTCGGTATGGCAGCACCTCAAGGATCGTTGGGTGCTCTTTGCCAGCGGCGGGGATCCAGATATCGGCCGAGAGCTGCACACCGTCGCGCATCGTGATGCGCACATCCCGAAGGATCGTTGTCGCACTCACCTGCAAGCGCTCCCGAAGCCCAACCGCCTACCGGCGGTCGCGGAGGCGAACCATCGCGCTGATTGCGTCATCAACGGACCAGGCGATCTCACCTACGGACTGAATTGCACCGGAGACAAAGAGGTTGATGCCGTCCGCGGGTGCAACGCCGCGCCTGCGCACCATGCGGAGATCGGTGCAGAGTCCAACGATCCCCTTGTAGCGACTCGGATCCATCGCGCAGAGCTGCGTGAAGATGCCGATCTCTGTTGCGGTGCCGTCGTCTACTTGCGTCCCATCAATCCAGGCGAGCACCGCGTTGGCAGCGCGCACTCCCGCAAGGTCTGTTGTAAACACTGCCTTCGGGTCGACCCCCTCCTGTTCAACGAACTGCTCATGCGGGACGAAGACCTCAAAGTCCAACGCGCGAAGGCGCGCCGCAATCTGCGAAAGGAAGCCGCGCTCACCTGCATTGAAGAGGGGTCCGGCGAGGTAGATCTTCATGAGACTAGTTTCGCCGAATGGCGCAGCTCCTGCTTGGACTGTTCCGCGATTCACGCTACGCTCTCCCTGAGGCTAGGCGCCGCCTGGCGACATGGAGGTACCCCTATGAGCGACAAGGTCAAGATCACCGTGCGAGATAACGGATCACTCAAGATTGCTGGCGATTTTACGATCGTTGATGTTGAGGGGAACGAGATCCCGCACGAAGGTGACAGCACCGGCCTCTGCCGTTGCGGCCACTCGGCGAACAAGCCGTTCTGCGATGGCTCCCACAAGGAGAAGTTTGAGAGCGTCGTTCGCGCCCCAAAGAACGCTTAGTCGAGCGGCACCTCTAGCGCGCTGATCTCTGCTGGCTTGGTGCGGCGTAGTTCACGTCGCCCGCGCAGCATCGCCCAGACAGGAAGGCCGATGAGCGCCGCGCCAAGAAGGCCGAGCGTCGTGTAGTTGGCAACGGCAACTACAACGCCAGAGCCGAGCGCGGCTGCGGCGGCGGAACTCCAGATCAGCGCGTCGGTTACGCCCTGCAGTCGCGTGCGCTCGTTGACGGAGAGGCCTTCGGTGAGGAGCGCAGAGCCGGCGACGAAGCCGAGGTTCCAACCCCAGCCGAGCAGGAAGAGGGCGACGAACAGCATCGCGCCGCCATCTGGTGGCGCAACGGCGGCGAGCACCGAAGAGAAGGCGAGCACCGCAAGTCCCGCCGCAATGACAAGCGGTGTCCCAAAGCGTGAGGCGAGCCGTCCAGAGAGGGGCGAGAGGGCGAACATTCCAAAGGTGTGGCCGCTAATCACCAGGCCAACGGCGTCAAGGCCGTGTCCGTGCTCTGTCATGTGCAGCGGCGTCATCGTCATCACCAGCACCATCACCACCTGGCCAGCCACCAGCGCCACGATTGCGGCGAAGACGCGTGGCCGCGCGATGATCTCCCCTACTGACGCACCACTCCCCGCCACCTCAGCGCGCGTGGAGGGCGCCAAGCTCGCAGGATCAGGTCGGAGTGTGAAGAGGGTGAGCAGCGCCGCAGCGGCAACAAAGAGGATCGGCACACCGTACGCGCCGGCGAGGCGCGGCAGCGAGAGCCCTTCGGCAGCGTTCCCAGCCACTGTGACAAGGTTTGGCCCCACCACCGCACCGAGCGTTGAGCCCCAGACCACAAACCCGATCGCGGTGGCGCGCTTCGTCTCGTCGTACATATCTGCCGCCGTGTAGCGCGAGAGCTGGTTGGAAGCGTTCGCGCAGCCCATCAAGACCGTTCCAATCAGGAAGAGCGGGAAGGAACTGAGGATGACCGCAAGGCCTGCGCCAACGGCGCCAACCGCGCCGATCCCATAGCCGAGCGTCAACCCAGCGCGTCGGCCGTAGCGCACCATGAAGCGTGAGAGGAGTTGCGACGCAGTGGCAGAGCCCAAGACGATCGCAGCACCGGGGAGCCCAGCGAAGGCAGAGCCACCAGAGAGCTCTTTCGCAACGATCGTCGCAACGGTGATCGCGCCGATGTATCCGGTGCTCCCAAGGCCGACGCCAACGATCAGTGAGAGCTGAAGGCGACGCCTCGTTGCGTCAGCGCTCATGCCGGAGCTGATTCGGCGGCCACCGCTGCGTAGATGAGGTCGAAGATCTCGGCAGACTTCGGCTCGTAGGCAACGAGCGCATTCGGCTCACCCTTCTTTGAGGCGACGATCGGTCGCTCATCAACGGCGGTCATGCCGCGCGTGAACTCGCCATACAGCTCAATGTCCACCCGCTTTGGGCGAAGATCAAAGAGCTGCGGATGCGTGACGGCGAAGACGGCGCACGGGTCATGAAGCGGTCCGCCATAGACCCCGAGCTGCTCGCCATAGGTGGTCGAGAAGAAGTCGAGCAGCTCCGCCGCAAAGATCGCCTTCCGCGTCTTCAGCGCCGCCACACGCTCAACGAACCCCTTGGTGATCACAACCTGATGCGTGGTGTTAAGGCCGACCATCTTCAGTGGCCCGCCGTAGTTGAAGACCACAGAGGCCGCCTCCGGATCGGCCCAGATGTTGAACTCGGCGTGCGGCGCGCGATTCCCGTGGAGCGTGCCGCCTCCCATCAGCGAGATCCCTGCGATGCGCTTCCCAAGGTCTGGCGCCATGCGCAACGCCAGCGCAATGTTGGTGAGCGGGCCGAGCGGCATCAGCCAGACGCCATCACCTTCATGCTTGCGCACCAGCTCGATGATCGCCTCAACGGCGTGTGTCTTCTCCGCGGTGCGCGTCACTGGAGGGAGCTCTGGCCCGCCGAGCCCAGATTCGCCGTGAATGTGCGGCGCGTTGCGTGGCGGGGCGATCAGTGGACGTTCGGCGCCGGCGAAGACGGGGGCGTTGATCCCAAAGACGTCGCACGAGATCAGCGCGTTCGGCAGGGTTCGCGTCAGCGGCGCGTTGCCGTGCACCACCGTGATGCCGAGCAGCTTCGCGTAGTGATTCGCCACCACCATGGCGAAGACGTCGTCATGGCCAGGATCGCAGTCCACGATCACCGATGGGCGCGTAGCTGGCTGCGTCATCTCCGTATGCTACACGCGCCTGCGTGCAGCCACCGCGCCGTCGCGCGCTACTCTTGGGTCATGCAGAGAGCCGCTCCTTCACAACGACCGCAGCACGCCGTTGCCTGGCATGAGGACGCACCGAATCCGAGCAGCGCCGCCACGCCTCCGAGCGAACCACTGCCAACCAGCGTTGACTGGATCGTCATTGGCGGCGGATTCTCTGGTCTCTCCGCCGCGCGGCGCGCAGCCGAGCGTGGCGCACGCGTCCTCCTCCTTGAAAAAGGTGAGCTGCGTGACGGTGCGAGCAGCCGTAACGGCGGCATGGTCCATGTAGGATTCGGCGCCTCAACCAGCTCCATCATTAAACGCTTCGGCGCTGATGGTGCGCGCGAATGGTTCGATCTCTCACGCGCCGGAGTGCGCCGTGTCGAGACGCTTGCGGGCCAAGGAGACGGCTCCCTCATGGCGACTACGGGGATCGATGCCCAGTGGAGCGGAACTGGACATGTGGAGCTGACGCACTCGGTGCGCGGCCTTGCTGGCCTCCGCGCGGAAGCGGATCTGCGTGAGTCTCTCGGCCTCCCCGTGCGGCTCCTGGACCGAAGCGCCGTCCAACAACTCACCAACAGCGAGTCGTTTGCTGGCGGACTCGCCGTGGATGAAGGTGGCGGCGTTCAGCCTGCGAGACTGCACGCCGCGATGGCGGCTGCCGCACAGGCGGCCGGCGTTGAGATTCGCGAGCAAACTCCTGCCAGCGGAATCCTCCAAATCTCTGGCGGGTACGAAGTACGCACACCGCGCGGCAGCATCCGAACGCAGCACATCTTCGGCGGTGTGAATGGATACGCAGATCGCCTCTTCCCCGCCCTTCGTCGCCGCGCCATCCCCGTGGGGAGCTTCATGATCGCCACGGAGCCCCTCGCACCCGAACTGCTCGCGCAAGTGTCTGGTAACGGCGAGATGCGCTTTGACACGCGCAACTTCCTCTCCTACTGGCGACCAACGCCAGACGGCCGCATCGCCTTTGGTGGCCGCACCTCGTTCTGGCCAGACTCCCTCGACCACATCGCACGCCTCCTCACCGCGCGCATGCGCGCGAGCCACCCGCAACTCGCACACACCAACGTGACGCATGCGTGGGGCGGCCGGCTCTCATTCGCGTTTGATCGACTGCCACGCGTTGCGCGACTCGGCGGCGTCACACACCTCTCCGGCTGCGCCGGATCTGGCGTGGCGCTGATGACGCTACTCGCAGAGCAGACGATTGATTGGGAGCTCGGCGGTGATCCCCCACTCCCTGCGCGCATCCCGTGGCATCCAGTTCCCGTTCCGTATGAAGGCTTCCCTTGGTTTCTCCCGTTTGCGGGGATCGGCTTCGCGCTAGAAGACTGGTGGAACGAACGTCGCTAAGCGGCAGCCCATCAAGATGCACGTCGCAAGGCGCCCGTGGACCAGAGCGCCCAGAGGACGAGCACCGGCTGGAAGAGGAGTCGCACTGCCCGCGCACTATCCGAGTTCAACCCAAAGGCATCAATCCCGTTCACGAACTGATTGATGTTTCCTGGAAAGATCGCCACAAAGAAGAGCGCTACCACTAGGCCAACGCGCTTGCGGAAGCGCCATAGGGTGATCAGTGCAAGGCCGAGCAGGATCTCCACGATCCCCGAGCTGATCACCACGAAGTCAGGGTCAAGCGGCAACCATGTAGGAACCTGCGCCTGGAACTCCATGCGACTCACCGTCAAATGACTCACGCCCGCTGACATAAGAAACGCGCCGAGCGCAACCTGGCTGACGCGCCTCCCCCAGAGCGCCACGTTATGCATCAGGTTCCACACAGCTCATACCGCCACTCTACTAGCGAGAGTCGATGGAAGTGTTGGCGGAGAGAGAGGGATTCGAACCCTCGATGGGGTTGCCCCCAAACCGCATTTCCAATTCGCCCTTGAGGAGGGATCGGAAGGTCTTCTAGCGCCTACTGAGATCAGATGCAG
>QWRJ01000046.1 GCA_003670475.1 Candidatus Limnocylindrus primus | reverse complement strand
GATTCGCGCGGGAGAGGCGCCGGGGAGCATTCACCTGCTGCACTGGCCGAGCGCTGAGAGCGCGCCGTGGCGAGATGAGGTGCTCGAATCGTCAATGGATCGCATCATCCGTGCCGCAGAGCTTGGCCGATCCGTTCGTAGCGCAGCAAACATCCGCACGCGTCAGCCGCTTGCTCGGGCGCGCGTCGTCCTTGGCGTCAGCGGTAACGACGAGGCAGAACTTCGCGAGATCTTGGCTGACGAACTCAACGTAAAGAGCGTGGAGGCGGTCGGCGATGCGTCAGGACTCTTTGAGCGCCGCGTCAAGGTGCTCCTGCCGAAGGTGGGGAAGCGGCTCGGAGGATCCACTCAGGCGGTGATGCAGGCGGCACGTGACGGTGCCGTAGAGTTCCTCGCCGGCGGTGCGGTGCGGATTGCTGGCGTTGACCTTGCTGCCGATGAGATTGAGGTGCAGGCGGTGCCGCGTGAGGGGCAGCATGTCGCTGAGGATGACGGACTCGTCGTGGAGCTAGACACGGCGCTCACTCCTGAACTGATCAGCGAGGGCGACGCGCGCGAGCTGATGCGCGCCGTGCAGGATCTGCGGAAACTGGCTGGCCTACGGCGTGAGGATCGCATTGAGCTGCAGGCGACTGGCGCGAAGGCTCCACTCGCGACGCACTCAGCGGCAATCGCCGCCGCTGTTGGCGCCCAGAACATTCAAGAAGTTGACCGCGACCCGGCTGGAGAAGAGTGGCAGCGCGGGAGCGTCCCACTCTCGGCGGGTGAGGCCACGCTCGCCATCCGACGTGTCAACGAATGAGACGGGCGGCCTTCGGAGTCACTGCGCTCACGGTTCTCGTTGTTGATCGAATCAGCAAAGAGTGGGTGGCGAGCCTGCTGACCACAGGTACGCCGATCGAACTGTTGGGCAGCTCAGTGCGCCTGATTCGGAGCGAGAATCGAGGCGGTCTCTTTGGGCTCTTTCAGGGGAGCGCGCCACTCCTTGCCCTCCTGAGCCTCGGTGTGATTCTTCTGCTCGCCCTCCTTCACGAACGTGAAGGTGGGAGCCGCCCATCGCTCTTGACGCTGACAACAGGGCTCCTGGTTGGCGGCGCGATCGGCAACCTTTTTGATCGGCTCGTGAACGGGTTCGTGTTTGACTTTATTGATCTTGGCCTAGGCGCTACACGATTCTGGACCTTCAACGTTGCCGATATGGCGATCTCGCTCGGCATCCTCCTCCTGCTCGTTCAAACACTCTTTGCCGGGCGTGCGAATCAACCCGTGCCGCACCATGAGTGATCCGCGCGAGATTGACCTACCGATCCCGCCTGAGGCGGCGCGTCAGCGCGTTGACCGGTTTGTTGCCGATCGTTGTGGCCTCTCGCGTTCGTTTGTTCAGCGACTGATTAGTGAAGGTCGGCTGACGATGAACGGTCTCGTGGTGCGTGCCAGCAGCTCGCTCGTGCCGGGTGGCACGCTACACCTCTCCATCCCGCCAGCTGCGGATACAGAACTACTGGCCGAGGCGATTCCGATCAGCGTGGTCTATGAAGATGAAGACATCCTGGTGGTGGATAAGCCGGCCGGCCTTGTGGTGCACCCAGCGCCTGGTCATGCCACAGGAACCCTAGTCAATGCGCTCCTGCACCACGTGGAAGATCTTCCTGGCATCGCTGGCGTCGCACGTCCCGGCCTTGTGCATCGGCTCGACAAAGACACCTCTGGGCTCCTCGTTGTTGCGAAGGGCGACCTCGCACAGTCGAGCCTGATGGCACAGCTCAAGGCACGTCGCGTGAAGAAGACGTACATCACGCTCGTGCAGGGCCCCGTTGCCGCCGAGGTTGGGCGCATTGAGGCACCGATTGGGCGCGACCCTTCAGAGCGGAAGCGGATGGCGGTTGTTGCTGGTGGTCGTGCCTCAACCACGGGGTATCGCGTGAAGGAGCGCTTCGCCGGCTGGACGCTGCTTGAGGTGGATCTGATCACTGGGCGAACCCATCAGATTCGCGTCCACTTAACGGAGATTGGGCATCCGATTGCTGGCGACCCCACCTACGGCAATGGGACGAGTCGGCGCGGACCTGAGGGGACGACGCGCCTCTTCCTGCACGCCTGGAGGATTGCCTTCACGCATCCACGTGATGGGCGGCTGATGCGCTTAGAAGCGCCACTCCCACCCGATCTGCAACTCCCACTTGATACGCTACGGTTGCACGGAGAGAGATCGGAGGGCTGATGCCAGGCCAGCGACGTGAAGGTGCAGCGGGAACGCAGGTGATCGTAATCTCTGGGCCGAGCGGCGTGGGGAAAGACACCATCATCAATGAGTTGCGCCGTCGTCCGATCGGACAGACATTCCACTATGTGGTGACCTGCACCACCCGTGAGCCACGCGCTGGTGAAATGAACGGTGTCCACTATCACTTCCATACGGATGAAACCTTCGCGGCACTGAACGCCGCCTCAGGGCTCCTTGAGTCAGCTTCGGTCCACGGCCGCTCGTACGGGACGCCGCGCAGTGAGGTGCGCGATGCGCTTGAGCGTGGCCAAGATGCAATCCTGAAGATCGATGTCCAGGGGGCGCGGAGCGTCCGTTCCGCAATCCCAGAGGCGATCCTGATCTTCATCGCACCTCCGTCAGCGGAGGCACTCGCCGTTCGGCTCGCTGGGCGCGGGACGGAGACGGCGGAGGAGCTCGTGACGCGCGCGAAGAGCGCCATTGTGGAGATGGACCGCGCGAAGGAGTACGACTATCTCGTCCTGAATGAGACTGGTTACCCGGAAGAGGCGGCGGCGCAGGTCGAGAAGATCGTCCTTGCTGAACGCGCCAAGCATCCGGAGCGCCGGATCACGGTGTGAGCGGGGCCGAAACGCCCCAAGCTAATCAGCGCGTCGGTTCGTCCGCAACGGTTCGCGTTGCCGTTGACCTCCCTGGCGCGCAAGGCGAGCGACTCTACGACTACCTCCCGCCAGAGCGCGACGCGCTCGTTGTTGGTGATGGCGTGGTTGTGCCGTTCGGTAGCCGACGCGCCGTTGGCATCGTTGTAGGAGCCCCTGGCGACTACGTCGCACCAGACGGCTTCCAGCTCAAACGTGTTGAGGCGAGACTCGGCGAGAGTGTCCTGATCGGTCCGCTCGGCATGCAGTTGGCACTCCGCGCTGCAGAGCACTGGTGTGCGCCGCCAGGCCTCACCCTCCGCTCGCTGCTGCCACCAGGACTTCTCGACAAGGTTGAGGCGGTGGTGCGCTTCGTTGGTGAACCGAGTGAAGCTGAGCGTCGCGCTGGCATCACAGCAGAGTGGTCTCCAGTTGATCGGCTGAGCGGTGCACGCGGTCGCGCTCGCACCGCACTGCTCACGCTGCTGCGAACAGGGGAGCGTGAAGGCCGAATTGAACGGAGATGGCAGCTGAGCGCAGTCAGCGGGCGCGTGATTCAGGAGGCGTATGCGCGCCTCGTCCCGTTGCAAGAGCGCTCGGCTACGGCGGCGGCGCAACCTGCACCACGCGGTGCCCGTCAGCTGGAACTCCTCGCTCGCCTTGAGGCTGCGGCTGTGACAGAGGAACCTTTTGTGCGAGCTGCGGATCTTCCTGGCGGTCTGAGTGCGGTGCGACGACTTGAGGGGCTGGGCTTGGTAGACGTTGAACTGCGTCGACGTCAACGGCGTCATGCAGATCGGCGAACGAGCGACGCTCAGTACGAGGCGGGTACGCCGGCGTGGAGTAGAGGACAGGAGTTACTCCTGAGCGCAAGCCTTGGCGCAGGGGTGACGCTGCTTGATGGGCCGCCAGGATCTGGCAAGAGTCGTGTAGCGGCAGAGATCGTGGCGCGCACCCTCAAGGCTGGGCGATCGGTACTCTGGCTCGTCCCAGAGACAACGCAGGTTGCAGTTGCAGCTGATGCGCTCTTCGCCGCAACGGGGGTTGATGCGGAACTGATCCATGCCGGAGCGAGCCAGGGTGAGCGGCTTGATGCGCACGCGCGACTCGTGCTGCCAGGACCACATCTCGTTGCTGGCACGCGAACGGCGATCGGTGCACTGAGCCATGAAGTGGGGCTGATCGTTGTTGATGAGGAGCATGAGTCGGCCTATAAGTCAGAGCGGATGCCGCGCATTCATGCACGTGATGCTGCCCTTATGCTCGGTGAGGCGGCGAAGGCGCCAGTGATTCTCATCAGCGCCACTCCAGCGATTGAGACGCTCGCACGCGCCGATCTGCTCAAATGGCGTCGCATCACCCTCGAGGGGCGCACAGTAGCGCCGCAGATTGAGGTGGTGGATATGCGCCGTGAGTTGGAAGAGGGCTGGAAGTCGATGATCAGCCGGCCACTCCTCGCCGCGCTGGAGGGCCTGCGCTGGAGTGATGGGGAGCAGGCGCTTCTGATCATCAATCGCCGCGGTCTTGCGTCGGCGCTCCTCTGTAGAGATTGTGGCGCTGCGCAGTCCTGCCCTTCGTGCGAACGACCGCTGGTGCTCCATAGCGCTGGTTCACTGCTGCGCTGCCACGGCTGTGGCCTTGTTGCTGAGCCGCTGACGCGCTGCCCTTCCTGTCAGAGTGCGCGGATTCGTGCAATCGGTGGTGGAACCGAGCGGCTCGAGGCTGACGTGAAGCGTCTCCTCCCTGAGGTCGTTGTGGATCGCCTCGATGCGGATGCCGCGGCAGCGATCGGCGCAGGCGACCGCATCCTCGACGCATTCCGTAGTGGCCGCACGCAGTTGCTCATCGGCACGGCACTTGCGGCAAAGGCGCTTGACCTCCCGCGCCTCGCGCTCGTTGGCGTTGTCTCTGCGGACACTGGACTCCTCCTCCCTGATGAGCGGGCGGCGGAACGCGTCGTCTCACTCATCGTGCAGGCAACAGGAAGGCTCGGGCGCGGTACAACGGCGGGGAGTGCTTGGGTGCAGAGCTATCGCCCAGAGGATCCAGCGATCGTCGCGGCGGTTGAGCTTGCACGTGGTGGTGCAGTGGACGCGTGGCGACGGCGAGAGATTCTGTTGCGTCAGAGCGCGGGCGGCGCCCCCTTCTTGCGCACGGCGAAGATCACCGTCTCAGGAACCACTGCGGGAGGAACCCATTCGCGTGCAGTGGCGGTGGCGGACCAGCTCCGCACGTTGATCAGCGCAGCAGATGGGGCGCGCCTCCTCGGTCCGATCCCTGCATGGGTCCCAAAGCGTGCGGGCCGCTGGCGCGAAAATGTCATCGTTCGCGTCGCCGACCCCCTCCCGCTGGTCCATGCAGTGGCTGGGCGCGATATCAGCGTGGACCTTGACCCAGAGACGCTCCTCTAGCGCGCTCGGAGGCGCACATCGCGAAGCCGCTGCTGGCACTTGCTAGAATCTTGGCATGAGTGTCAAGCCGATCCTGCTTCTGGGCGATCCGCGCCTCCGCATGCCTGGACAGCCGGTGGAGAGCTTCGGAAAGTTGCTGCATAGCCTGATTGAAGACCTCGTCCACACCATGCGCGCGGCGCCTGGCGTCGGTCTTGCCGCCCCGCAACTTGGCGAGCCGCTCAACGTGGCGGTTGTAGAGGCGAAGGGGCGCACCTACGAGCTGGTCAACCCGCGCATCGTGCGCGACAAGGGCGACATCACCGACCTTGAGGGTTGCCTCTCAATCCCTGGCTACGTTGCCGATATCAGCCGCCGTGAACGTGTCTGGGTGGAGGCGCAGGATCGTCACGGGCGTCAGTACAAGTTCAGCGAGCACGGCTTCCTTGCGCGTGCCGTACAGCATGAGTTGGATCATCTGAAGGGGAAGCTCTACATCGACTATCTCGATTCGCTCGATGAACTTATTGCGGTGAACGACGATGAAGGGG
>QWRJ01000045.1 GCA_003670475.1 Candidatus Limnocylindrus primus | reverse complement strand
GAAATCTTTCCGCAGTGGATGACTCAAGTAGTCATCTGGCATGTAGATGCGGCGCAGGTCGCGATTCCCTTCAAAGATGATGCCGAACATGTCGTACGCTTCGCGCTCCATCCACTCGGCGCCAGGCCAGAGTGAGACGAGTGAGTTCACGCGCGGGGCGTTGCGGTCAACACCGGGGACAATCACGCGCAGCCAGTCACCCGTTGTAGATGACGAGAGGTGATAGACAACCTGCATCTCTTCGCCAGTATCTACTCCGCAAAGATCAATCAGCATCTCAAAGGCGAAGGTTGGTTCGTCGTGGAGCGCGCGGAGTGTTGGGATTGCATCGGCAATGCTGACGCGAATCTCTGTCTCATCAAATCGCTGACGAACAGGCGTGAGGAGTGTTGCGCCGAATCGTTCTTGCAGCGCCGACGCAAGTGCGCGATCCATTAGATGCCGTCCGGAACGGTTGGGCCGATGGCGCGCTCTGGCCAGTGGCCGCGACGATCTTTAATCAGTTGCTGCAGTTTCATCATCCCGTAGATGAGCCCCTCTGGTCGTGGCGGGCAGCCAGGAATGTAGACGTCAACCGGCATGACGCGATCAATCCCTTGCACTACGGAGTAGCTGCGCTTGTAGCGACCGCCGGAGCAGGTGCAGTCGCCCATTGCAACAACCCACTTCGGTTCAGGCATCTGCTCCCAGAGTCGAATCAGTGGCTCTGCCATCTTTGTTGTAAGTGTTCCATCAACAATCAACACGTCAGCTTGTCGCGGGGATGCGCGGAAGGGGAACATCCCCCAACGATCAATGTCGTTCTTTGGTGTTGCGGTGGACATCATCTCAATCGCGCAGCAGGCGAGCCCGGAGAGGAGTGGCCAGAGGCTGTTCGCGCGAATCAGATCAAGGACGACGTCCGCTTTTGTTGGAATTGCGCCGAGCGCACCGCTCCATCGCGCATCATCAACGCGTCCGTCACCGGTTGCGTCATAGCGTGCAAGCTCAAGGTTTGGATGTTGCGCAAGTGGGACGCCGCCGTATGCGCGCGGGTCATCTGTTGTCCAAAGCGTGTTCGGCGTAACGATCGGCGCTTGGAGCCCCTTCTTCGGATCGCGCGTCATCGCCATGAGAGCACCCCCTTGCGCCAGGCGTAGCCGAGCCCAATGAGCAAGATGCCGATGAAGATCGCCATGGAGATGAGTCCGTCCATCAAGAGCAGCTTGAAGTTGAGTGCCCAGATGTAGATGAAGACGATCTCAACGTCGAAGGCGACGAAGAGGAGCGCGTAGAGATAGAAGGAGAGGCCGAAGCGGCCATGTGTGTCTCCAAAGGTGTCGATGCCAGACTCGTAGGGGACCTGCTTCCCGCGACTTCCGCGGGTGCGGTGCGAGATCAGCCAGGCGATGCCGATCGTCAAAAAGACGAACGAGACACCCGCGCCGGCGAAGCCGAGGACGTACCAGAGTCCGTTCATGCAGCTCCTCTGTTGGACCCCTACTCCCGCGCTGCGCCCCGTGCGGGACGAAGGGTGGATCCTGCGAGGATTCTAGACGAGGGGGCGAATCGGAGCCGCCGCTCCAGGGAGCGGATTGGCGGGGTCCGCCATGCGTGATCTGTGCTCAGGTGTGCCTAAGGCGAAGAGCTCAACGGCGAAGCCCCCCATGCCGCGCGGGTTCATCAGGTGGGCAAGGGCGGCGCGAAGGGCGATCGCCCCCTCAAGGGTCGCCTCTGGCCCCCGTCGCAGTCGGTCAACCTCGTCGTCCAGACCCGCCCCAGCGAGCAGCGCCGCCTGACTGGTGGAGGCGACTGGCTGGAGCCCCGCGGCGGCGGCGGCCCTGCGCAGTGCGGTGAGGTCCACATGCGCGGTGAGGTCGCGCTCGCCTGGCTCGCTCAAGAGGTCGCTAGTGGCGCGGTGGCTTTGATAGGCGAGTGCCGTCCCCGCCATCCGACTCGACGCGTCACGGAGCGTCACGCCGTCGCGGCCGTAGTCAATCACCGCCAGAAGGCCGCTCGTAATTCGTGTCATGACTTCGTGAAGCCACGCATCGAATGTAAAACAGGCTTCGGCGAGTTGCCCTTCAGCAAGCGGTGCGCCGAAGTGCTCCGCTACACGCTGCGCTTCACTCGCATCAAGCTCGCGCTCAACCCAGACTCTGGTTACGCCGTCTGCAGCAAGTCCAACGCAACGTTCTGACACTCCGTGCGCTGCGGCCGCGCGGCCAACATAGATGTTGAATGGAAGCGCATCAAGATACTCATTGGCAATCACCATCCCATCCACTGGTGGCGCATCGGCGTCAACAAGGCCTGGCGCGCCGCTCAGCTGGCAGTTTGTTATTGCGTTGCGTAACTCCTCACTACGAAATGTGTTTACATCAATCGGCTGAATTTCCAGTGCATTGATCAGCGGTGATTCGTCACGGCGCAGCTGCGCAATCAGCGTAAGGGCGAGTGCACCTGATCCTGCGCCGTATTCAACCCAGCGGAATACTGCGGGCTCGCCAAGCCTGCGCCAGACTTCGGTTGCCATGCGCGCAAGTGCGGAACCGAGAAGCGAGTGCAGTTCTGGCGCCGTAATAAAGTCCCCTTCACGACCGGCTCGAATTTGCTCCGTTACGTAGTAGCCAAGGCCTGGCTCAGTCAGCGCGCGCTCCATGAATCGCGAAAAGGAAATTGGTCCGCCTTCAGCAATCTCCGCGTTAATGCGCAGGTCAAGTTCGCTACTCATTCAATACGTCGAGTCACTAACGTCGATAGTGACGACGGCCGGTGAAGACCATCGCCATTCCGTTTCGATTTGCGATCTCAATCGCCGCCGCATCGCGCCGTGATCCGCCAGGCTGCACCACCGCCGTGATGCCGGCTGCCGCGGCGGCGCTGATCCCCTCTGCGAACGGGAAGTAGGCATCACTTGCGAGCACCGCGCCGCGTGCTCGATCGCCAGCGCGCTGCAGCGCAATCTCAACGGCGACGCGGCGATTCACCTGCGCCGCACCAATGCCGAGCGTTGCGGCTCCGCGCGCAACGACGATTGCGTTCGAGCGAACATGTCGCACGGTGCGCCACGCAAAGAGAAGATCGGTAAGCTCTTCGAGTGTTGGGCGTCGTTCCGTCACAACGCGCAGCTCCGCGCGCTCTATTGCGCCGTGGTCTGGTGTTTGCAGTAAGACCGCAGAACTGATCCCAATGATATCGAGCGTTGTAGGGTGTGCTGCGCTGTAGATGAGCACACGGAGATCTTTTCGGGTTGCGAGAGTGCTTGCCGCTGTCTCATCTGCAACTCCAGGTGCAACAACCGCTTCGTAACTCCCGTTTGCGATCTCTGCCGCTGCTGCCTGATCAATTGGCGTGTTGAGCGCAATGATGGCGCCAGATGTTGCAACGCTGTCTGTCTCAAGTGCGCGACGTAGTGCGCCAAGTAGCGTCTCTGCAGTTGCAACGCCGATCGGATCGGTGTGTCGGATTAGCGCCGCACTTGGAATCGGAAGGTCGGCAACGAGACGCGCGCCAGCATCAAGGTCGAGAAGGTCGTTCAGTGTTGGCTCTGCTCCTTGGACGAGTTGCGCGCTGAGTGGGCCTGCTGTTTGCTGATCACTGCGCCGATATGCGGCGGCCTGTTGGTGCGGGTTCTCCCCGTGTGCAAAGTTGCGTACTCGTTCAAGAAGAATGATTTCGCGTTCCGGTAGCTGGTCACTTCCGCGTGCTGCTGGGGTGAGTGCGGCCGCTACCGCAAATGCGGCGTGTTGCGTCAGTCGTTCACGGGCGGCGCCGCCCACCGCGATGCCAACTTCGCCACCGCCGCGCGCGAGCGAGAGGGCGCCAATCAGGTCGCCCGCGTCTGCCGGGTCGACCAGGATGAGCGGGGTGTTGGCTCCAAGGCTGAGCGCGCGGGCAACCGCAGCGAGTGGTTCGCGGACGTCGCTGGGACCGAGCGGCGCAATAAGGAGGTCTGCCGCCGTGAGGCCACGAAGAGTCGCGTCGAGCGCTGCCGGGTTCAGCGGGGTGTGGGGGATCCCCTCGCGGGTGAGCTCGGTGCTCAGCGGCTCGTGAGCGTGGATCTCGGCGCCGTGCGCGAGCAGCGTGGCGAGCGTTGGCGCCAAGCGTGTGATCGCAGGCGCTGCTGGAGTGGCGACGACGAGGACCCGCATGGGGGCGATGATGGCATACTCGTCAAGCGAGCCGACCCCTTGTCGGATCAACTGAAGCATGAGGTAACGTAATGGCGCAGTGGCCCTGGGAGTATCTCTTCGTTGCACTGAACGCGCGACTCGGCACCTTCTATACGCCGTTCTGGCTGGTCAACCTTGCCCTCTTCATCATGACCATCGTTGCGTATGCGGTTGCAACACGTGGCACGCGCGCCAAGGGTGTGCTCGGTGATGAGTGGGAGTACCTGCTCTGGATCGGCGTCAGCACCTTCGGCCTCAACCTCGTCTACGCCGCATTCCAGTGGTACGGCATCTTCCCGATTGCCACCACGCTGATCGGCTTCTATCTGTTGCGCGACACCGTTGTGAATCGCTTCCCGCCACAGTTCGCTGGTGAGGCTGCGCATGAAACGATGCTGCGCACGCGTCGCCAGGTGAGCGACGGCATTGAGGCAACACTCAAGCGTCCAAACCGCCGCAGCGGCAGCAAGAAGCGCTGAGCTCCACGCGGTGGAGATCCGCCGCTTCGGCCCCGGTAACCGCCGCACAGAACGCGAAGCTGGCGCGATTGGCGTCACCAGTGCCCTTTTGCATGCAGGTGGAAGCGCGCACATCACCGAGATTGCGCTGAGCGATCGCGCCGCACTCGGACCGGTTCGTAGCCCGAATGACGGCCTGCTGATCGTTATTGAGGGGGGTGGGTGGCTCGCACTTGCCGATGAGCGTCAACGTGTTGCGAGCGGTGAAGCGGTGGCGCTTCCAGCGGGAGTCGAGCGACTCCTAGCGACCGACGGTGTTCCGCTTCGCGCGATCTTGGTTGAGTTCACCTCTGCTCATGCGCTTGAGCAGAGCGTAGGCGAGTAGCACAACGCCTGCGAGCAGCGCGAGTGCGAGTAACGTTCCGTCGCCAGCTGTTGCAGCGTCGTCTGGCTTCTCTAGCGTCACGCCAAACTGAAACGCCCATGTCCATGTTGGGAGAATCCCTTGATAGAAGTTATGGATGCCAGTTGGGAGCGGGAGTCCTGACCAGTTTGGATACCAGATCAGCGCAACACCAGCGATCGAGATCAGTGCCCAACGGAAGATGCGCCGCGCATCTGTGACGCGCTGAACTGACCAGGCGACGTACGCGGCTGGGATCAGTAGCGCTGCACCAATGATCGGGCCTGGTGTTGCAAAGCCGCCAGCGGTGCACACCTGACTCTCTGCGTAGACATCAAGGACGCCAGCAGCGGAGCAGAGCAGACCGGTAAGCGACCAGAGGAGTGGGGCGGCGACTAACAGTGCGCCGAGTCCGATTCGTGTGAGGCGCGCAGCGAGCGCGTCTCCGCGTCGAAGATCTGCGAGCAAGAGTGCGAGAGAGATAAGCGCAATCTGCGACGACGGGAAGTAGTGGTACTGGAACGCGGCACGGTCAATACGCGCCCACGGTAGCCAAAGCGCGAAGTAGAGAATGAGCACGCTCGCCAACCCGATGCTTCGCTGCCTCCACGCTTGGATTGCAATCCACGCGGTGCCTGCGGCGCCAAGAATCCGCGATGCAACGTTCCCTCCGTCGTACACAGCGCCAGTCCATCCGCCAATCGCTGCGTAGCTCTCCTGAGAGAACCAGACGGGCTTCAAGTCGAGTGGCCACGCCCACCAGGGTGAGCTCGCAGCGTGCGCAACACGAAGCGTGTCGTGATAGCGATACATGGATTCGGTGAGGTCGATGAGCGTCTGACCTGAATTTCCTGCCGGCCATCCTGGAACGATCTGGTTGCCG
>QWRJ01000044.1 GCA_003670475.1 Candidatus Limnocylindrus primus | reverse complement strand
AAGAGGTGTCGTATTCGCTGCGCAGCGAGGGTTTGCTCGCGCGCACCGTCACACTCAAACTAAAAGACGCCGAGTTCCAATCCATCACACGTCAAGTGAAGCTTGCGCAGCCGTCAGATCTCGCTGGCCCAATCTTCGAAGCGGCGCGCGCACTGCTCGAGAAGACGGCGCGCGGCAGCGCCTATCGGCTCATTGGTGTCTCGACCTCAGACCTTGGTGAGAATGAGCAGCTCGCACTCTTTGACGGCGCAGCGCAGGCACGCGAGCGCACCATCACTGCTGCCGCCGACACCATGCGCCGGAAGTACGGTGAGGATGCGATTACGCGTGCGCGGCTCCTGGAAGAGGAGTAGCTCCGCAGCCGCTACTCAATCACAAACTCAATCAGCGTGACGCCATATAGGGCTTCACGATTGCCGATCGAATCTCCCACCGAGAACCAGAGCCGATAGCGGCCGGGTGCCGCATCGTCTCGCAGCGTGATGGTCTGCACAAACCACTCCCCATCTACGACACCAGTTCTGGTGATCGTATCGAGGCCCATATCAGAAGCCCAGGGTTTGCCTGCGTCATTGGTGATGCGTCCATTCGGCCCCTCCACCCAGGCCACGACGTAGGCGATCCCACTCTCATCTGTCGCATACGTCGACACAGAGAATGTCCCCCCAGCGGCAATCTCTCCAAACCAGGTGATGCGTGAACTCGTAATCACAGGTACGCGCACATCGCTGCTACCACCAACCAAGTTGAAGTCGTAGGTCACAAAGAGGGCATCGACTGAAACGTCGGGGAAGATGCACTCGCAGCCAATCGACACAAGGTATCCGGCACTCGGCGCGTTCGATGGCACGAGACAGCTGATCTCATATTCACCATCACGCTGATCACCACTGACGCGAACCGCTGCCACGCCAAACCCGCACCAACTTGAAACCCAGCCACTTGTGCCGCCAACAAAGGCAACGGGTGCCTGGTAGCCAGATGGGTCCGTCATGCGGAAGCGAATCACCAGCGGTGTGCCTGCTTGCACTTCAGCTGGTACTCGGACATTCGTAATCTGCGCCGGCTCAAAGCTGCCGCCTCCACCCCCAACAGGTGGCAGTGGGCGTTCGAGATCCAGCATGCCGCCGCCAGGCATCTCTGACGTTGGATCCGAATCCGTTCCGTCACCGGCTCCATCAGCGGGTGGCGGAGTCTGTCGCGCTCCAGAGTCAGCGTAGTAATCCCCAAGCTCCAGGGAGGCGAGTTCGTTCCCCTCCGCATCGCGGGCAACAACTCTCCCAGTCACCTGTCCGCTGGTTGATGGCCACCACACCGCAAATTGACCGGCGCTGTTTACCGATGCAGAGAAGTCTTCTGACTCCTGACCAACAACAGCGACGTCAACAGTTCCTTCTGGCGCCTGACCCGAAAGAACCATGACCATCTCGCTCATCCACTCTGTTCCGGCCATGAATTCAATGTTCAGCTGCGCACTGTTCTGCGCAGCAGGTTCACTGAGCATCGCTGGGCCTCGGACCAGCGCTCCTGAATCGTCACTTAGAAGCATGCAGTGCAATCGAAGTGTAGGAGTTGACCACACGACCAAGCTCGCGTTGCCACGTGAATCCACGAGGTCGAGTGATTCATCGGAGATCAGTTCAAGCTGCTGCGCCGTAATCGGCATTCCCTCCGTACATACTGTCTTTAAGTCAGCAGAGGGGGCGATAGGGCTGCTATCCGCAGTTGGGCTCCAGGCCAGTGTGGCGCGAGTTGGTTGTGCGAAGCCAATCACCGAGATGGCGAGTGCGGCCGCGATTGCAATTGGCACAACAAAGGAGCGTCGTGGCGCAGCATGCGCAGTCGCGCCTGGCTGCTGCTGTGACAGTCGCTCGGCAAGTGCCGCACGCTTCGCGCGGCTCGCACCGGAGGCGCGTCGCGCTGGGTCCGCCTGCTTCAGTCTCTCCAATGGGTCCACGATCTACCTCCAGCTGCTCACGTTATCTGCGCATTGAAACCTGCGCCTACTCTCTCTATGTCGCCTGGGCCGCCACTCTTTCACGCCTCTTTCAGCAGATCTCGCATGCGGCGTTTTGCCCGGTGGATACGAATTGCTGCAGCGTTGGCGCTGACCCCCAGGACCCTCCCCACCTCACGGGCGGGGAGCTCATCCCAGACGGCGAGGAGGAGAGCCTCGCGATCGCGCTCTGGAAGCGCACTGAGGGCGGCCGAGATTTCGGGCTCACGAGAGATCACGGGAGCAGGGGCGGCGGGGAGGAGCTGCGTCACGAATCTACCCAGGAGTGACTCGCGTCGAAGGCGCTTCCGGCGCATGTTGGCGAGGACCTTGCGACAGACGCCAATGGACCATCCAACCTCGGACCCTTTCGGTATTCGCTCAGGCTGTTGCCAGAGGAGCAGCATGGTTTCGCTGACGGCGTCCTCGGCCTCGTCGGGCGACGCTCGGCGCAGGGCATATCGCCTGGTCGGCTCGTACACGCGATCGATCAACGCCTCGAGCTCACCTACGTCGTACAACGCGTCCCCCAGATGCCTTTCTGCTCTTTACCAATTTGTGTCACAACTCTACGCATCCTTTCAGGGGGTTGTGCCACCCACTTGACACAGTTCCGAACAGGCGTTCTAATACCCCTATGACCCGACATGATCAGGACCGCAAGACGAGGATCCTCCAGGCGATCGCCGAGGGGATCCGCCGTTCAGGCACCCCGCCAACCGTGCGAGAGATCGCCGACCTGGTCGGCCTCGCCGCCCCCTCCGCCGTCCACCACCACCTCGAGACCCTCGAGCAGGAGGGGCTGATCGAGCGTGGCGCAGGCCTTTCGCGCTCCGTGCGCCTCACCGCCCGCGGCCGCTCCCTCCTGGAGATCGACAGCGAACTTGAGACAACGAACCTGCCGATGGCCGCCCGTGAGCTGGTCGTGGTGGGGCAGATCGCCGCCGGTGGGCCGATCGAAGCCTACGAAGAGCGCTCCGAGACGGTCGCCGTCCCTGAGTTCATGTCGACCCCCGACTCCTACCTCCTGAAGATTCGCGGCGACTCCATGATCGATGCCCAGATTGCCGATGGCGACTATGTGGTGATCAAGCCGAGCAAGGTGGCCGCCGATGGCGACATCGTGGTTGCCCAGGTCGAAGAGAACGAGGTCACCCTGAAGCAGCTCTTCCGCGAGACCGGTCGGGTGCGCCTGCAGCCCGCCAACAAGGCCTACAAGCCGATGTACTACCCGAATGTGAATGTGCAGGGTGTGCTCGTCGGCGTTCTCCGCCGCGTTCACTAGCCCTCACCTCGGCGCCGGGCGCCGACTTATCCACAGCCGAAGGGGCCCGATCCCCTCTTCGTGGAGAGATTGAGGCAGATTTGTGGGCATCCACCTAGAGCGTCAACGGCGCGGCTGAGAGAATACGAGCATGACAAGCCAACTCCCACCACAGTCCTCCGAGGCCGAAGAGTCCGTACTCGGCGCCATCCTGATCGATGGTGACGCGATTACCGAAGTCTCCGAAACGCTCAAGGCGTCGGACTTCTACAAGCCGGCGAACAGCAAGGTCTACGCCGCTGTTCTCTCGCTCTACGAGCAGCGCCAGCCGATTGACATCCTCACCGTCTCCGAAGAGTTGGAGCGCCGCGGTCAGATCGAAGAGATCGGCGGACGCGCAGCACTCGCCGACTTGTGCGACCGCACGCCAACAGCGGTGCACGCCAAGCAGTACGCAAAGATCGTGGAGCGCAAGGCGGTGCTGCGCGGACTGATCAGCGCCGCCGGTCGCATTGCATCAATCGGCTACGAGGATCCCGCCGACGCCATTGAAGCGATCGATCGCGCCGAGTCAGAACTTTTTGCCATCAGCGAACGACGAACCATCTCGGGGTTTACCGCACTCGAGACACTGCTGAGCCAGGCGTATGATCGACTTGATCACTTACATCAGAACCGTGGGCAGCTTATGGGGCTGCGCACGGGCTTCACCGACATCGACAGCAGGACGCAAGGGCTTCAGGCGTCGGACTTCATCGTGCTTGCAGCGCGACCTTCGGTTGGTAAGACGTCGCTCGCGCTGAACATTGCCGAGTACGCGGCGGTGCGCGAAGGAAAGTCGGTTGGCGTCTTCTCACTTGAAATGAGCAAGGAGCAGCTGGTGCTGCGTTTGCTGTCAAGCGTCACCAAGATTGATTCGTTCAAGTTGCGCAGCGGCTTCCTTGGCGAACTAGATTTCCCAAAGATCGCCAGCGCCATGGAGAGCCTCTCACGCGCAAAGATCTTCATTGACGACACCGCAAGCATCTCGGTGATGGAGCTGCGCACTAAGGCGCGACGACTCAAGATGGAGCATGGACTTGATCTGCTGATCGTTGACTACCTGCAGCTGATGCAGCCTGGCTCGTCGGGGCGTGAATCAAACCGCGTCCAAGAGGTTTCCGAGATCTCGCGCGGCCTCAAGGCGCTCGCGCGCGAACTTGGCATTCCGGTGCTCGCACTGAGCCAGCTCTCGCGTCAGACCGAGATGCGCGGTGACTCAAAGGAGCCACGCCTCTCAGACCTGCGTGAGTCGGGAGCCATTGAGCAAGACGCCGACGTGGTGATCTTCTTGTGGCGCAAGGCCGATCGCATTGAAGAGACAGATGCGGTTGGTGAGGCGATCGACTTCAGCATCGCCAAGCACCGCAACGGCCCAACGGGCGCCGGTCAGCTCTACTTCATGAAAGAGCAGACGCGCTTTGTTAACTTGGTTCGCGAGCGCAACGATGGCGCACAAGGCGGAGGCGACAGCGAGCCAGTAATGTAGCGACATGAACTTCATGTTGCTCCGACCTGGAATGCGCCGCGCCTCGTACCTCTACCTGGTGGTCGGAATCATGCAGGCCTTCTATCTCCCCTTCAGTTCAATCGTCTTCCGCGATCGCGGCGTCTCTTTCGAGGCGATCGGGCTCGTGGGCGCGATCAACTCGATCCTCTCGCTTGCTGCGGCGCCCATCTGGGGACACCTTGGCGACGCGACCCTCGGCCGCGTCGCAGCATTCCGCATCGCGATCTTCGCCACCGCCATCGGGGTGTTTGCATTTGCGGCAGGCCCAGTTGCGGGCATTCCTGGTTCAATGCTCGCCGCCTTCGCGGGCGCGGGGATTGTGCCGCTCCTCGACGCCATCGGTATGGAGCGACTCGCTGAGGTGAAGGGGAACTGGGGAACGTTGCGCGCTGTCACGAGCGCCAGCTACGCCGCAACCGGCCTAGTTAGCGGCGTTCTCGTGGTTGCTGGCGGCGCATTTCTTGTTGGGCCGCTCTATGGGGCCGGGGCGCTGATCGTTCTTATGGGGACCCTTGGTCTTCGCGTTACACACCGACGCCATCGCGTTGTGAGCGAAGACGAACTTGAGGCAGAGCGCAGTGAGCTTGCGGGCGGTAACGCAGAGATTGCAGTTGCTGGTGATTGGCGAGATCGATTCGGTACGGTGAGCTTAGCGTTCGCACAGTCACCAAAACTTCTCTCGTTTCTCCTCTTGAGTCTCTTGGTCAACCTTGGTGCTGGCATCTTCTACTCCTACGGTGCGCTGCGCATTCAAGAGGTTGGGGGGAACGCTGCGATGGTGACACTCAGCGCAGCGATCTCTGCAGCCGTCGAAATCCCATTCTTTCTGATTGGCGGCGCCGTTGCACTTCGCTTCGGCATGCGCGCTGTCTATTCCATCGGTCTGGTTGCCCTTGGGCTCTGCTGTTTCGGCTACGCCTTCGATTTTTCGCCGTTCGCGCTTAGCGCTATGCGCGGCCTCGTTGGTGTTGGATATGCCTGCACGCTCCTCGGGAGCGTGTTGACGGTACGTGCGATTGTCCCACTGCAGCTGCAGGCAACTGGGCAGGCGCTCTTCCAGGCGGTGTCGTTCGGCCTTGCCATCTCTGTCTCTTCAATTGTTGGCGGAGTGATCTATGGCGAGATCGGCGCGTTCCCGGTCTTCGTAATTGGTGGAGCTATTCTCATTGGATCGGTTCCGTTCGCCTGGCGAATCTTGCGTGTCGACGCAGCGGCTGCTACTTCGTAGCGCGCTCTCCGGCGCGATGTCGCGCCGCGACCTTTCCGAGATGACGACGGAACTCAATCGATGCTTGATCTGGCCCAGCGATATGCAGCTCTGCGGAGAGATCAACGGGTAGTGCCTCAGGGCGCTGCGATTCCGTGAGTGGCTGGTCTTGATCAAGAATCAGTCGCTGGAAGTCAGCGAGCTCGGTGGCGTTTGATGGATCTAGACG
>QWRJ01000043.1:5014-6719 GCA_003670475.1 Candidatus Limnocylindrus primus | reverse complement strand
TTCAGGCCGCGCGCCTCGCCCCCCTCTTTGCGGCGGAGGCGGAACGATTCACACTCGCTCACCCGCGTGCCGCAGCACTCGCCGCTCGTGCGGGCGAAAGCCTTCTTGGCGGTGTCCCGATGAGCTGGATGCAACGCTGGGCGTCACCGGTCCCACCGTACGCCGTCTCCGCGCGCGGTGCGCAGATCACCGATGCAGATGGCCAGGTCTATCTGGACTTCGCGCTCGGCGACACGGCGGCAATGGCCGGCCACGCCCCAGCCGCACTGGTCCGTGCGATGACGGCGCAGCTTGAGAACGGCGCAACGACAATGCTCCCCTCTGAGGCGGCGATTGAGGCTACAGAAGAGCTGACGCGCCGCTTCGGCCTCCCGCTCTGGCAGCTCTGCCTCACCGCAACAGATGCGAATCGCTTCGTCTTACGGATCGCTCGCGCCATCACAAAACGCCCGAAGGTTCTGGTTCATAACTGGTGCTATCACGGCACGGTTGATGAAACCTTCGCCATTGCGCGGCCGGACGGAGCTGCAGGCGCGGCGCAGACGCGGCCCGGGAATACTGGACCGCAGGTTGATCCCGCAACAACAACGCGAGTCGTAGAGATCAACGATCTCGCGGCAACCGAGGCGGCACTAGCCGCCGGTGATGTGGCAGCAATCCTGATTGAGCCTGCACTCACCAACATCGGCATCGTCCTTCCGCAGGCTGGCTATCACGCGGCGCTCCGGGAGCTCGCCACCAAATACGGCGCGCTCCTGATTGCCGATGAGACGCACACCATCTCCATGGGGCCAGGCGGTGCAACCGCCGCATGGGGGCTCGACCCAGATCTGCTCGTCATTGGGAAGGCGATCGCTGGCGGCCTCCCTGGCGCCGCGTACGGCATGCGGCGCGAACTCGCCGAACAGATCAGCGACGAGCTGCAACGCGACGAGATTGATACGGGCGGCATTGGCGGCACCGTCTCAGGGAGCGTCCTGTCAGCAGTAGCGATCCGCACCACGCTGCGCGAGGTGCTCACCGACGCGGCCTTCCCGGAGATGATCGCGGGGGCGAACCGCTGGGCGGATGGCGTTGAAGAGGTATTTGCGCGACGTGGCGTTGCATGGAGCGTGACGCGACTCGGCGCGCGTGCTGAGTACCATTTCACGCCAGAGGCGCCGCGAAGCGGCGGTGAGGCGGCTGCGGCGGTACACCATGAGATGGAGCGCTACCTGCACCTTCACGCTCTGAACCGCGGCATCATCATGACCCCCTTCCACAACATGGCGCTCTTCTCACCGGCAACGCCGCGCAGCGCCGCGGATCAACACAGCGAGGCACTCGATGCGGCGGTCACTACGCTTATTGAAGGTGGCGCACTCGTCGTCTAGAGGTGCGCTGGTAGCAATCAGCGGATAGAGATCAGGTGACGCGACGCTTCTCCGTATAGCGCGGATCGTCCCAACTCTTGGTTGTCAGAATCTCGGCGAGCGCATCCACCGCGCGATCGATTTCGGCGAAGCTGAGATAGAGCGGCGAGAAGCCGAAGCGCAACAGGTTCGGCGCACGGAAGTCGCCGATGATCCCTCGCGCGATCAGCGCCTGCATCACCGCGTAGCCCTGCTCATGCGTGAACGAGACCTGCCCGCCGCGCACCGCCGCGTCACGTGGAGAGGCGAGCGTTACGCCGAGCCCCGCCCAGCGCGCCTCTACCTGCGCAATA
>QWRJ01000043.1:4085-5004 GCA_003670475.1 Candidatus Limnocylindrus primus | reverse complement strand
GATCTTCATCGCCTCATCAAGTGCGGCGAGGCTCAGCACCTGCTGCGTCCCCGTAATGAATCGACGAATCCCTGGAGCTGGTACGTACTCCGGCGTGAAGGCGAACGGATCTTTGTGTCCAAGCCAACCCGCGAGTGGCTGCGCAACACGATCCACGAGCCGCGGCGCAACCCAGGTGAACGACGGCGCACCAGGACCACCGTTCAGATACTTATAGCCACAGCCGATTGCAAAGTCTGCGCCACTCGCGTTCAACTCAACGGGGATGATTCCCGTTGAGTGCGAGAGATCCCAGACGGCAAGTGCACCCACCGCATGCGCCGCATCGGTGAGCCGCTTCATATCTCGAATCAGGCCACTCTTGTAATCCACCTGCGTGAGGACGAGCAGCGCCGTTCGCTCATCAAGAAGCTCCGCCGGATCCTGACCCGCCGCCGCCTGACGAATCTCAAGGTCTGGGCGCAGCCCTTGCAGTCCCTCAAGGATGTAGAGGTCCGATGGGAAGTTGCCACGCTCGGTCACGATGACGTTCCGGCCCGGCTGCAGCCCGAGTCCCGCCGCAACAACGCGGAAGAGTGAGATAGAGGTGGAGTCGCCCACCACAACTTCGCCCGCACCTGCACCGATCAGCGGTGCGATGCGATCGCCGACGCGCATCGGCATCTCGTACCAGTCGGTGTCATTCCAACTGCGGATCAACCCCTCGCCCCACTGCTGCTTCACCACTCGATCAATCCGCTCGGCAATACCCTTCTGAAGTGCGCCAAGCGAATTGCCATCGAGGTAGATCACCCCGCTAGGAATGGAGAAAGTGTCGCGCAGTGACGCGAGCGGATCTGCGGCATCGAGCGCCGCTGCGCTCAGCGGCACCTGTTCGCTACTCACGTTGCTCATGCAGCTATCGTCCCACGGCGACGCG
>QWRJ01000043.1:0-4075 GCA_003670475.1 Candidatus Limnocylindrus primus | reverse complement strand
ATCCCGAGCAACTCGAGCGCGTCGGCGTAGAGGCGACCGTGAGGATCGGCGAGTTCATCGAGCACATCAAAGTGATCACGCCCGCTGAGGGTTGCGCTGTCAATTGCGCTGAGGCTCGGCGCCCAGTGCTCAAGGAGGAGCGCGGCATTGCGGTGAAACTCTTCAGGCTCCTCTTCGCCCACGCGAATCTTGACCGGCACATCGTGGAGTGGCGCCAGGAGCGCTGGGGAGAGCGCGTCCGCATCCGCTGCGCTCATCCGCACCTTCTCGTTCACGTAACTCTCCGCAATCGGTCCAAGGTCATACGCGCCGCCGATCAAGAGGAGCCCTGCAGCCGTATAACGAGGAGCCTCTGGGGCCAGCGCAGTAAGTTGCGTTGCGGCAAGGTGCGCACCCGCCGAATGGCCCGCCAACACGATGCGCCTCGGGTCGCCCCCCATCCCTGTTGCGTTCGCGGCGATCGTCGTGAGTGCGGCGGAGACTTCGGCAACAATCTCGCGAAGTCCAACGGCTGGCGTCAACGTGTAGCCGATCGATGCGTAGATCGCACCAGCGTCGGTGAGCGCTACCGCTGGTGCGGCTACCGCTGGTGCGGCGGCGTAATCAGTGGAGAGCTCCTGCCACCAGCCACCATGGAGAAAGGCGAAGATCGGCGCACCTTTCCGCGCACCACCAGGGGCACCCTCCGTGCGCGGCAAGAAGCACTCAATGCGATTGGATAGAGGCGCGCCATACGCGAGCACTCGGTGACGTTTCCCCGTGATTGCAGCACGAGCCGCATCGGTCCCAGCCTTGTATGACTGGATGCTGCCGTTGAAATCGTGTGCGGTGCGACTTGGGGAGTACTGCTCGTTAAGCCAGGCGATCCGTTCGCTACTGGAGCTCAATCGTCCCCTTCCTAAATGAAGTAGAGAAGCGAGAAGAGCAACACCCAGACGACGTCAACAAAGTGCCAATAGATTGATGTTGCTTCGACCATGTCGTGGTGCTGTGCAGAGAATTGGCCGAGGCCGCCGCGGTAGAGACACACTCCAAGCATCAGCACGCCTCCGAGTACGTGAGCTCCATGGAAACCAGTGAGGATGTAGAAGGTCCCACCAAACGTTCCATCAGCCACTCCGAATCCGAGCTGCGTGTACTCGTACGCCTGTCCGATGAGGAATACAACTCCGAGCACCACAGTCATCAAGAGCGCGCGATTCATCCCAACGCGATCGCCACGCCGAATGCGCCAAACCGCAATCTGGCAGGTGAGCGAGCTGATCACCAAGAGGAGTGTGAGGATTGACGGAAAGAGCACGTGCTCTTTGATAAGGAACGCTTCGTTCCCCTCTGGTGGCCAAGTTCCGGCCGACACACGTAGACTGAAATATGCGGCGAACAAACCCCCGAAGAACATGATCTCCGAAACAATAAAGAGCAGCATCCCGAGAACCGGATTGCCGAGCCCCTTCTTTCCGTGACCCGCGGCGCCGTGGGCGGACGAACCGTGGTCGCTCAACGCCTCAGGCGTGTTCTGTTCTGCGGTGGCGAGGCTCATTTATGGTCGCTTCCTGATCGCCCATGACGTGCGTCAAAGAGCGGGCGCTCGGATGTGATTGCGGGAAGCCGATCAAAGTTCCAGGCCGGAGGCGGCGATGAGGTGGCCCACTCGAGCGTATTCCCCTCCCACGGATCTGGACCTGCATCCTTCCCGTTTCGCAACGAGATGAAGATGTTCCAGAGGAGCGGCAGGGTGCTGATACCAACGAGGAATCCCCCAACGGTTGCGGCGAGGTTGAGATCATTCCAGCCAGCGGTTGGCGAGTAGTCCGCAATACGCCGCGGCATCCCCATCAGCCCGAGGGAGTGCATGGGGAGGAAGGTGAGGTTGAGGCCAACCATCGCGATCACAAAGTGCAGCTTCCCGAGTCCCTCATCAAGCATCTTTCCAGACATTTTTGGGAACCAGTAATAGAGTCCGGCCATGATCGCCAAGAACGATCCGCCGAAGAGCACGTAGTGGATGTGCGCAACGATCCAATACGTCGCGTGGATTGCATAGTCAACCGGCACCGACGCGCTGAAGACTCCATTAATGCCACCGATGAGGAACATTGAGAGGAAGCCGAGCGCGAAGAGCATTGGCGTCTTTAACGTGATCTGTCCGCGCCAGAGCGTGGCGATCCAATTGAACATCTTTACGCCAGTTGGAACTGCAATGAGGAACGTCATCACGGAGAAGAACGGCAGGAAGACGCTCCCTGTCGTGAACATGTGATGTGCCCAGACCGAGAATCCAAGCGCGCCGATCCCCGCCGTGGCAAACACGAATGCTCGATAGCCGAAGAGCGGCTTTCGGCTAAACACTGGGATGATCTCAGAGATCACGCCCATCCCCGGGAGAACCATGATGTAGACGGCCGGGTGGCTGTAGAACCAGAAGATGTTCTGCCAGAGGATGGCTGAACCCCCGGTGGTTGGATCAAAGAAGCTCCCGCCAAAGTTCCGATCCACAAAGAGCATGATCAGTGCGCTCGTGAGCACTGGCGTCCCCATCAAGACGAGCACGCTTGTGACGATGATCGTCCACACCATGATCGGCATGCGGAAGAGTGTCATGCCAGGAGCGCGCATGCGGAAGACTGTCACAAGGAAGTTCACCGCGCCAAGAATGGAGCTTGTGCCAACGAGGACAACGGCCATGATCCATAGATTCATCCCAGGGCCAGGGCTGTACGTGATGCTGCTGAGTGGCGGATAGGCCGTCCACCCTGCGTCAGCTGCACCGCCCAAGAAGAATCCTGATGCCGCAATCAGTCCAGAGAACGGGATCATCCAAAAACTAAGTGCGTTGATGCGCGGGAAGGCCATGTCTGCCGCTCCAATTTGCAACGGCACGATGTAGTTTCCAATCCCAGCAAGGAACGGAATGATCACCCAGAAGATCATGATGGATGCGTGCATCGTGAAGAGCTGGTTGTAGACAGACTCGTCCATGAACTGCAGACCCGGCTGCGCAAGCTCCGTGCGGACACCGAGTGCGAGAAGTCCACCGATTGCCAAGAAGATGAACGAGCTAATGGTGTAGAGGATTCCAATCTTCTTGTGATCGGTTGTCGTTAGGTAATCGTAGATCCTTGATCCCTGAGCGCCGGTGACTCGAGCTGCTGCGGTTGCCATATACCCCTCCTCACTAACGCCTAGTTTGCCAAGATCTCAAGCGACGCGTACATCCCATTAGAGAAGTGACCCGCAATATTGCAAAGTACGATGTACTTTCCAGGTGAGAGATCCAGCGTCAACAGTTTGACCTCGCCGGGGGCAAACTCTGGCTGCTCGCCAGCCGCATCAAGCATCGCTTCATCAAGTCGATTTGATGCAGGGTCAACCGTGGCGAGTAGCTCTTCAGTTGTAAGGTCTGTGCGAACGACGATAAACTCATGAGGCACCGTTCCGCCATTAGTCAGACCAATCGACACCTCACCTGAAGCACTGGTGGCGCTAGATAGCTCAATGCCCCACTCCCTAACTGTTGCAGAGAGGTCGGCAGCGTCCGAAGCTGGGGACTCACTCGCAGAAGGATCTGGCTTCATCTCAGTCAGCCAGATCTCATACTCTTCGCGCGTCACGACGCGCACGGAGAATCCCATGGCGTGATGGAGGAGCCCGCAGAAGGCAGAACATTGACCGGCGAATGTGCCGAGCTTGTTTGGTGTGAATTCAAAGTGATTCACCTGCCCAGGGACCAAATCGCGCTGGAAAAGGAATTCGGGAATATAGAAGCCGTGGTTGACATCTTGCGCCACCAGGGTGACTTCAATTCGCTCATCAATTGGAACAACGAGCTCAGGGTAGTTTTGCGCCGTTCCGTAAATTTCAAAACCTTCGCCGGGATATCCGAACTTCCACTGCCACTGATACCCAACGACTTCCACCTTTACCGAAACCTCTTCTGGCTTACGGGCATCAACGACACCGAGTACTTGGGATGAGGCGAAGAAGAGCCCGATGACCGTCACCAGCGGGATGACTGTCCAAACGACCTCCAACGCCAAGTTGCCATGCGTCTGGGCTGGAAGCGCAACATCAGAGG
>QWRJ01000042.1 GCA_003670475.1 Candidatus Limnocylindrus primus | reverse complement strand
GAGGGTTCGAGCCCCCCCTCTCTCCGCCAGCACCTGCTGCCCTGTGTAATGCTTCGTCTTGATGACTAATCGGGTCGGTGCGGTATTGGTCGCTCTCGCGCTCATCGTGGGGGGCTGCACGCCCTCAAGTGTCAGTCCTTCGAGCGATGCTGGGGCAAGTCCTTCTCCGACGCACTCTGCATCAGCCCCCACCGAAGCGGGGGCATCGAATGTACCGGTCGTTTCAGGAGCCCCAAGCTCCTCTGCTACGACTGGCTTAGCTGCGGGTGCGCCATGCCCCACTGTTGGCGAACGCCTCAAGAATGACGTTGGCTGGCTAGAGTGCCGATGGGTTGCTCAGCAACAGCGTCACTATGTGCAGCTACTTGGTACGCCGCAGCCCCCAGGCTTTACAGCAACACAAGCGCCGCTCAGCACCTGTCGTCTACAGGGAGCGCCAATACGCGATGGCGCGATTGCGTTTCCGGCAAGTGCTGAGCGTATTCCCCAGCAGGGGAGGGTCTCAGTCGCACTCATCCCAATTGATTTTTCTGACGCGCCAGGAGTGGAAAGCCCCAGCGCCATCATTGATCCAATCATCGCCAACGTAAATGACTGGTTACGCCACTTCTCTAATGGAAAGATGGAGTATCTCTGGCAGACATCTGACAGCTGGATCCGGGCCTCAAAGCCGTCAACGGAGTATGTGTGGGACCACCCTGGCAATGACACCGGCGGCCCAGCTCCTGGGGCAGTGCCCGTTACCCCGCGAGAGGCAATCAATATCGGCCAAGACCTTCTTACAGACGCCGATGCGCACTTCGACTACACCGGTGTGAAGGTTGTCTTCTTCATCTACCCAACAGGGATTGTGAACATTTGGGATGCGATGACGACGTGGGCATGGGCAAACACTAATGAGGGGAAGATTAACTATCAGATCAATGCAACAGGGGCGTGGCTCTATCGTGGAACCGGGACTCCGTGGGCCTGGTTTATCCATGAGAACTTGCATCCACACGGCCTTGCAGGCCATGCACCAAATGATGGGAGCCCGTTTGGGATCATGACGAACGAATCAAACTTCGCCCTGCAGGCGTGGGATACGCTCATTCTTGGCTGGGATGTACCGGGGCAGTTCTTCTGTGCCTCTCGCAATGCGCTTAAGAGTGCAGATGTGGTGCTCTCACCCATCGATCGAACTGAGCAGGGGACCAAGGCGATTCTGGTGAAGCTCTCAGACTATGAGGTCCTCGTGGTGGAATCTCGGAGACGGAGCGATTGGAGCGGCTCCCCGAATCGTGGGCAGCCGGTCGGAGCAGCCTTTCCCAAGGGCTTTTATGGCCTGCTCGTCTACAAGGTGAATCTGTTGAACCGCAGCAATCGAGTCTGGGAGCCGTGGGCCTACAAATGGACTGGAGATTCAAAAGCGTTTGCCTATTACATTCCGAACCGTTCCGTTACGCACGAGATGGTGTCAGGCCAAGTTGAGGGATTCAGCTGGATTGACAGCGGCTACGTCACCTACCTCGGGGAGACCCTCGTGACTGACGGGGTCGCCATTAGCCTGATCGCATCTGGCGACGTTGACACCGTGAGGGTTGCTCCCGCATCTCCGTAAGTGAGCGGGCTCACAATCTCCACAGAGCGACCGCTTGGAGAGGAGATGCCCACCGTTGAGGGGAGTGCAGGTGAGATCGCTGATCAGCTCGCCTGCTAGTAGCGCCGCGGTAAGCACGAGCGTTGTGAGGAGTCTCATGCCTCATCCTATCGCACAATGGCAACCTGAGAAGTCTCCTTTGTTAAGCGATTAGATGTTTCTCTGAGTTAGCTCCCGCATCTCCGTAAGTGAGCGGGCTCACAATCTCCACAGAGCGACCGCTTGGAGAGGAGATGCCCACCGTTGAGGGGAGTGCAGGTGAGATCGCTGATCAGCTCGCTTCGGTTGCGGCCGCTGGCGTGGACGAGACTAGTGTGATCGCCAATCCAATCAATGAGCGTTCTGTGCGTGAGATCGGCGTGTTGCTTCCCGAACTTCGAAACGTCGTCAGGTGATTACGACGTACCGTATAGTGCACTAATGACTCGACGAGTGGTTATCCATATCGGGCCCCCGAAGACTGGGTCAACGACGTTGCAAGACGCTCTGCATCACAACCGTGACGACCTTAAACGAATGGGGATTCGATATGCTGGCAGTGGGACGCAGTCATCGGCTGCAGCGATGTGGGTAACAAGACGGAGAGACCGGACTACGGGTCGACAGGTGCCGGCGTCGGCCTGGAAGCAGCTCCTGAAGGAGATGAAGAATTCGATTGAATCCACTGTAGTCGTCTCAAGCGAATGGTTCGCAGCGGCCACTCCAGCACAAATTAGGACGATCTCCCAGGAGTTGCCTGGTGCCGAGTACCAAATTGTCATTGCGCTGCGGTCGCTCGACAGAGTACTGCCATCTCGTTGGAGGCAAAACGTCGTAGAAGGTGCGACATATTCATTTACTGAATGGTTGGAGCTGATATTTTCGCCAAGCACCAACCCTTACAGCACGAGATTCTGGCATCAGCACCGGCACGATGAGCTAGTTCAGCGTTGGGGAGAAGTCTTCGGTCAGCGCGCCATCACCGCTATCTGCGTAGATGATGCAGATCCTGACCGTCTCCTGCGCCATATGGAGTCACTCATTGGTGCGCAGGAGGGTGCTCTCGGCTCAAGTCGACATGTGCGGAATATGTCACTTGACGGAGTGACTGTGGAGGGGATTCGGCGTTTCAACTTGTTGGCCGAAGAGCATGGGGTGCCACCCGAACTTAGGTACCTCACAGTGACCCGCGGTGTGGTCCCCCAAATTGAGCAGGGTGTTCAGTCTGATGGTTCTAGTACTGGCCGAGTTCCAGCACAGTACGCTGACCGCTGCGTTGCCGAGTCAACGCGGATCGTTAAAGAGCTTCGAAGTTCTGGAGCAAACATTCTTGGCAACTTAGATGAACTTATCGTCGACAGAAACAGGTTTAATCAAGTAGGCCAATCTGCTAGCAATGAAGAAGAGCGACGCTCGAACATCCTTGCGCACGCGTTATTTGGCCAGCTGCGTGCGCTTGCACTGACTTCAATTAGGACCGCTGTTCATGAAGACTATGTGCCAGGCGTCATGGATGGCTTCGGTTCTCCAAGAAAGACCACGCCTCAAGATCAAGCGAGGCAGCTTGCGGCAGCGGTCGGATCTGCGCGCCTTGGGGTACGCACTCTCATGCTTTTGGCCATTAACTTGTTCGGTTTAGTATTCGCTCAACTGTTGCGAAAGATAGCTCAACGATTGCGCGTTCGGAGCTAGCCGCGCAACTTCCCAAAGAGCGCAGATGCGTTCTGCCCGCCGAATCCGAAGCCGTTGATGAGGACGCGGTCCACTGGCTGGCCGGTGCGTGCGGTGTTCGGCACATAGTCAAGGTCGCAGTCGGGGTCTGGCGTCTCTAAGTTGATCGTTGGCGGGATGGTGCCGGTTTCGATTGCCTTGATGGCGGCGAGGCCGGCAACGGCACCAGCGCCACCGAGGAGGTGGCCGACCATGCTCTTCGGGGAGCTGATCGGGATCTTGTAGGCGTGATCACCGAGCGCGCGCTTGATCGCCTTTGTCTCGGTTAGGTCATTGAGTGGGGTGCTGGTGCCGTGCGCCACGATGTAGCTGATGTCCGTGACCTGCGCGCCACCGTCTTTGATTGCCTTTGACATGGAGGCTGCGGCGCCGCGGCCCGTTGGTTCTGGCGCTGAGATGTGGAAGGCGTCGGCGGTTGCACCGGCGCCAAGGAGCTCTGCGCGAATGGTGGCGTTGCGTGCCTTCGCGTGTGCGAGTGACTCAACCACGAAGACGGCGCCGCCTTCGCCGAAGAGGAAGCCGTCGCGATTCTTGTCGAACGGGCGGCTGGCGAGTGTTGGTTCGCTATTGCGCTTGCTGAGCGCCCCCATATTTCCGAGTGCGGCGAACGCCATCGGGAGGAGTGGCGCCTCTACGCCGCCAGCGATGACGATGTCCGCCTCGCCGCTACGGATGAGACGCAGCGCGTCCTGGAAGGCGAGGACGCCAGTGGCGCAGGCGGCCGCCTGCGTGATGGCGGGGCCGGTGAGACCGTACTTCATGCTCACCAGGCAGGCGCCCATGCTTGGGCTCAGCGCGGGGATGGCGAAGGCGCTAACGAAGCGGCCCCCCTTCTCGCGGAAGGCATCGGCGCCCATCGTGACCTGCTCAATGCCGCCGCCGCCGGTGTTGATGACGGTGGCGACGCGGTCGCGGCGCTCTGCGTCCCACTCGTGGATGTTGGCGAGTCCTGCATCTTCAATCGCTTCGGTTGCGGCGGCAACGGCAAACTGGACGAAGCGGCTCATGCGGCGCGCCATCTTCATCTCCATCGTCTTGGTCGGATCGAAGTCCTTCACCTCAGCAGCGATCTGTACCTCGTTGGCGGATGGGTCAAAGTGCGTGATGCGGCCTGCACCCGAGGTGCCGGCGATCAGTGCCGACCAGTAGCTGGCGGCACTATTGCCGATCGGCGTGATCGCGCCGTAGCCGGTGATGACGGCGCGCTGTGCGTCGCTCCGTGGTGCGTTCTGCTCTGTCATCTCGCCTCCTACTTCCCCGTCCAGTGTCGCAGCACTACGGCGCCATTGTGGCCGCCGAGTCCGATGTTGTTGCTGATTGCCGCACGGAGCGGTGCCTGGCGCGTCTCGAGCGCCACGGTCAGGTTGCACTCAGGGTCAACGTTCCGTGTGTTGAGCGTCCCTGGGATCGTCTGGTGGTGGAGGGAGAGGGTGGTGAAGATCGCCTCCACCGCGCCCGCCGCACCCATCAGGTGGCCGGTGAGCGACTTGGTTGCGGAGATTGGGATCTGCGCCGCGCGTGCGCCGAGTGCGCTGTGGAAGGCGAGCGCTTCGCGCGCATCGCCCACTGGCGTGCTCGTCCCGTGTGGGTTGATCATGTCAATCTCCGAGGCGTCGATCTTGCCGCGCTGCAGTGCCCACTTGATGGAGCGCGCCGCGCCGGCGCCCCCCTCAATCGGCTGGATCATGTCGTGCGCGTCGGCGGACGAACCGTAGCCGACGACTTCTGCATAAATTGTTGCGCCGCGCGCCTTGGCATGCTCAAGGTCTTCCACAATGAAGGCGCCAGCACCCTCGCCCAAGACGAAGCCGGCGCGGTCTAGGTCAAACGGTCGCGAGGTGGAGCTCGGCCCTTCGCCATCGCGTGGCGCGCCTAAGCCGCGCATATTCATGAAGCCGATATGCGCCACCTCAATGAGTGGATTCTCCGTGGAGCCTGAGATGACGGCAGTCACGTCACCGCGCTTGATCGCCTCAACCGCTTCGCCTAGCGCGTGGGTGCCTGTGGCGCAGGCGGAGACGACCGCCATGTTGTGTCCCACCGCACCCGTCTCAATGGCGATCATGCCGGAGGTGCTGTCCACCAAGCCGTGCGCGATAAAGGTTGGCGCCACGCTGCGCGGACCCTTCTCCTTCCAGGCCATCTGGTTCTCAATGAAGAGTCCCTGCCCACCAGCACCAGAACCGAAGACCACACCGATCTCCTCACGATTTCCGTCGGTGATCTCCAGACCTGAATGCGCGAGTGCCTGCTTTGCGGCGGCAACACCCCAGTGAATTTCCGGACCGGTGCGGCGCACTGACTTCGCATCCAGCCAGGCGGCGGGATCAAAGTCCCGCACTTCGCCAGCAACAACGTACGGCGCATATGCGGTTGGATCCCAGTGCGTGATGCGATCAAGGCCGCTCTTCATTCCCGTGAGTGACGACCACGCGGCGGCAATGTCGTTACCGATTGGCGAGACGATGCCGAGACCGGTGATGACGACGCGTCGCGTGTGATCTGGATCGCGCATCTCGCCTCCTAGCCCGCTACGGCCGCTGTTGTCGTTGCTGTTTTTGCGCTGCTCGGGAGTTCATCAATGGAGAGGACCTCGGCGCCAGTTGCCGATTGGATGCGCTTCACGAGACCGCTCAAGACGCGGCCGTAGCCAACCTCAACGTAGCGCTGGGTTCCAGCAGCGGCGGCTGCGCCAATTGCGGCGGTCCAATCAACGCCCGTTGTGAGGTGGTCGGAGAGTTCGCGGCGCAGCTCCGCGGCGGTGCGGATCGGCGTTGCCGTCGCGTTGGCGAGCATCGCGATCTTTGGGTCATGGACGGTGACAGCGCTGAGTGCTTCGCGCATCCCCGCCGCCGCCTCCTCCATCAGTGGTGAGTGACTGGCGATGCTCACCTGTAGCCGTACGGCGCGCTTTGCGCCAGCTGCGGATGCGGCGGCAACGGCATGTTCAATGGCGGCAACTTCGCCGGAGAGGACAATCTGCCCCGGAGAGTTGCGATTCGCCAAGACGAGTACGCCGTGCGCCGCACCTTCGGCGACGATGCGCGACTCTTCGGTCTCGGGGAGCCCGAGGATCGCCGCCATGGCGCCAGGTCGTCCGCCGCCAGATGTTTGCATCAGTTCGCCGCGCCTGCGCGAAAGCTTCACCGCGTCGCCAATGCTGAGCGCGCCCGCCGCAACGGCGGCGGCGTACTGCCCAGCGGAGTGCCCGGCGGCAAAGATCGGGGTCGCAAGCGTTTCGCCGCGCGCCGCGGCACGTTCGCGCGCCGCCTCAAGGAGTGCAATGGAGATGATCAGGATTGCGGGCTGTGCCTGTTCGGTGCGCTCGAGCGCCTCGGCTGGGCCGGAGGCAATGAGTGCGCCGATCTTCTCGCCGAGTGCCTCTTCCGCTTCGGCCAAGACGGCGCGTGCGGCGGGGGAGGCGGCGAGGGCCTCGTTGCCCATGCCGACCGCCTGCGAACCCTGGCCAGGGAAGATCCACGTCGTGATTGG
>QWRJ01000041.1 GCA_003670475.1 Candidatus Limnocylindrus primus | reverse complement strand
GGTTGCGTTCGATGAGATCAGGATCGGTAGTCCACCGGCGCGACGGATGCCGTCGGCGTAGCGGGCGTTGACGAGCGCGACGCGTGCTGGATCAAGATCGGCATCGTGATCCGCAACGGTGATCAGGATGATCGGCGCGCGCATGATCAGCGCGTGGATGCGGCGAGTGCCTTGAGTGAGGTGAGAAGTCGTTGCACCTCGTCTGCAGTGTTGTACGACATCAGCCCAGTGCGCAGCACACCGCCCTTCTCGGTGAGGCCGAGGGCGTCAATGGCGTTCGGCGCGTAGAAGTCGCCGCTCCAGACCTGAATGCCGTCGTTCCCAAGATGCTCCGCCGCTTCGTCTGGCGTGGCGAAGTCCATCGTGAACGAGACGATCGAGGTGCGTTCGTTCAGTCGCGCTCGATCGGTAATGCCGCGCACCTGCACGCCGCTGATCTGGTCAACACCATCAAGGAGGAGGCGCACAAGCTCGGTCTCGTAGCGCGTGATCGCTTTCAGTCCGGCGCGAAGCTGGCCGCGGCGACCGCTGAGCGGCGCCTGATCTGCAGGGTCGCCAAACTCGGCGCCGATCCAGGCGATGTGGTTGATCGCCGCCGTCACGCCCGCCATCGCTTCAAAGGCGGGCGTCCCGGTCTCCCAGAGATCGTGTGCGGGGCGCACCTTATAGCGACCGAAGCGCTCAAGGAGCGGCAGCTTCCCGTAGAGGAGACCAGCGTGCGGGCCGTAGAACTTATACGGCGAGCAGAGGAGGAAGTCGGTGTCGAGCGCCTGCACATCAACGGGGTAGTGCGGCGCGCTGCAGACAGCATCAAGGACGGTCAGCGCACCAACCGCATGTGCCGCCTCCACGATCTTCTTCGTTGGATTGATCGTACCGAGCGCGTTGGAGGACATCCCGGTCGCCACGATCTTGGTGCGCGGACCAAGGAGCGACGCGTAGTGCTCCATGTCGAGCGTCCCGTCGGCCGCGTTCAGGCGGATCGTCTTCAAGACAAGCCCGTGATCTTCGGCGAGGAGGCGCCACGGGCTGTAGTTCGCGTCGTGATCGAGTTGCGTGACGATTACCTCATCGCCAGCCTTTAGCTCGCGCGCGAGGGAGCGCGAGAGTTGGAAGTTGAGCGTGGACATGTTGGCGCCGAACTTGACGCTCTCTTTTGGTGCGTTAAGGAGATCCTCGGCGGCGCGGTGCGCTGCATCTTCACCTTCACCCTGCGCGCGGGAGGTGCTGAAGAGGCCACCGTTATTCGCATTGGCGCGCAGGAAGAAGTCGGCATACGCGTCAATGACGCTCTGTGGCACCTGCGTCCCGGCTGGTCCGTCCAAGAAGGCGATCGGGCGACCGTCCGGGAGGGTGTTGGCGAGGGATGGGAATCGCGCGCGAATCGCGGCAACGTCATATGGCTTCATGGGCGCATCGTAGTCGCCCTGCGGCGTGCGCGGACGACGACGCTCACAACGAAGGCAATCAGCGCCCCTACGGCAAACGGGAGGGCGAGTGCGCTGAGAAGCCCCGCCAGTCCGCCAGGCCCAGTCGCAACGCCACCGTTGCGCGCATCTCCCGACTCGCCACTTGCCGCTGTCGGGTCTGGCGCGGGACTCGGTGACAGCGCGGCACCCGCTCCGCTCGTCGCCTCGCTCAGCAGTGCGGCGCTGCCGATGACAAAGAGGAGGAGGCCCGCGATCAGCAGGAGGAGCGTCAGCAGGCCAGCGGCGAGACTCGCTCGCTGGCCACTCCCCAAGATGCGGAGCGCCTCACGTCGATCGAGTGTGGTGAGGACGAGCGGCTGTCCGGCGCCGCCTGCGGTGAGCGCGCCGTCACGCAGCAGCCCCGCGGCGGTGCCGCGATCGAGCGTGCTGATCTGCTCCAGGATCACGCGCGCACCGGTCGTTGGTGCTGCGGTGGCGAGTTGTGCCACGAGCGTCGCACTCTCAGGGTCCTGGTAGTCGCGGTGCGCTGCGGCGAGCTCCGCCACGCTTCCATCCCACTGCCGTTCAATGACGACGAGTCCATCGCCAAGTTGCGCCGCATCAATAGCGAGCGAGTGATCGCCATCACTGATGACAAACGGCACGCTGCGGACCACGCGCTCAATCTCGCGCCACGTCGAGCCATCGGCAATCAGGACGCGTTCGCGTCGGTAAACGAGCGGTCGGTGGCTCTCATCTTCGAACGCCTCAGCAGCGTCAATGTTGCCGCTCACCGCAAGGTAGTGCCCGTCGCCAACGAGGAGCGCCTCGCGCGGTGAGATGGGCGCAACGCCCGCCATCAGGCGTGCCGCACGTGTGCGTGTGCCACCACGGCGACTACTCCAGATGGAGAGCGCGATGAGGAGCGCACCGCTAGCAAGCAGCAGCGCGCCGTTCATCGGAGTGCTCGTTTCATGTCAGCGCCCGCCCAGTTGCAGGATCAATCGATTGCGTTGCGCCAGAGATGCTGGTGAGGATCAGCTGCCCGCCAAGCAGTTCAGCGGCGCCAACAACGTCGGTATGGGCCAAGCGCCAGCGCACCTCACCATCGGCGCGAATCGCCCACGTCTCTACCTCGCTCTGCACAATGACGTGCTCAAGTCGCGGCGATGCCATCAGCGCCACCACGGGTGTGCCTGTCTGGTGCAACCAGGCCATCTCTCCGCTACGCGATGCAAAGGCGTAGACGGTGAAGCCGTAGCCCACAACAAAGAGTGCCCCTTCGTCCCAGTGAATGGCGCGCGGCTCGTCATAGATGACGGAGGCGAGACGCACCGCCCATGCGCCGCCCGGATGCTCAATACGCATCTCCATGCGGCAGAGTCGATTCGGATCCTCTTCGGCACCAGCGCCGAGTGCGCCGTGATCCACCAGCGATGCACCAGCTTCGGAGAGGGCGAAGACGGCGGTCGCCTGACCGCTGCTCCCCCAGGTTGCGCGCACGCGCAGGCCACCAGGGAAACTCGTGATCAGGCTGCGCGGCTCTGCGGCGCCTGAGGGGATCGGGGCGGCGGCACGCTCGGTCATTCCGTGATTCTACGCGCGGCGTACGATGAGCCGATGAAAGCGATCCTCTTCGACTGGGACGGCACGTTGATTGATACCGCCGAGCACGTGTATGAGGCGAACGTGGAGGTGATCAAGTCGATCGGACTCCCGCCGCTCAGCCGCGAACTCTACGGGCAGCACTACTCACCAAACTGGCGCCTGATGTACGCGGCGCTCGGCATCCCACCTGACCTTATTGAGGGGGCGGCTGGCCTCTGGCATGCGGCATATAAGGGGCATGAGGCGGAGCTCCTCCCCGGCGCGCGACCGGCGCTTGAGCGACTCGTTGTCGCTGGGATTCCAATTGGTGTTGTGACCGCGGGCGACCGGAAGGTGGTCGCCGGACAGTTGAAGCGCACCGGTGTGGCCGACCTGTTGGGCGCCGTTGTTTATGGCGACGACATTGCCGAGCAGAAGCCGCACCCTGAGCCACTGCGACGCGGACTCGCCGCACTCGGTCATGCCACAACACCAGACCAGGCGGCCTACCTCGGCGACACACTGGATGACGTGCGTATGGCGCGCGCCGCTGGCGTGCACGCGATCGGCGTGCAGTCGCCCTTCTTCCACCCCGACCGCTTCCTTCATGAAGCCGACGCGCACGAACACGCCGAATCGGTCGCGGCGTGGGTTGACGGCTACCTCGTCGCGCGAACGCGCTAGAATCACCGCATCGCGACAGGGGAGCGCCTGAAGGCGCTGAGAAACGGGAGAGCCCGTGACCCTACGAACCTGATCCGGGTCATGCCGGCGAAGGGAGAACGCAGGAGCCCCGCGCGATAGAGAGCGAGGGCACGTGCGCGCAATCATTCTCGCCGGTGGCGATCAACCCGACCCGCGCGCGCTCAGCGCTGCTTGGCCGGGTTGGGAGCGCGCCGATCTTGTGATTGGTGCGGATGGCGGCGCGCGCGCCGCAGCGCCGCTCGCCCTGCCGCTGCATCAGATCATCGGCGACTTTGACACCCTCACCGCCAGTGAAGTGGAGGAGTTTGCCGCGCGCGGCGTGCGCGTTGAGCGCCTCCCCCAAGAGAAGGACGCCACCGACACCGAACTCGCCCTCCTCACCGCACTCGATGCTGGCGCAACGGAGATCGTGATCCTTGGCGCGCTCGGCTCCAGTGGTGGGCGCAGCGATCACGCGCTCGGCACCATCTCGCTCCTGGCACACCCACGTGCGCGCGGCGTGAAGCTGTCACTTCTTGATGCAACGAGTCGCATCCAACTGCTCGTTGCGCCAGTGCGCTGCAGCATCAGCGCGCGACCAGGTGCAATCATCTCGCTCGTTCCATGGGGCGCCGACGCACGCGTCACAACCGAAGGGCTGCGTTGGCCACTGCGCGACGAACTCCTGACGAGTGGGAGCACGCGTGGCGTCTCTAATGAGAGTCTCGGCGATCTCACCATTGAGCTCCATGCAGGGGCGCTGCTCGTCAGCGAGGGAGCATGATGCAAACGTGGAGTCTGATGCACTTGGTTGCACTCTCCGTGATCGGGATCACCTGCGGCGCACTCTTCGCCGGATGGAATCTGATCTGGGGTGCGCTGACGCCACTCTTCGCGCTCGTCCTTCCGCTGCAATACCTCTTGCTTGCTGGCACCTGGGTGATCGCGGGGCCACTGGCTGGACTCCTCATCAAGCGACGCGGCGCCGCGCTCGCTGGTGAACTGATCGCGGCATCCGTCTCCTTCCTGCTCGCGAGTCAGTGGTCGATCGACGCGCTCTTCTCTGGCGCGGTGCAGGGACTCGGCGCGGAGCTGGTCTTTGCGCTCTTCGGCTATCGCGTCTGGGGCTGGCCGGTGATGATCTTCGCTGGTGCCGCATCTGGTGTTGGTATGGCGCTGCATGATCTGCCGCTCTACTTCGCCGGTGTTGATGCGGGGTACGCCGCCGCGCTCGCCGCCGCAATGGTCGTTAGCGGCGCGCTGCTCGGTGGTGGTGGCGCACTGGTGCTCCATCGCGCCCTGCGGAGGAGCGGCGCACTCGGCGTGATCGGTGCCTGAGTCGCAACAGTTCACACTCCCGGACATTCAAATCGCTGATTTGGTCTGGCAACCCGCTGGCGCTGACGCGCCAACGTTAGATCTGCGTGGCAGCAGCATTGTTGTCCCAGCTGGTGGGACGCTGCTGATTAGCGGCGCGTCTGGTGCGGGGAAGAGCACGCTCGCCGCGGCGATTGCTGGACTCCTCGGCACCCTCCTCCCCGGGACGCTGCGCGGCACGCTGCGCGTGGGCGGCGTCGATCTTGTTGCCGCAGCAGCGGAGGGTGCGGCTGGCGTACCGCGCGAACTCCTTGGGCCGCTCGGCTTCGTCGCCGCCGGACCCGCGCCGCGCCACGCGCTGCCGCGACTCTTAGATGATGTGGCGCTCCCACTCGAGTCGCGCGGCGTGCCTGCCGAACTTCTTGCGTCGCGTGCCCACGCGGCGATCACCTCCGCCGGCCTCCCGAGCGACGCGGCGGAACGCGACGTGGCGAGCCTCAGCGGTGGAGAGCGCGCCCAGGCGGCTGTCGCCACCGCACTCGTCTCCACACCCGGACTCGTGATCGCCGACGAGCCGCTCGCCGGACTCGACGCCACACGTGCGGGCGCCCTCGCCGCACTGCTGATGGAGCAGCGTGCGACGCGCGTGATCGTGACCCACGACGTGATGCAGTTCGGCGCCGCTACGGTACGCCTCCACCTTGATCGCGGCCGCGTTGTAGAACTTCCCGGAGTGGAGCCCCCCACTGTTCGCGCAGAGGGTCAGCGCGATGTTGCAGCGCAGCCGGCGGGGGAGCGTGGAGTGGTGGTACTGCAACTCTTCGCTGCCGCAAGTTCGGCGCGCCACGGAGTTGGCGGGGTGAGCGCCACGTTGCACGCAGGTGAGCTGCTGTTAGTCCGCGGTAAGACGGGGAGTGGGAAGTCCACACTCCTCGCCCTTGCTGCGGGAACGCTTAGCGCTGATGCGGGTGAACGGCACGTCACGGTGTCCCGTATTCGCTATGCGCCGCAGGATCCTGGGCTGCTCCTTGGCGCGCGCTCAGTGCATGAGCTCTTGCCAGCAGGTGAGTGGCAGCGCGCCGCAGAAGTTGCCGCGGCGCTCAACGTTGCAGATCTGCTGGATCGTTCCGCCGCGCGTTGCTCAGATGGTGAGCGGCGTCGCCTGGGGCTGGTGGTGACGGCCGCCGCCGAACCGGACCTGCTGATTGTGGATGAGCCAACACTCGGCCTTGATGACGAGGCGGCGGCGCGCGTGAGCGCGCTCTTGGCGAACCTTGCGGCGCGCGGCGTTGCACTCCTGGTGGCAACGCATGATGCGCGTCTGCAGATGCGTCACGCCCGCGCGCTGCAGCACCCTGAAGGTACGGCTCGTGCTGAAGAGTCAATAGAGCAGCCACTCGCTGAGCGAGGTGTTGAGCTGGCGCGCGAACTGCTCACACCAGCGCCAGTGAAGCGGCTACTTGGCGTCAGCAATCCGCTCACACGGTTCGGTCTCGCCGTCTTCTGGTTTCTCCTCTCGCTGATCAGTCCAGCAACGGCGCTGGCGCAAGGTGCTGTTGCCCTCCCCGCACTCATCGTTGCCTGGAGCTCTGGGGTGCAACTGATCTCTACGCTCCGACTCGCCGCCGCGTTAGTGCCAGCGATATTTGGAATGGTGCTTGCGAATCTCCTCGGCGGCGCAACGCCAGAGGCGGCGTTCGGCGCGGGGGTGCGACTTGTGGCCTTCGCCGCAGGGAGCCTCGTCTTGTTGCGACCGTTCGAACCGCTCCGCCTCGCCGATGCCGCCATGCAACATTTGCGCGCACCGTTCGCGCCAACGCTGACACTTCTGACGAGCGCCGCAACGCTCCCGCCACTGATGAGTGAGGCGCGCGAGCGTCGCGCCATTCGCCGCCTGGCCAAGCGTGGCGTTGACCCGTTTTTGCTTGCCGACCTCTTTGATGCGGCGATCCGTGCCGTCCCGCGCCTTGCCACCGCCCTTGAGGTCCGCGCCGTTCGCCTCCCGTCACGGCTGCAACCCGCCACGGCGCTGCGACCTTCGCGCTTCGGACGCGCCGACCTGCTGCTGATTCTGCTCAGCGCTGGCGGGCTCCTCTTCAGCGTTGCACGCGTCGTGATCGAG
>QWRJ01000040.1 GCA_003670475.1 Candidatus Limnocylindrus primus | reverse complement strand
GCCACTCCCGCGCCCTGCGGCACAACTTCTAACCCTGCGGCAGAATACCGCTATGCCCATGAACATTGAGCACCTAGCCGCGCAGAAGGCGCCTGAGACGCTGAAGAACTTCATCGCTGGGCGCTGGGTCGCATCCTCCTCTAACGAGACGCTGGCCGTCCCCAACCCGGCCACAGAACAGATCCTGGCGCACGTCCCCCTCTCTAACGCCGCCGACGTTGCCGCCGCCGTAGCCGGCGCACGCGCCGCCGCCTTTGAGTGGGGCGAGATGCCACCACCTGAGCGCGACACCTACCTCTTCAAGTTGCGCGAAGCGCTCCTAGATAATCGCGAGGCGCTCACCAAGTTGGTCACCACCGAGAACGGGAAGGTCTTCTCCGATGCGACCGGCGAGGTTCGCCGTGGCATTGAGGTGGTCGACTTCGCTTGCGGCGCGCCGACACTGCTCATGGGCCAGAACCTTGACCAGGTCTCGCGCGGCATTGATTCGGAGATGGTGCGCTTCCCTGTTGGCGTAGTCGCCGGCATCACCCCATTCAATTTCCCCTTCATGGTGCCGATGTGGATGCTCCCACTCGCGATCGCCTGCGGAAACAGCTTCATCCTGAAGCCATCCGAGCGCACGCCACTCTCATCGCAGCGCATCGTGGAGATCTGCGAAGAGGCGGGGATTCCAACCGGTGTCGTCAGCCTGGTGCACGGCGCCGTGGAGACGGTGACCGGACTGATCAGCCACCCTGGAGTTGATGCGATCAGTTTCGTCGGCTCCGAACGCGTGGCGCGGATCGTCTACGAGACCGCCGCTAAGAACGGAAAGCGCGTGCAGGCACTCGGCGGCGCAAAGAATCACATCGTCGCCATGCCAGACGCGGTACTGGAGCAGAGCGTCCCGAATATTGCTGAGTCTGCATTCGGCAATGCGGGGCAGCGCTGCCTCGCCGGATCCGTCCTCACCGTCGTTGGCGAGGCACGCGAGCGACTCCTTCCAAAGCTTGTGGAGTACGCCGATACGCTAAAGATGGGCTTCGGCCTTGACGAAGGGGTCTCACTCGGCCCAGTGATCCGCGGCGAGGCGCGTGAACGCATTCATCACCTCGTTGATGAAGGGGTCGCCGCCGGCGCCAAGATGATTCGCGACGGGCGTGGCACGGGCCCAGCGAAGGGCTTCTTCGTTGGTCCAACAATGCTCAGCATTGAAGAGAACTCCCCGCTCGCGCGCGAGGAGGTCTTCGGACCCGTCCTCTCCGTCCTCTACGCAAAGGATCTCGACGAAGCGCTGCGCCTGATGGCGGAGACGAACGAGTACGGCAACGCCGCCTCCATCTACACCGCCTCTGGAAAGGCGGCGCGTGAGTTCAAGCGCCGTGCAACATCTGGGATGCTCGGCGTCAACGTGGGCGTAGCGGCGCCAATGGCCTTCTTCCCCTTCAGCGGCCGTAGGAAGAGCTTCTTCGGCGACCTGCACGCAACAGGACGCGACGGGGTGGAGTTCTACACCACGAAGAAGGTGGTCACCACTCGCTGGTTCTAGTTCCCGCTGGCTTTAGTTCCCGTGGCAACTAGAGAAGCGCGACGAGCTCCTGCACCGCATCGGCCGACTTCTTAAAGGCGGCGCTCTCCTCTGGAGTCAGCGTGATCTCAATGATCCTCTCAATGCCGCTCGCACCGATCACCACCGGCACCCCAACGTAGAGCCCCTGCACGCCGTACTCGCCCTCTAAGTAGGCGGCGCATGGGATCAGGCGGCGTCGATCGAGCAGGATGCTCTCCACCACTTCAAAGGTGGCGGCGGCTGGCGCGTAGAAGGCGCTCCCCGTCTTGAGGAGCTCGACGATCTCTGCGCCTCCGCTACGGGTGCGCTTGACGATCGCCTCAATGCGTTCGGCGCTCAGCATCTCTGGTAGCGGAATACCACCAACGGCTGAGTAGCGCGGGAGCGGCACCATCGTGTCGCCGTGTCCGCCAAGGACGAAGGCGCGCACATCTTCCACGCTGACCCCCGTCTCCGTTGCGATGAAGTGACGGAAGCGCGCCGAGTCGAGCGTGCCGGCCATGCCGATGACACGCTTCTTCGGGAAGCCCGAAGCCTTCAGCGCAACGTGGCACATCGCATCCAGAGGGTTCGTCACGATCACCAAGATGGCGTCCGGTGAGCGCTTCGCCGCTTCGCTGACAACGCTACGGACGATCCCCGCGTTGGTGTTGATCAGATCGTCGCGGCTCATCCCTGGCTTGCGGGCGATGCCGCTCGTCACCACGATGATGTCGGAGCCCTTCGTGTCGTCGTAATCGTTCGTCCCGATGATGCGGGCGTCATGCCCCATCACTGGCGCCGCTTCGGCGAGGTCGAGCCCCTTCCCCTGCGGAAGCCCCTCAACAATGTCAACGAGGATCACATCGGCGAGACCGGACTCGGCGATGCGCTGTGCGGTGGTGGCGCCAACATTCCCTGCGCCGATGACGGTGACCTTACGTCGCTGAATCCCTGCCATATCCCCTCCGCTCTGCTCTCTGCCGCTCGCTAGATCCTACGCCGCTTCGGCTTCGCCGTCGTGCGCGCTTTCCTGCGTGCTGGCCTGCGTGCTGTGGCAGGCGCCGCCGATCGGACGCGCGCTGCGGCGATCAGCAGCGTGACCAGCAGGATGCCACCCATCACGAGGTAGGCCGTAGGGACGCCGCCAACCTTCCAGTTCTCCAGGCGCAGTCCCTCAAAGAGGAGGCGCGTCACCGCATACCAAGCAATAGCCGAGAGACCGATTAGCCCAGGTGTCACGCGCTTCTTGAGCCGCTCGCCAAGCGCTGGTAGCACCAAGGCGCCAGCAAAACCAGAGAGTGACTCGTAGAGGAAGAGTGGATGGAATCGGGCGCCTTCACCGATCGCGCTGCAGCTGGTTGCAACGGTGCGATGCGCACAATCAATAGCGAGCCCCCACGGCAGATCGGTGGGGAGACCGTAGAGCTCCTGGTTGAACCAGTTCCCCCATCGTGCGATCGCCTGCATCACCAGGATGGCAGGTCCAGCAACGTCAACCCAACCCCACGGTGACTGGCGCCAGCGGCGCAGCAAGACAGCCAGCGCGATCGTGCCGGTGATGAGGCCGCCCGGCGCACCGAGCCCTTCATACGGCGGAATCAGCGCACCGATAGGATTCGCCGAATAGCGGTCCCACGCGTCGATGACGTGATAGAGGCGACCGCCAATCAGTGCGGCGATCGAGATGATGATCAGGCCATTGGCAATCAAATCTGCGTTCAGCTTGCGACGCTTCGCCTCGCGCACCATGAACTGATACGCAACGAGAAGGCCAACGGCGTAGAGCAGTCCATACCAGCGGATGGCGAGCGGGCCAATAGAGAAGAGAATGGAGTCTGGCGGTAGTGGCAGCATCTAGACGTTGACGCCGATCAGGCTTCCAACGAGATACGTGATCGCCGCCGCTGCGGCGCCAATTCCTAACTGCCTCGCGCCAGAGTAGAGCGCAGAGCGTCCGGTGAGGAGGCTCACCGCCGCGCCAACACCGAAGAGGGCGAGGCTGGTGAGCACGATACTCATCAGTAGCGCTGTGCCACTGCTGAGTAGGATGAATGGAAGGAGTGGGATAAAGGCGCCAACGGCGAACGAAAAGAACGAGCCGATTGACGCACCCCACGGCGAGCCGAGCTCCTCCGGATCGAGTCCCAGCTCTTCGCGCACTTTCGTCTCCAACGCAACCTTCGGATCGGACATCAGCTGCTTCGCGATCGACGCAGCCTCAGCCTCCCCGAATCCACGTCCGCGATAGATCGCCGCGATCTCCTTCTCCTCCTCTTCAGGCATCGCCTCAAGTTCGGCGCGCTCCAACTCAATCTGTCGTTCCAGCAGTTCGGTCTGACTGCGCATGGAGACGTACTCCCCCGCCGCCATGCTAAAGGCACCGGCAAGGAGTCCCGCAACGCCAGCAAGCACCACAAACGATCCTTGGCCGGTACTGGTTGCGCCGGCAATGCCGAAGACGAGCGCCGCGTTACTTACCAAGCCATCTGAGACACCGAAGATGGAGGCGCGCAGCGTCCCGCCGCCACCTGAGCGGTGCCACGGTTCGCGCGCCTGCGTCTCCGCCACGGCGGCGCGGTACGCACCAACCCCCTGCGTCTTATGTGCAACGTCAAGGTCGCGCCAGATCTCGGCATGCTTCGCCTCATCCTTGGCGATCTCATGCACTTCGGCGACATCGCTGTGCGCGCCGTAGACCTCCTCTTCAAAGCCCTCCAGCGCCTTCACCGCGTCACTGACAGCGCGCGTGCCGAAAAGCCGCGCAAGGATCGCAATCTGACGGACGCGCCAGCTCGGGCGCGCGGCGACCGGCGGATGTTCGCCGAGCGAGATGAGCTTCGCCTCCCAGATGGCGGCGTGGCGACGCTCGCTCGCCGCAATTGATTCGAATGCGGCCCTGCGCTGCGGATCCTTCTCGAGCGCGGCGAGCCTGTCGTAGAGGTAGATCGCATCGCGCTCTAAGGCGAGCCCAGCGAGGCTTGCGGCGCGATCCTTGATCTCCTGCATGGCCCCTCCCTCTCGCCTCTCAGCGCAGCGCGCCGATGCGTGAATCGTAGCGCGTCGCGCTAGACGCCCTCGAGGACGACCCAACCCTCTGCATCCACGCTCACCGTGTGAACCGCGAGCGGCGCCTCTGCCGGTGGGTCGAGCGGGAGGCCCGTGGTCAGGTCAAAGCGTGAAAGGTGAAGTGGGCAGGTGACGGTCGGCGTTGCTGCGCCAGCCGGAGCGATGAAGCCGCGATCAAGTTCGCAGTACTCATGCGTGCAGACGCCATCCACGGCATAGAGGGTGCCGCCGCGGTTGACCACCAGGATCGCCTTGCCGTTCGGCCAGGCGAGGCGCGCCGTACCGTCGGCCAGTTCAGACGTGGGGAAGAGTCGTTCGTGCAGCACCAGCTGAGGTTACGCCGCGGTGGCTGCCGCCGCCAACTGTGCGGCAAAGGCGGCATCGAGCTTTGCGGCGAGCACCTCGCGGAGTCGATCCGCCTCTTCCTCAAGTGGGAGTGCCGCAACAACTGGTTCGAGGTAGCCCATGACAATGGTGCGTCGCGCTTCGGCCTCGGTGAGGCCGCGCGCCCGAAGATAAAAGATTTGATTTGGATCAATTGGCCCAACAGAACTGCCGTGCGCGGCGCGCTCGCAGTCTGGTTGGTCAATCCAGAGTGATGGGATCGCCACGCTTCGCGCCGTCTTGGAGAGGAGCATGCCGAACTCACCGAGATATGAGTTGGTGCCACGGCCAGATCGCGGAATGGTGGTGACACCCTTGACGAATCCACGCGCTTTCCCTGCGAAGATCCCCTTGGCGAGCAGATCGCCCACCGTCTTCTCGCCAGCGTGAAGGCTGTAGGTGGTGAGATCGTGCAGCTGATCAGCACCAGCAAAGACCACCTCAACCTGGCGAACCTTTGATCCGTTTCCTGTGAGTTGGTGATCAATGCGGCCACGCACCAGGCGCGCGCCGATCTGCGCCGCAGCGATCTGCAGCTCTGCGTTCGCGCCGAATTCGTGACGGCGCACTGGCAGATAGACAACGCCCTCTGGGAGCTCCTGGATTGAGGCGAGGCGGAGCTTCGCCCCCTTACCGAGCGTCACTTCGCTGGTTGTGGCAAGAAGCGCGCGCGCCGTAGTGCCGCTGGTGCTACCGCTATCAGCACTCCTGCCGGTCACCTCTTCACTGATCGTTGCACTTACGTTCTCGCCAAGTTTCACGGCGATACGCGCAAGGAGCGCCTCACCCTGCGCTGGGGACTCAATGCGGATAATGATTGGTGCGGTGATCGAGCCGCTCGGCAGGCTGATCTCCGTCCCGCTGTTCCAGCAGGCGCCGATCAGCGCCGTCATGCGATCACTCTCAGCGCCAGCGAGTGGCGTGCCGCCAGGGAGCGGCCCAACGGTGAGTCCGGCGGCGCGCGCTTCGGCGCCAAGGTGCAGACCAACGCCGCGTGCAGAGATGCTGATCAGTGCGGCGGCGCCTGCTGGGAGGTCGCTCGCGGGAAGCTCGCTGATCACTACTGGCGGTACGAGGAGGGTTGAGCCCTCAAGGTCGGCGGAGCGCAGATCCACGTATCCAGTGAAAAGAAGGTTCGCCTCGGTTGGGAGTGAGTTGAATGCCTTCAGTGCTGCAGCACGCTGGCTTGCCCCGCCGAGCGCAGCGTCGAGGCGCTTCAGCTCCGCTTCGTTCGCCCAACTGAGTGGAAGGTCTGCAACCCCGCGACGGGCGGGCGTGGCGGCACTCACCCGAGCGCCCCCTCCATCTCCAAGCGGATCAGGCGATTGAACTCAAGGGCGTACTCCATTGGGAGCTCCTTGGTGAAGACCTCAAGGAAACCCTGAACGATCAGGTTCGTTGCCTCGTTCTCCGTCATGCCGCGGCTCATCAGGTAGAAGATTTGATCATCAGAGACGCGTCCAACCGTGGCCTCGTGGCTCATCGAGGTGTCGTCCTCTTGGATATCAATGTATGGATACGTCTCGGAGCGGCTCCCCTCATCAAGGATGAGCGCGTCACAGCGGACGCTGGTGGTGACGCCGGTTGCGCCAGGGGCCACCTTCACGGTGCCACGATACGTTGCAACACCGCCATCCTTACAGACCGACTTTCCTACGATACGACTCGTGGTGTTCGGTGCAAGGTGTATCGCCTTGGCGCCCGTGTCCTGGCGCTGACCCTTAGAGGCGACGGCAACGGAGACGATCTCCGCGTGCGCCTTCTCGCCGAGCAGATAGATCCCTGGGTACTTCATAGTGAGCTGTGCACCAGTGTTGGCGTCAATCCACTCAACCGTTGCACCAGCGTGCGCATGCGCGCGCTTGGTGACCAAGTTGTAGACATCGTTCGACCAGTTCTGGATCGTGGTGTAGCGCACCTTGGAGCCAGGAAGCGCGATGACCTCAACCACGGCAACGTGGAGGGAGTCAGTCGCCCAGTTCGGCGCGGTGCAGCCCTCAATGTAGTGAAGGCTGGCGCCCTCATCCACCACGATCAGCGTGCGCTCAAACTGTCCGGTGTTCTGGCCGTTGATGCGGAAGTAGGCCTGCAGTGGAAGTGGCACATCAACGCCCTTCGGCACGTAGACAAATGAACCACCAGACCAGACTGCGGAGTTGAGCGCGGCGAACTTGTTGTCTTCAGCGGGAATCACGGTGCCGAAGTACTTCTTGAAGATCTCTGGATACTCCTTCATTCCCTGGTCGGTGCCCATGAAGACCACGCCGAGCTTCTGCAGATCTTCGCGCACAGAGTGGTAGACCACTTCGGAGTCGTACTGCGCACCTACGCCGGCGAGGAACTTTCGCCCCGCCCCCGGG
>QWRJ01000004.1 GCA_003670475.1 Candidatus Limnocylindrus primus | reverse complement strand
GAGCGGCGCGCGCGAACGCCCCAGCCAGATTGAGGTGGAGGTGCTGCACCTCGTCCAGATGGCTGACGAGATGCTCGACCTCGCCACGCTCGAGGCGGGGGAAATCCCACTCCGCTCCGCCCCAGTCAATCTCCTTGAGCTAGCCAGCGAAGTGGCCACGCGCTTCGCCCCAGTGGCAACACGGCATGGCGGAGCGATCCGCGTTGAGAGCGAAGGCTCTGGGCCATGGATCGTGCTCGGCGACCGTGATCGCCTACGCCAGGCGATGGCGAACCTTGCGCATAACGGCGTCAAGTACAGCCGACCAGAGGGCGTGGTGACGATTCAGCTCTCCACGCCAGCGGGTGGCACAGGCTCCGAGTCGGTTCAAATCAAGATTTCGGATCAAGGGATCGGCATTGAGCGACGCCACCTCCCGCGCATCTTCGAACGTTTCTACACCGTTGAACGTATCGCTGGTGAGCAAGCATCGGTTGGTGGCGCGGGAACAGGCCTCGGCCTTGCAATCGCTCGACACGCGGTGCTGCGCCACGGTGGATCAATTGAAGTGGACTCTGCGATTGGTGTGGGGACCACCTTCACGATTCTCCTCCCGATGAGTGGCGCTATGGACAGTCTGCCACCGCGCTGATCAAGCGAATGCGTCGCTCACCGATCGGTGGTGCAGCTGAGCAGCTCGGTCGCCCTGCTCTCCTTGCACATCGCGGACTTCATGGCGACCTGAAAGAGAACTCGCTTGCGGCGTTGGCGGCGGTTGCTGGATCAGGACTTGATGGCGTGGAGTTTGACGTTCGCTTCTCAGCGGATGGCGTGCCATGTATCTTGCACGACGCCACGCTGCGCCGGACATATGGTGATCCGCGTGCAGCTAGCGAGCTCTCCAGCGAGACGCTGAGTGCGCTCGGCGTGCCGTTACTGCGCGAAGCACTCGCCGTACTCCCCGCAGATCTCCTACTCGACGTTGAGGTGAAAGAGGCTCCAGGGGATAAGCTCTTCTCTCTGATTCGTGAACTGCGCGGCGAGGGTGCAGATGGGGTGACCTTCTCCAGCTTTGATGTGGACGTTCTGCGGAAGATTCGCGAACGCGCTCCGAACTGGCCACTCTGGCTCAATGTGGAGCAGGTGACGCCGAGCCTGCTCGATCAAGCACTCGCCCTTGGCGTGAGCGGCCTCTCAGTTGAGAAGGGGCTGCTCGCGACGGATCTCGCACGCGAGGTGAGAGCGGCGGGGCTTGAGCTTGCAACCTGGACGCTGCGCTTACGCGCGGATCGGGAGCACCTCGCGCATCCTGGACTCACCGCCGCTTGCGTGGAGGGAGAGGCGCTCTAGCGCTCGTCCTTCGGTGCGCGGAGCAGCGAAGGTGGCGCAACACTGATCAGGCGCCCAGCGCCAGCAGCAACACCGTTTGGAAGGTCAATTCTGATCAGCGCACCCTTCTCAACGGCGATCCCGGATACGCCAGTAAGCTCAACGAGGATCTTGCTAAGGCTTGGCTCATGGCCAACGAGTGCGAGTCGATGGACTCCCTTTCGATCAAACATCCGATCAAGGTCAGAGAGTGTTGGTCCGTTCGCCAGTCGATCATCTGTCGTAGTCTCAACCTCAAGTGCTGCGGAGAGCACCGTTGCGGTTTCTACGCAGCGACGTGCAGGGGAGTGACGGATCGCATCAAAGCGCGTCTCAGCGGCGAGGAGCGTTGCGGCGAGTCTAGCAACCTGCTTGACACCTTTTCCGCTGAGTGGCCGCTCTGCGTCTGGACCAATCCACTCTGCAGGGTCTCCAGCATCGGCGTGCCGGACCAGGTAGAGGGTTCGCGCTGCGCTCTGTGCCTCCGCTGCGCTCACGGATTCAGGTCTTCCACCTCGCCAGAGACGAGGTACACAATATCTTCGGCGATGTTGGTGGTGCGGTCGCCGATGCGCTCAAGGTAGTGCGCAGCGAAGAGGAGGCGCGTGCCGCGCTCCACATTCGCCTTGTCGGCCTCCATGAGGGCGACGCACTCATCAAACGACTGTCGATAGAGCGCATCAATCTGGTCGTCGCTCACGGCAACTTCGCGCGCACGGACTGCGTCCGCGTCAACGAGGGCGAGGAGCACGCCATGGAGTTGCGCTGCGGCAAGCTCACCGATCTCCGGGAGGTGCAGATAGCGCTGCAGGGCTGGCTCTGGTGCCAGCTGCTTCGCCACCTTCGCCACCGACGAGGCATGGTCGGCGATGCGCTCCAGTTCGTACGCAACGTGATTCATGGTGAGGAGGTTGCGCAGGTCGCGCGCAACTGGGCTCTGCGTAGCGATCGTTGTGGTAATTGCTGAGATCACCTCATGCTGCATGGCGTTGATCGCTCGATCGCCGACGATGATCCTCTCTGCGAGTTCAGCGTCATGGGTTGTGAGCGCCTTTAGCGCATCACGGATCGCCACTTCGGCGAGGCTCCCCATCCGGACGATGATCTCCTTGATGGAGCGAAGCTCACGATCAAGAGGATCGCGCGCACCCTGCTGCGCCGCAGGCCCGCTCGTTTCGCTTGATGTGCGTGCGAGGATCTCGTTGATCTCGTTCTCAACGCGACCAGGCTCTTGCTCGTTGCTCATCCTCATCCCCCCTAGGCTCTCCGATTACTCACGTATCGTAGCGTGCCGCTAGGATGCCAGGGTGAAGCGTAGCGATTTAGCCTCCACCCCGCGACGGCCTACAGTGAGGCGAAGCGCCGCAGATCAACGCGCGATTAACGCCAGGCCTCCCCGCATCGGCGCAGTCGCGGACATCGGCTCAAACTCGATCCACCTTCTGGTTGCCATCACCGATGGAGTCCGGCTCAGCCCGTTGACCGATGAGTCAATCCCCTCCGATCTCGGTCGGCTCGTAGAGCGGCGGCAGGAGATCGGAAGCAAGGGGACAGATGATGTGATTGAGGCGCTTGAGCGCTTCCATCTTCGAGCGACGAGGCTCGGTGCGCACTCACTCTCCGTTGTGGCTACCGAACCACTGCGTCGCGCAAAGGATCGGAGTGATGTGCTCAAGGCGTTGCGTAACAAGGTCGGAATTGAGCCAGTTGTGCTCTCGCATGAGGAGGAGGGCCTGCTCACCGTTCTCGGTCTCATCCACCCGCACGATCGATCAACGCCACTCTTGGTGGGTGATATCGGTGGCGGTTCAACGGAGATCGTGAGCCTCGCTCCAGGGAAGCGGCCAGAGGCGCACGGCTTCTCAATTGGATCGGCACGGCTGATGGCGCGGGTCAACTACAGCGACCCACCGAAGTTGCGCGAGTGGCGCGAGTTACGCGAGCAGGCGCATGACGCCTTTCAGGCGCTGCCGGCTACGGATGCACGGCGTCTTGTACTCGTTGGAGGCACTGCGACTCGACTCCTTAAGCTGGTGCCCGAGACCCTCCTCACGCATTCCATTCGCCCGGAAGATCTTGCCCTGATGGGGGAGCGGCTCTCATCACTCACCTCTGTTGAGATCTCTTCCAACTTCGCCCTCTCTGAGCGACGCGCACGACTCCTTCCCGCTGGGCTCACGATCCTCGAGGCGCTCCTAAAGCAGACTGATGTGACGAACCTTTCGGTGGATCGCGGTGGGATCCGCGAAGGGGTGATCATTGCTGAGGCGCTCGGCGGTTCAGATTGGCGGAACGCGCTCGCTTCGCTCGTTACCTCACAGCGCTAGCCTTCGCGCACGTTCGGCCTTCGATTCGGTGCTGGGGGAGACTCCGGGCTCGTTGCGCAGCGCGTCGTCAATCTCCTTCGCAAGCTGCGCAACCTTCTCCTCGCCGAGCGACGTGAGGAATTCAATCTCAAGCTCGCTCCACGCATCTGACGCGGACTGAACCTGGTCAATAGAGCAGATGGCAACGGTGACTCCCGTATGCATCAGCGGCCAGGTGCGGCGCTGCTGGGTTAGCGTGACGGTTGGTTGTAGTTGCGTTGTGAGCTCTGCGCCGAACTCGTCCACGATGAGGTCGCTGATCTCTGCTGGCAGTGCACTTGCGCTCGTGGCGCCTGAAGCGTTACGAGCGAGGGCCTCAACCTCTTCCCTGTTGTGGAGTGCGCCGACCGTTCTAGCACCGCGCTTCAACGTGTACCCAATCTCCCCACCGTTGATCGCACGCCTACGTAGTGACCAGCCCCGCGCGTTGAGTAGCCCAGCGTGGTCGAGGTAGGTGTCCTGCAACGTGAGAGGCGCCGCCTCCTCTCCGAGTGACCAGCCTTCTGGGAGTTGCGGGGTCTGCGTCAACGCATAGAGGTACTTGAGCTCCCTCTCGCGGGCCGTGCTCACTCCGCGGCGGCGCTTGCGACGCGCTTGAAGTCAGCGAAAGCTGAGCGCATCTCTCTCTTCTCGTGGCTGCTCGCCATCTCTTCGAGTCGCAGCCAGGCGCCGTCCGGTTGCAAGATCCAACTGTTGCGAACGTCGCCCAGGAGCACCTCAAGCACCTCTTCACAGCGTCGCACCGATTCGGCGTTGATAAGTGGGAAGAGCGCCTCAACGCGGCGATCAAGGTTGCGGTCCATCAGGTCGGCGCTGCCCGCAAACCATTCAGATCGGCCGTCGTATTCAAAGTGGTAGATGCGGCTGTGCTCGAGGAACTCGCCAACGATCGAGCGGATTTGGAGTCGATCACCGTGTCGGGCTGGGTCGGGGAGGAGCCCGCACATTCCGCGGACGATCAGGTCCACTCGCACGCCGTGCTCAGCCGCTTCATCGAGAAGGGCGATCATCTCCACGTCAACGAGCGCGTTGACCTTAGCGGCGATGTACGGGCTGCCACCCCGCTTCGCCTCCTCGGTTGCCGCCAGAATGCGCTGCCGAAGGGCGCTCCTTAGCTGCGTTGGCGCTACGAGGAGGCGCTGGTATTCGGCGTGCTTCGAGAGGCCGGTCAGGTAGTTGAACAGAGCACTCAGGTCGTTGCCAAAATCTTGCTCAGCTGTAAAGAGGGCGATATCGGTGTAGAGGCGTGCGGTCTTTGGGTTGTAGTTTCCTGTTGACAGATGCACGTAGCGCCGAATGCCCCCCTCCTCTCGCCGTGCGATGAGCGTGGCCTTGCAGTGCGTCTTGAGACCGCTCATCCCATAGATGACGTGAGCCCCCGCCTCTTCCAGTCGCCTCGCCCACTCAATGTTCGCCGCCTCATCAAACCGCGCCTTTAGCTCCACAAGGACGACAACCTCTTTCCCCGCGCGTGCAGCCTGGATAAGGTGTCCAGGGATACTTGAGGTTGCACCAGTGCGATAGAGCGTGGCGCGAATGGAGAGGACGTCAGGGTCTGACGCCGCCTGCTGGAAGAGTCGCTCCGCGCTCGCATCAAAGCTCTCGTAGGGATAGTGCATCAGGAGGTCGCCCTCGCGAATCACCTCAAAGAGATCTGGCGCGCCATCGGCGGCGTGCGATGCCGCTGTGATTCGCGCTGGTGTGACCGGCTGCCATGTGGGAGCCCGCAGTTCGGGGTGCGGGAGGCTGGCGATCTCTGCGCCAACGGTGAGGTCGAGCACGCCGTCTACTTCCGCAAGCGCATCAGCGTTGAGCGAGAGGCCCGCAAGGAGGAGCGCGCGCACCTCCTCGGACATGCCTGCCTCCACCTCCAATCGAATCACCTTGCCGAATCTTCGCTGTCGCAACTCCTCTTCAATCGCTGCGAGGAGGTCATCGGCCTCCCCCTCCTCAACCTCAAAATCTGCGTCGCGCGTGATCCGGAATAGGTAGGCGTCAATAATCTCGTGTCCCGCGAAGAGCTCGTGGAGGTGCGCTTTAATCAGCTCTTCGATGAGGAGCACGCGCCCGTCGCCAACTTCAACAATCCGGCCAAGAATTTGCGGAACCTTGACTCGCGCAAAAAAGTTTGCACCCCGCTCTGGATCGTTGAGGCGAACGGCGAGCGAGAGGCTGAGGCTACTGACGTAAGGGAAGGGGTGCCCGGGGTCAACGGCGAGTGGTGTGAGGACGGGGAAGATCTCTTGTGTAAAGCGGGCGGAGAGGCGCTCTCGCACCGCCTCTTCCAGGTCGGTCCACTGAACCAACGGCACCCCCGCAGCAGAGAGCTCACTCACGAGGCCTCTCCAGGTCTCTTGCTTCGCTACTGCAAGGAGGGCGGCCGACTCACGGATCGCGAGCATCTGTTCAAGTGGCGTGCGGCCGTCTGCACCAGGCACGCGCAGCCCTGCATCAATCTGTTCGCGAATGCCAGAGACGCGCACGCTGAAGAATTCATCCACGTTCGAAGAGACGATGCTGAGGAACCTGAAGCGGTCAAGCAGTAGCGTGCGCTGATCCTGCGCCTCGTGCAAGACGCGTGCGTTAAAAGCGAGCATGGAGAGCTCGCGACTGACGACCGGGTGTCTGCTCTGGCCGTGGTGTCCGTCGCTCATCAGCTGCTCTGGTTTTGCAGCCCGAGGCAGTCTGCGCAGGAGCAGTTCTTTCGCAGAAGTGTCCAGGTGTAGTAACCGGTGCGGTGTCCGTCGCCCCAGAAGGCGCAGAGCGCATAACTTCCCACGAGCTCCCCGCCAGTCAGCGTGGTCTGCTGCTCGGTGAGCGAAGGGTTGGCATCGAGCCAGCCGGGGAGCCCCGCCTCACCGCGGCAGTAGGCGCATGGACAGAGCCAGCGGAGGGCGACCGCAGCGAATCGGCTCTGATGTCCGTCGGGCCAGTCCAACTCAAGCGCCTGCTGCTCGCGCAGGAGTCGAATCGCACTGGGGGCTTGGTGTGCACTCTCTGTCATAGGGGGAGTCTAGGGTTGCCACGTAAACACCTCGTAAAAGGCGGGTAAGGTACGCGCATGGCATCACGAGGCACTGAGCGATCCCCCGCGCAGCGGACTCTCCTTCGTGGCACGCCGCTTGTGGCGGGGCTGCTCCTGATCTTCGTCCTGGCGCTCCTGCCGAGCCCCTGGTCGCTCCCCGTCAACTCTGGAGCTTCAACGCTGCTGCGTGGGCGCCTCGCCACGGTGCCAACCGCTCCGGTTAGCGGCTACTCCAGCAGCGTCACAGTTGAGCTACTTGAGGGCCCAGCGCAGGGGGAGAGCGTCGTTGCAGCGATCGATCAAAGCGAAGAGGTGCCAGGCTCCATCCCGTACGCAAAAGGGGATGAGGTCTTGCTGGTGGATCTTGGCGGCGAGTCCGATGGGGCGAAGTATGCCGTTGCAGATCGATCGCGAGGCGGTGGCATCGTGCTGCTGGCGATCGCGCTTGCTCTCCTCGTGGTTCTCGTTGCGGGCCTGCGCGGCGCACGCGCCCTCCTTGCACTCTGCGTTGCTGGCCTGCTGATCATTCGATTCGGCCTCCCCGCGTTGCTATCAGGAGCCTCTCCGCTCTTAGTCGCAGGAGGGATCGCGCTCACCGTTGGAACGAGCACCACACTTGTGACCGAAGGCTTCAGTCGCAGATCAACCGCAGCAATTCTTGGAATCGGCGCCAGCCTGATCGCCGTTGGCGGCCTCTCAGTGCTCCTTGACAGGCTCCTCGCCTTCACGCCGTTCGCTGGTGATCCTGAGCTGCTGAATCTGCTGCCGCTTCTAGGAGCCGGCGTTGACCTGCGGGGGATCGGCCTCGCGGCGGCGCTGATTGGCACGATGGGGATTATTGACGATGTGGCAGCAACGCAGGTAGCGGCGGTAGACGAACTTCGACAGAGTGCACGTCGAGCGTCAAACCGTGAAATCGGACTGCGCGCACTGCGAGTTGGCCGAGCGCACATTGCGGCGGTGATCAACACGCTGCCGCTCGCATACTTTGCCGCAGCACTCCCGCTCGTTGTGTACACGATGATTGCACCAGGAGAGATCCTTACGCGCATCAGCAGCGAATCTATTGCGGTAGAGATTGTGCGGGCAGCTGTAGGGACTGCGGGGGTGCTTCTCGTGATGCCGCTCAGCACGGCGGCGGCGATCCTGGTTGGAGTTGGCGAAGAGCGTTAGCTAGACGGCGTGTTCGGCGAGCCAGCGCTCAGCGTCGAGCGCAGCGCGGCAGCCGTCGCCGGCGGCGGTGACCGCCTGGCGGTAGCGGTGATCATGCACATCCCCTGCAATAAAGACACCATCAATTGCGGATGCGGAGCTGTGCTCCTTCACCTGCAGGTAGCCGGCGGCATCTACTGGTAGCGCACCACCGAGCAGTTCGGTGTTCGGCTTATGGCCGATCGCCACGAAGAGGCCGCCAACAGCAAGCTGCTCCGTTGCGCCGCTCTTCGTATCTTTTAGCACCAGCGCCTCGGTCTTCTTCTCGCCGATCACTTCAACGACTTCGCGATTGAAGTGGATCTGGATCTTCTCGTGCGCCTGTGCACGCGCCACCATGATCTTGCTGCCGCGGAAGGTGTCGCGTCGGACGAGGAGGTGCACCTTGGTGGCGAAGCGCGTCAGGAAGAGCGCCTCTTCGAGTGCGGTGTCGCCGCCACCGACCACCGCTACCTCTTCGCCCTTGAAGAAGAAGCCGTCGCAGGTGGCGCACGAGCTGACGCCGCGTCCGCGTAGTCGCGTCTCGGATTCAAGTCCGAGCCAGATCGCAGATGCGCCCGTTGCAATCACCACCGCATCGGCGGTGAACTCGCGACCTGCGCTCCAGGCGCGGAAAGGTCGCTTGGAGAGATCAACGCGTTCAACATCTTGGTTGACGATCACCGTGCCGAACCGCTCTGCCTGCGCGATCATCTTCGCCATCAGGTCTGGTCCATTGATCCCCTCTGGGAATCCTGGGAAGTTCTCAACCTCACTGGTGAGCATCAACTGTCCGCCTGGTTCGTAGCCTGCGAGTAGCGTTGGCGCCAACTGCGCGCGCGCCGCATAGATGGCGGCGGTGAGCCCAGCGGGGCCTGAGCCGAAGATCATCAACTTGGAGTGCGAAGTGGTGGCGGCGACGTTCGCTGCGGGGGCTGCAACGGGTGTGCTGGCTGGATCGCTTGAGCCGAAGTCGATCGTGAAGCCCTTCTCTGTCATGCCCTCATTGTAGGCGCTTGCTGAGCGGAGCGATCAGCGCACGGAGCGATCAGCGGAAGAGATCCCAGTCGGGGGGCATCAGGCTCTCGCGGACGCTCCCTGTCTCCGTGGGGGCTGGCTTCGCGCCGCGGATGAAGGCGAGTGGGCGCCCGGCACTCTTGCCGAGCGCGAGCTCCGCTGCGGCGGCGATCTGATCGGCGACGGCGCGCACAGTGGCCGCCATCACGCGACCATCCGCGTCTGGCTGACCGCGCAGATCGTCTAGCGCTGCGATCCCAGCGAGCCCGATCGCAACGTCGGTGATGCCGAGTCGCCAGGGGCGACCGAAGGAGTCGGTGATGATCACGCCTGGTGCAACGCCAGTACGCGCGGCGATGGCGGCGCGGATCCGTGTTGCGGAGGCATCTGGATCACGCGGGAGGAGGGTGACGATCTCACCACTGCGCGGACCAACGTTGCTCGCGTCAACGCCAGAGTTTGCCAAGACGAAGCCATGTGCCGTCTCGGTGATGATCACGCCGCGATCCATGCGCACCACACGCACCGCCTCCTGCAGCACCACCTCCACCTGTCGCGCGTCGCGCTTCCACCTCTCAGCGTACGCAACCGCCTCTGGTCGTGGAGTGATGCTGGTGAGATCAACGATCGCCCCCTCCGCCTTGGAGACGATCTTCTGCGTGACGCTGATGACGTCATCGGCGCGGAGTGGCCCAAGGGAGCGTTTGCTGATGAAGCGTTGGACGGATTCTGCGATTAGCTGTGGAAGGTTGTCGTTCGGCTGGATCTCACCGAGCCCATCAATCGGAAGTGCGATCAAGCCATCGTGATCAGCGCCAGGTTGCGCAGCCGTGACGGCGTTCAGGTCTTCTGGAGTGTCAAGATCTGCGGCGAGCAGAGAGTTGAGCTGCTGCACGCTGCTGTTGATCGCCGAGAGTTCGCGCAGGTGTAGCGCTGCGCTCCCTTCGCCGTAGTGAAGGGTCATGCTCGTTGGGAGCGGAGTGATCAGCGCCGCCGTGCCGCCATCGAGTGCTGGGAGGATGCCGCTCGCCGCCCCGCTTGCGCGCCACGCTTCCGTCAGCTCATCAATAGCGATCGCCGAGACGTGCGCTAGATCAACGGGGACGATGAGCGCCGCTGATGCGCCACTCGTGGTGGCGCGGTCGAGTCCAAGTCGGATCGCCTCGTTGAGCGGCACGCCGTGATCGTCAATTGCCTCAGCGCCAGCCGCTCGGGCAAGTTCGCGTGCCAACGGATCTGGCGAGACAAGGATCGTGCGTCCGATGCTGCGCGCGTTGCGAAGTGCGGCGAGTGTGCGGACGAGGAGACGCGCCGAGAGCTCCATCCGCTCCTGCTCGCTGAGAGCGCTCTCCATGCGCCGCTTGGAGTCGGCAACGCTGCGGAAGGGGAGGATCGCCGTGATCACGCAGCGTCGCTCGCAGCCTGCAAGAGGCGCTGCGCAAGGCTGAGCCGTGCGGCGTCGTCGTGCATCACGATCTGCGCACCAACGATGTTTGCGACGAGTGGCACAAGATCGGCGCGCAGCTCGCTCGTCAGGTCAGCCTCTTCCACGAGCAGCGTGTCAAAGAGGCCGGGGAGCGCGCGCGCCACGCCAACTGGGGAGGAGGGGAGTTTGGCGGCGCTGAGCATGCGGTCGGCCGGTCCCTTGATCGCCTTTCCAGCAACGATCGGCGAGACGCCGATCACGTGGACGCCGCGCGCGCGTGCGGCGCTGATCGCTTCACTCATGCCGCCAACCGCAAGGATCGGTGCGATGGAGATCATTGGATTAGATGGCGCGATCACAATGAGATCTGCCTCGTTGAGTGCCTGCTCAACCTCTGGTGTGATGCGGGTTGTGGCGGCACCATCAAAGGCAACCTCCAACACCTCAGGCTTCGACTGTGCGCCAACGAACCAGGGCTGGAACTCCATCCAGCCATCCGGCGTGCGCAGTTTGGTGCGGAGCGGATCGTCGGTCGCCATCAGGATCGGTGCGTCGGTAAGGCCTAGCCCCCGCTGCAGCTCTCGGTTTACATCAGTGAGACGGCCACCCGCCTTAAGGAGTGCCGTGCGATGAATGTGGAGGGCGAGGTCGCGATCGCCGAGCTTGAACCAGTTCGGTGCGCCGATCTTGCCGAACTGGTCGAGCGCGTTCCAGCTCTCGCCAGCGAGCCCCCATCCGCGTTCACGGTCGCCGAGTCCGGCGAGCGTGTAGAGGAGCGTGTCGTGGTCGGGACAGATGGTGAGGCCATGCAGTTCAAAGTCGTCGCCAGGGTTGGCGATGATGCTCAACTCACCGCGCGGGAGTGCGCGGTAGAGGCCGTCGCCAAGCTTTGCGCCGCCGACCCCGCCAGCGAGGAGTGCAACGCGCCGACTCACGCGGTGAGGCCGGGGAGCACCTCACGGCCGAAGGCTTCGGCCCACTCGACCTGGTTGCGCCCCACGTTGTGCAGGTAGATCTTGTCGAAGCCCATGTCTAGGTAGCGCTGGATTGTCTTCTGGTGTGCAGTGAGATCACTGGAGATCAGCATGCGCCCAGCGAAGTCTTCTGGCCGTACGAGCTTCGCCATCTGTTGGAAGTCGGCAGGGTTGCGAATATCTTGCTTCGGGAACTTCATCCCGCCGTTCGGCCACTCGCGCATGGCGTTATTGAGCGCCTCTTCGTCCGTTGGCGCCCAGGAGAGGTGTAGCTGCAGGATCTTCGGCATTGCGTCTGGGTTCTTCCCTGCGGCGCGCGCACCCTCCGCGAACTTCTCAAAGACGGTCTGAATCTTCTCGTCTGCCGCACCCACGGTGATGATCCCGTCGCAGAGCTCGCCCGTCTTCTTCGCCGTGATCGGTCCCGCCGTTGCTACATAGATTGGCGGCAACTCTGCTGGGAGCGTCCAGAGTCGGGTGCTCTCTAACTGGTACCAGCGACCAGCATGCTTCACCTCTTTCCCGGTGAAGAGCTTTCGGATGATCTCGATCGCCTCAAACATGCGTGCGATGCGTTCGCCAACCTCTGGCCAGTAGCCGCCCACCACGTGCTCGTTGAGCGCCTCGCCTGAGCCGAGGCCGAGCCAGTGTCGACCTGGGTACATGGCGGCGAGCGTTGCCGATGCCTGCGCCACCGTTGCTGGATGCATGCGCCAGCCAGGGCAGGTGACACCTGGGCCAATGTCGCCCTTCGTCTTCTCTGCAAGGAGGGTCATGACGTTCCAGACGAACGGCGCGTTCCCCTGTTCTGGCACCCACGGCTGGAAGTGATCGGCGGCCATGATGCCGCTCATGCCAGCGCGTTCAGCGGCAACGGAGAAGTCGACGATCTCCTGCGGCCCGAACTGCTCGAGCATCGCCGCGTAGCCGATCTTTGATGCACCACTCGCCATGATCAGGACGCTCCAACGGTGCGCTTCACCCCAGGTTCGCCGTGAGTGAAGATCGCGCTCGGGGTGAGTTCGAATCCGATTCGCTCTTGCGCACGGAATTCGGCAATGCGTGCCTCAAGCAGCTCCGGCTTTGTGATGTAGCGCGCGGTGATCTTCGCCATCTGCGCGTGAGCCGCCTCTTGGTCATCAATGATGTGCACTCGTCCAACGAGCTGAACGTAGTTGTAGCCCTCTTCAACCATGAGGGCGACGCGTGGGTCGCGGCGCAGGTTCGCCGGCCAGCGGCGCCCGTTGGAGCTATTGAAGAGAATGCGGTCACCCTCAAGGGCGTACCAGACCACGGCGGAGAAGGGGGCACCGTCCGCGTTCACCGTAGAGAGCGTGGCGAAGCGGGGCCGTTCAAGGAAGGCCCGAATCGCGGGGTCGTTCAGCCGCTCTGCGCTCATGAGGCGTACGCTACACGGAACGGTGCCCGCCGTCCCTGGTGGGCCCAGTAGTTGCGGAGGCACCATGGCGCAGATCCATCTTCATGCGGAGTCAGGGGATTACGCCCCAGTTGTCCTCCTCCCAGGCGACCCGAATCGCTCCAAGCGGATCGCGGCGCGCTTTGATGGTGGCCTTGAGAAGGCGAAGCTCGTCAATGAGCATCGCGGCCTGCTCGGGTACACCGGCACGGTGAACGGCGTCCCAGTGAGCGTGCAGACAACTGGCATGGGAACGCCGACCACATCCATCGTTGTTGAGGAGCTGCTGAACCTTGGCGTTGAGACCTTCATCCGCGTTGGAACATGTGGCGGCTTCTTGCACCTTGATACGGGCGATGTCCTCGTTGCATCCGCAGCGGTTGCAAGTTCAGGGATCGGCCCGATCCTCGGCTTCAACGAACCCACCGCGCCGACCGCTGATTTCGATGTGACGAACGCGCTGGTCGCCGCCGCAAAGGCGGAAGGCCTCACCACGCATGTTGGTCCGATCGTGACCTCCGATGTCTTCTACGACCCAGAGCCGCAGGGGACGGCGCGATGGGGGACGCGCGGCTATCTCGGCGTGGAGATGGAGTCGGCGGCACTCTTCCTCCTTGCGATGCGCGAGCGCGCGAAAGGTCGGCCGGTCCGCGCCGGCACCATCCTCACCGTCTCCGACACGATTCGTGATCCGAAGCTCGTTGAGGAGAAGCGGAAGGGTGGCAATGAGGCCTGGTACCGACTTCCGGAAGAGGAGCTGATCCAGCGCATCGATCGAACGATCGGCGCCGCACTGAAGGCGGCGGCACAGCTCGGCTCGCGTTGACTGGGAGCACGCCGCGCCTCGGTGTTGCGCTCGGCACGATCGGACTACCAGCAAACGAGTGGCTCGATCTTGCTGGTGAGTTAGCGCAACTACCGATCACACGTGTCTGGATATGGGATCACCTGATGGGGCGTGGCGCACCAGAACGCCCCGTGCTTGAGGCGCTGACACTCGCCTCCGCAGCACTCGCTCGACACCCTGCACTCTGCGTCGGCACGCTGGTGCTCGATGTTACCAAGCGCCATCCAGCACTCGTGGCAAAGTCGGTCGCCACCATCACTTCGTTTGCACCGGGTCGTCTCCTTATCGGACTCGGCGCTGGTGGCGATGCGGCTGAGCATCAGGCGCTCGGCATTCCATTCGGCGGTAGCGGAGAGCGGCTGGCGCAGCTCGCGGAGTCCGTTGCAATCTTCCGCGCACTGCTTGAGGGCGATCCAGCGGCGCGGGTCACCCGCGCGGCACCGAGTGGCCGCGTAGCACTAGATGGAGCCGCATCGTCTCCCCGCCCCGCTGAGCGCGTGCCGCTCTACATTGCGGGCGATCACCCAGAGAGTATTCGGCTTGCGGCAACAGAGGGGGACGGCTGGATCGCGCCCATCACAACGTTTGACGTCGGGCTTGCGCGCCTTAGAGACGAAGAGCAGCGCAGCGGTCGCGCGGCGGGGAGCGTTAGCGCCGTTGCCCTGCAGGAACTTGGACGCGACGAGTCGCTCGCAGAAACGCCGTTCGGCAGCAGTCCTGCCGCCTGGCTTGCGGAGCAACGGGCGGTGGGTGCCGACGAGGTGATCATCACGGTACGAAGCGCGCGTGACGTTGCCGCACTTTCTGCGATGATGCAGAGATGAGCGATGCAGGGATGAGCAAAGTACTGACGCAACCGTGTGTTCGTTGCGGTGCCCCCGTCTCGCTGCAGACTGCGCTCTGTGAGCGCTGCAATCCGCTGGGGCTTGCCCAGCCATCTGCAAGTCAGACGCACGGCACCGTCTTCCTTGGCATCGGCGCCGCCGTTCTGATTCTCGCCTCGCTCGCCGCAAGTTCGGTGAAGGGGATCGGACCGTTCGACGTGCAGATGACGCCGGCGATCTCCGTCCCCGGCGGCCTCTCCGTTCAGGTGAGTGTGACGAATACTGGGAGCGGCGGCGGTGCTGCAACCTGTCGCGTCACCACCACCAAACTCGGCAGCGCTGGCGTTCAGGAGATCGTCACCACGGAGCGCATTGAGCCTGGCGCCACGGTGAGCGTGGAGCGCGAACTCCGCGCCTTTGGATCAGAGCCGATCCCACTGCTGATTAGCTGCGGCGGCTAACCCGTCTCTACTAGTCCGCCTCGACGAGTCGCTTCAGGTGGCGTAGATCTGAGCGGAAGATTGCACCGAGAATTGGGCGCTGCACGAATCCTCCGATTGTTGCGAAGAGTGGTGGCCGCAAGTACTCCGTCCAGTTGGTCAGCGTGCCCCCCTCGGGCGTGGTGCTGAACAGCAGCAGGCCCTCGCCAGTGAATCGCCCTTCGTGCCGAATGCCGAATGCGTGTGGAGGCTCAAGCCGCGTAATGACGACGTCGTCTGTAGTGGAGATGCCGAAAATGCGCACCATTGCACGGCCACGTGATCCAACGCGGATCGGTCCAGGTGTGATCATTTCGACGCGTTTCATCTCGTGCATCCACTCAGGCTGACGCTGGACATCCGCAGCGATCTCCCAGACGCGTGCTATTGGCGCGTTGATCGTGATTGACATACGAATCTCCGGGCGCTCAAGGGAGCCACGCTTCACGGCGCGTGCGAGCAGCAGTTCAAGGAGTACGGCCAAGACGGCAGCGCTCATGAGGAGGAGCGCGATCAGCCCAACTGGCGGCATCAGCCGCTCCTTGGGAGGGCTGGCTGCACGGGACGAGCCGAAAGGAGGGGGCTCAGGAGCGGGGATCGGCGCCTCTTCGTCACCCCCACATCCTCGCATGGGGCGCTACGCTTAGGGGGCAGTGCAAACCTTCGATTTCCTTGAGCAGATCCCGGACACGGACCCCGCCGATACGGCGCGCCTGATCGCCGAACTCGAGCGTTCGGTCACCGCCCACGGCCCTGAGCGGGCCAAGCTGCTGATGATGCGCCTGATGTCGCGGGCGAGAGACCTTGGCGTCGATCTCCCAACACTCGCCACCACCCCGTACATCAACACGATCAAGACGAGCGATGAGCCAACCTTCCCTGGCGACGAGGCGATGGAGACGCGCATCCGCCATATCGTGCGCTGGAATGCGGCGGCGATGGTGCTCCGCGCCAATAAGGAGCATCCAGGAATCGGCGGACACTTGGCAACGTATGCGAGCGCGGCGAGCCTCTACGAGGTTGGCTTCAACCACTTCTTCCGCGGGAAGCAGGGTGGTGCTGGCGACCAGATCTTCTATCAGGGACACGCCGCGCCTGGGATCTACTCACGCGCGTATCTCGAGGGGCGCATCAGCGCGCCGCAGCTCGACCGCTTTAGACAGGAGACGGCGGGCCCTGGCGGGCTTCCCTCATATCCGCATCCGCGCCTCCTCCCAGATTTCTGGGAGTTCCCAACCGTCTCCATGGGTCTCGGCGGGATCGGATCCATTTATCAGGCGCGCTACAACCGCTATCTGTACAATCGCGGACTCACGGATACATCTAATAGTCGCGTCTGGGCCTTCCTTGGCGACGGCGAGATGGATGAACCAGAGTCGGCTGGCGCACTCACGCTTGCGGCGCGCGAAGGCTTGGACAATCTCACCTGGGTGGTGAACTGCAACCTGCAGCGCCTTGATGGTCCGGTGCGCGGCAACGGAAAGATCATCCAGGAGTTGGAGGGCCTCTTCCGCGGCGCTGGCTGGAACGTGATCAAGGTCATCTGGGCTCGCGAGTGGGACGATCTTCTGGCGAAGGATGACGACGGCGAACTCGTCCGCAAGATGGATGCAACCGTTGACGGCGAATTCCAGAAGTACACGGTCGCTGGTGGTGCCTACATCCGAGAGCACTTCTTCGGGCCGGAGCCTCTCCTCCAGAAGTTGGTGGGGCACCTCAGCGACGACGATCTTGTGAAGCTCCGCCGCGGCGGACACGACTACCGAAAGATCCACGCCGCCTACGCCGCCGCCGTTGCGCATAAGGGGGCACCAACGGTGATCTTGGCGAAGACGGTGAAGGGCTGGACACTCGGCCCATCCGTTGAAGCAACGAACCCTGCGCATCAGGCGAAGAAGCTCTCCGAAGTGGAGCTGCTCGCCTTCCGCGATCGACTCGGCCTCCCGATTCCAGATGCAAAGATTCCCGAGGCGCCGTACTACCATCCGGGACCGAAGAGTCCAGAGGTTGCCTACATTACGGAGCGTCGCGCCGCGCTCGGCGGGCCACTCCCATCCCGTGTTGTCCATCCAGTGACGTGGACGCCGCCACTTGCAGCAGTCGATGACGAGTTTGCCGCAGGGAGCGCTGCGCCGGTCAGCACGACGATGGCCTTTGCAAAGTTGCTGCGCAACCTGATGCGCGACCCTGCACTTGGGAAGTTGATCGTCCCGATCGTCCCCGACGAGGCGCGCACCTTCGGCATGGATCCGCTCTTCAAGCAGGCGGGGATCTACGCGCCGTTCGGGCAGCGCTACGAGCCGGTCGACTCTGAGCTGCTGCTCAGCTACCGCGAGTCACAGAGTGGGCAGGTCCTTGAAGAGGGGATCACCGAGGCTGGCTCAATGGCCTCCTTCCAGGCTTCGGGAACCGCCTATGCAACGCACGCTGTGGGGACGATCCCGTTCTACGTCTTCTACTCCATGTTCGGATTCCAGCGAGTTGGCGATCAGATCTGGCAGAGCGGCGATGCGCGCGTCCGCGGCTTCCTGATCGGCGCAACGGCTGGGCGCACCACGCTCGCCGGCGAAGGGTTACAGCATGACGATGGGCACTCGCAGCTGATCGCCCACGCCATGCCACACGTCGCCGCGTACGATCCATCCTTCGCATACGAGATGGCGGCGCTGGTTCGCAAGGGGATCGAGCGAATGCACGAGCGCGGCGAAGATATCGTCTACTACCTGACCATCTACAACGAGAATCAGGTGCAGCCGCAGCTCCCAGTCGGTGCGTCGGTTGGCGAGGGGATCCATCGCGGTCTCTACAAGTTTGCCGAAGCAGATCCGGCATCGAGCGGACCGCGAGTTCGGCTCTTCGGCTCTGGCGCAATCATGGGCGAGGTACTGAAGGCACGTGACCTGCTCCGTGAACGATTCGGCGTGCGCGCCGAGATCTGGTCCGCCACCTCCTACTCAGAGCTGCGACGCGAGGCGCTCGTTGTTGAGCGCTGGAATCGCCGCCACCCAGAGGCGACGCCGCGCAAGGCCTGGCTGCAGGAACAGCTCGGTGATGACGCTGCACCGATCGTTGCCGCGAGCGACTGGATGACCGCCATCCCAGACCTTGTTGCCCCGTGGATCAACGTGCCGTACCTGGTACTCGGCACCGACGGGTTCGGTTTGAGCGATACGCGCGAGGCGCTACGTGACTTCTTCTCAGTCGACGCCACGCACATTGCGGCGGCGGCAATGGTCGCACTCGCACGAAGTGGCGAGCGAACTCCCCGTGACGCGGCGGCGGCGATCAAGGAGCTCGGCATCGACCCAGAGCTGCAGCCAGTTTTCGTCCTAGATCGATAGCCGACACTCGTCGGCACGCGCCACGCACAGAAGTGGCACCCAATTCGTATCGGGCAAAGGGCTTTGACGAGTTCTGTAAGGAGTGGGACGATTGGAGTAGCCGAATCATCTGATTTGATTCGGCTGATTAGGAGGGCTTCACGCCATGGAGAACCTTTTCGGATGGGGGGTCGGCGGCTTTCTTACTGGACTCCGTGAGGGCGTCGAGGCGGCGCTCATCGTTGGAATCATCGCCGGATATCTCGTCAAGATTGGTCGCTCAGATCGCCTCGGCGTCATCTGGGCTGGCGTCGTGGCCGCGGTTGCCGCCTCAGCGGCGATCGGTGTTGCAGCATTTGTAATCCTTGGCGGGCTTGAGGGAGACACCGAGAAGCTCATTGAAGGGTTCACCTCGCTCCTTGCGGTCGTCATTCTTACCTACATGATCTTCTGGATGCGCAAGCAGGCGGTAACCCTCGGAGCAGAGCTCCGCAAGGGGGTTGATCGCGCGATCGCCTCCGCCTCAATCTTCGGACTCGCAGCCCTTGCGTTTACCGCGGTCATCCGTGAAGGCATTGAGACGGCACTCTTCCTTCTCGGACAGACGACCGCCGCAAGCGAAGCTGGAGCCGGCTCATGGGTCGCCGCTGGTGCCCTTATTGGACTCGCGGTTGCGACCCTGATTGGATTTGCAATCTTCCGCCTTGGCGTGCGACTAAACCTCGGTGCGTTCTTTAACGTCACGGGCGCCGCGCTGGTGGTGATCGCAGCTGGCCTTCTCTCTTACGGAGCACATGAGCTGATTGAGGTTGGACTTCTTCCAGCGATCGTTGCGCCGGTGTACGACCTCTCTGGGGTTCTCCCTCACACAGAGGGGATCGGACAGTTCCTCCGCGCAATTGTTGGATACAGCGCAACTCCAGAGTTGAGCGCACTGCTCTTGCAGGTGGGATATCTAGCGTTCGGGCTCTTCTTCTACATCCTGCCAGTGCGCCGCGCATCGGCAGCTCGCGCAGCGAGTAGCGCCACCTCCTAACTTGTGGCACGTGCGCTCGAACTTCGCCACGTCACACACTCGTTTGATGGGCGAAGGGTTCTTCACGGCGCATCGCTAAGCTTGGAGGCAGGGGAGTGCGTCGCACTCCTTGGTGCCAACGGGAGCGGCAAGACCACACTCCTTCGCTTGGCCGCCGGCCTGCTGCAGCCTGACGCGGGTGAGATCTTGATTTCCGGGACGCCTGCCCTGGCGGGACGATCTGATGTTGGAATCGCCTTTCAAGACTCCCGACTTCTGAGTTGGCGCAGTGCGGCGAGGAATGTTGCCCTTCCGCTTGAGTTGGCGCACGGTGTGACCACCGCGGTGCGTGCATCCGCATCGGCTGCGCTCACGCGTGTCAACGGACTTGCCCTTGCGGATCGTGCACCAACTGAACTATCTGGCGGTGAGAGACAGCGCGTGGCACTTGCACGTGCGCTGGTTCGCGAGCCGGCGCTACTCCTCCTTGACGAGCCGTTTGCCGCGCTTGATGCGCCGACGCGAAATCAGTTCAGCGAAGAGCTCCCCGAACTCATTGGTGGCGCTGCCGCGCTCCTTGTGACCCACGATGTGGCTGAAGCGCTCTTAGTCGCTGATCGAGTGCTTCTCCTAAACGCCGAGGGAGAGATTGGCGGTGAGTGGAAGGGACTGCGGTCACTCCCCGCGAGCCAGCGCCGAAGCGCGCTCCTTGCGCAGGGTGGCCTCTCGCAGCAGGCGGAGCTCCTCACCGCACTCAGCGGAGTGGCCCGTGCGTAGCCTCCACCGCGTTCAGCCAGCGCTGATCGGACTTCTTCTACTTGGCGCATGGGAGGTTGGCGTACGCGTGAGCGGTGTTGCCACATTTATCCTGCCGCCCCCCTCACTCGTGGCGGCACGCTTTGCCCAGGCGTGGGGTGACGGAACGATGATGCGCCATCTCGTCCCAACCGTGATGGAGGTGACGGTAGGCGGGCTGCTCGGCGGGACGCTCGGGCTATTGATCGGGATCGGTCTCGGCCTTTCCGGTGCGGCTCGACGACTCGCAAGTCCGTATCTTGTTGCTGCACAGTCAACGCCAATCCTGGCGCTTGGCCCACTCCTCGTTCTTTGGTTCGGGCCTGGCGCTACGGCAAAGATCGCGATCTGCGCGCTCATCACCCTCTTCCCTATGGCGATCGCAACGCTGGTTGCGGTCCGCGACGCAGACCGGGGCCTCCTTGAGCTTGGCCGCTCGATCGGCGCTTCCCGCGCCCAGTCACTGCTGTTGATCAGGCTTCCAAGTGCACGCAACGGCATCTTCGCCGGCGCACGAGTGGCCGCAACGCTTGCCGTTGTTGGCGTGATTGTGGGGGAGTGGCTTGGCGGGACCGCGGGGCTGGGCATTCTTTTGAATCTGGCGCGCGGATCCCTCTTTGACACGCCGCTTCTATTCGCTGCGCTGCTGCAGATTGCGATCCTTGGCGTGAGCGCGTACGGACTTGTACTTTTTGTAGAACGGCTAACATTGAGGCTGACGCGGTAACACTCGTAACCGCGTGCTGTACGAAGGAGAGAACCTGATGTTGCCTCGTAAAAATCTCCGCAGCTTCCGCGCAGGCGCACTTCTACTCGTTGCCGCCACGCTCCTCTCTGCGTGTGGTGGTTCAACCTCCTCTTCGGCAACACCAACGCAAGGAGCGGAGCGGACAGCGCTCAGCGTTGGACTCGGCTACATCCCTGGAGTTCAGTTTTCGCCCTTCTATCTGGCGCAGCAGAGCGGCGCATATGAGGCGGCTGGACTCAATGTGACACTACAGAACCAGATCGATCCAGACCTGATTAGCCTGGTGGGGAGTGGCGGGATTGACCTTGCGCTCGCTGACGGGACGAGCGTGATTCCTGCCGTTTCTCAGGGGATCCCTGTGCGCTACATCACCACCATCTACGGCATCCTGCCGAACGTCGTGATCGCGCGCGCTGATGCGGGGATTACGAGTGCGAGCGACCTTGCTGGCAAGAAGGTTGCAACGCCGGGCCAGTATGGATCTGGCTACCTGACGCTGCTCGGCATCCTTGGTGATGCTGGCCTCGGAATTGGCGACATCCAGCTTGAGCTCTACCCAGATTTTGGACAGACGCAGGCGTTGATCAGCGGTGTCGCTGACGCGGCGACCGGCTTCGCCAACAACGATCTTGTGCAGGCTGAGGCGGCGGGGCTGGAGCTCAGCGTCTTCTACGCCTCTGCCTCCGCTCCGTTTGCTGGCCCAGGGCTCATCAGTTCGCCAGCAACGATCAGCACAAAGGGCGAGGTGATTCGCGCCTTTATTCGTGTGACGCTCGATGCAATGGAGCAGATCGCCGCCAGCCCTCAGCTTGGCGTCGACGCTGCAGGCCAGGTTGTCCCAGAACTGATCGCAGATGCTGTGGCGAGCGCTCGTGCCCTTGCTGTGATGGAGGCAACAATCAAGATCTGGCGCGGGCCGATTCAGGTTGCAAACGGTCTCGGTGCAATTGATCGCGACGGGTGGGCCACCTCAATGAAGTTCCTGCAGGCGCTACCAGACCAGAACGTCCGCGCTGATCTCAGCGTTGATGAACTGATTGACGAGTCGCTCCTCCCGTAGGGGAGCCTACGGAGTAGATCTAGATCAGCGGCCAGGGGAGCGGCGGCCAATCGGGCGAAGGCTCGGGGAAGGTGCCGCGCTCCAGCAGCTCTTCAGTACGCGCGCGGAGTGCGTCGCGCTCTTCGGCGCTGATCAGTGCTGCGAGACGTTCGTTCAGTCCGCCAGGTTCGTTGTTGGCGAGTGCCGCCGTGCCAGCACGCAGCGCGACTAACTCCGATTCGTTGAGTGGCTCACTGCGCCACTCCCAGAGCACGGTGCGAAGCTTCGGTTCGGTTGAGAAGGTGACGCCATGGTCAACGCCGAGGTATTGAGTTGCGCTGATCGGGAGGAGGTGCCCCGCCTTGCGGTCACCGTTGTTCACGATCGCGTCAAAGAGTGCGATCGGGCGGAGCGACGCATCTGCGGCGTTCACCGCCGCAATCGCAACCTCCACGCCAAGGTGCTCGATCCAGAGTTGGACGGCACCCTCGCCAGCTGGCCCATCGCGCAGAATGGTTGGCGGGACAACGCGCAGTCCGAGCGCTTCGCTCACCTCGAAGGCGGCAACCTCGCGTCCAGCAAGGGTCCCTTCGGGGAAGTCCCAGAGCGGTCGCTCGCCGCGGATCGGCTTGTAGATCACTTGCAGCGCAGGCTTAACGCCTTCTAGTTCACAGAGGAAGGTGGCGTTGCTGGCGTCGGTGAGCCGGCCGATCGGGTGGAGCCCGCTCGCGCTGCGCATTGCTGCAAGCGCATCGTTTGTGCTGATTGCGCCGCCTGGGATCGGCAGGAGCGCCGACGCGTCTGAGGAGGCCACGGAGTGCGTTAGTTCAGGTAGGCGGCCTTGCGAGCACAGCGATGCCCGGTGGCCTCAAGTGGGACGCCACAGTTTGGGCAGGGTGGGCGACCGGCGGCGGCGAGTTGCAGCGACTGTTCGGCAAAGGCGAGGGCCGCGGCAACGGTGAGGGAGACGCGCAGAACGTCTGGACCGTCTGGCGCATCGTTGATTGGTGGCGGCGCGTCTGACGCCTCCTCCTCACTCATGTCGTCGCGGAACTCAAGAATCAGGCGGTTCACGGATGGATCCCAGGCGAGAGCGATCGTGCCAACACGGAAGGCGGGATCTACGGGCTCGCTCAGACGTGGCTGGGTGAGTGAGAGTGGCGAGTCAGCCGCGGGGATCTTCAGTGCCGCAGAACCCTCGCCAAGGTCTTTCAGCATCTCGGCGATACGTCGTGCAAGGATCGCCACCTGCGTCTTCTCAACCACCACGGTTGCGGCTCGTCCACCACCGATCGCCTGCAGATGGAAGACGCGCTTCCCGGGTTCGCCAAGCGTGCCTGCAATGAAGCGATCTGGAGGATCAAAGGTGAGAATCTTGCGCGCCATTAGTTGTCTCCGCGCAGTCGTCCAAAGAGCGAGCGGCGCTTCTCCTTTGGGGCGAAGAGCGATTCAATGCCAGCGGCTGATTCATTTAGTCGAAGGATTGTTGGGCGCTCGGAACCGAAACGGATCACGGTGATGCTGGCGGGGTCAATTGCGATTCGCTGAAAGAGATCGAGTGGTGCACCTGTTGCCTCAGAGACGATCGCCTTGATGATGTCACCGTGACTTGCGGCAAGCCAGATCTCATCGTCCTTGAAGCGGGCATCCCACGCACGGATTGCCTCAGTTGCGCGCGTCGCCGCAGCGCGGAGAGACTCGCCGTCGGGAAATTGCATTGCGGAGGGTTGGCGCTGCACGGTGGACCAGAGCGGATCTTTTGCCAAGACCTTCAGCTCCTTGCCAGTCCACTTCCCGTAGTCCACTTCGGTGATTCGCTCTTCAATCTCCACGGAGGGTCGCGCTGAGACGCTGGTGCTACGTGTGGAGCGGATCGCCTCAACCGTCTCAAGGCAGCGCTGCATTGGAGAGCTAATGATTCCAGCGAGAGGAATGCTGGAGAGGCGTTCCCCGAGTGCCTTCGCCTCGCGGACCCCCTGTGCACTCAGCGGGATGCCCGCTTTTCTGCCGCTGAGGAGGGTCCCCGTCTCCGCGGTGCGTGCATGGCGGACCAGGATGAGTGTCGCCATGATCAGGCGAGTGAATCAAAGATACGCAGATAGCTTGCGTCGAGTGGGCGGTTCTTTCCGCCAACTTCGGCGAGCGGAACCTCAACGATCTCACCGGCGCGAAGTGCGACCATCACGCCCCAGCGTCCCGTCTCCAGCGCGTCAACGGCGGCAACGCCGTAGCGTGCGCCGAGTACGCGATCGGCGGCAGATGGGGGACCGCCACGCTGCAGGTGGCCGAGCCTGGTGCAGCGCACCTCAAGGCCGGTCCGCTCTTCAAGGATCGCGGCGATCGCATCGCCAACGGCGATCTTGTCCAAGCGTGGATGACCGAACTCATCGCGCGGGACGTCGCCGCTCAAGTTGAGCAGCGCCTCTGGCAGCTGCACCCCTTCGGAGACCACGATCACGGATGCGCCGGTGGCGTAGTTGCGGCGCCGCGTGACAAGTTCAACGAGTCGATCAATTTCGGCGGAGTCAACTGGCGACTCGGGGACGAGGATCGCATCGGCGCCGCCGGCGAGTCCGCCCCATGCGGCGACCCAGCCCGCATCTCGCCCCATCACCTCAACAACGGCAACACGGTGGTGCGATGAGGTGGTGGTCTGGATGCGGTCGAGTGCCTCTGTGACGATGTTGGCGGCGGTGTCGAAGCCGAGGCAGCCCTCTGTCCCCCAGACGTCGTTATCCATCGTCTTCGGGATTGCCACCACGGCGGCGCCACGCTTCGCAAGGCCCGCCGCAACGGAGAGGGTGTCGTCACCACCAATGACAACGAGCGCATCGAGTCCGAGGCCCTTGATTGACGCCTCTGCCGCATCAAGTCCGCCCTCACGCTTAAGTAGATTGGTGCGGCTAGATCCGATGATCGTGCCGCCGCGTGTCTGGATGCCGCGCACTTCGTTGCGATCGAGTGGCCGTGTCAGCGTTGCCGCAGGATTCGCAAGTCCAGCCCAGCCGTCCATGATCCCGATGACGCTATGCCCGCCAGATTCGGCGCGCCGCACAACGGCGCGGATCGCAGGGTTAAGTCCAGGGCAGTCACCGCCGCCAGTGAGAACGCCGATGCGCAGCCGCTTGGAATCCATCGTCGGGCTCATCGCTGCGGCCCTGTCATCTTCGCCGGCTGTACCAGCCTGTCGTACTCCTCGGCACTCACATAGCCGAGCTTCAGCGCTGTCTCGCGTAGCGTAGCGCCACTCGCATGAGCGCTCTTCGCAATCTCCGCCGCCTTGTCGTAGCCGATCGCTGGCGTCAGCGCCGTCACCAACATGAGTGATGCGTTCAGAAGTTCGCCGATTCGTTCGCGGTTCGGCTCGGTCCCATCGATGCAGTGCAGCGCGAAGGAGCGCGAGGCATCAGCAAGGAGCCGAATCTGCAGCAGCAGGTTGTGCGCGATCAGCGGCTTGTAGACGTTCAGCTGGAAGTTCCCCTGGCTCGCCGCAAAAGCGATCGCCGCATCAAGGCCGTAGACCTGCGCGCAGACCATCGTGAGCGCCTCAGCCTGGGTTGGGTTCACCTTCCCCGGCATGATTGAGGAACCAGGCTCGTTCTCTGGAATGTTGAGTTCTCCAAGGCCAGCGCGCGGACCAGAGGCGAGCCAGCGCACATCGTTGGCGAGCTTCGTCAGCGTTGCGGCAAGCGTCCGCAGCGTAGCGGAGAGTTGCAGCGTTGGCTCTTGGCCTGCAAGCGCCGCAAACTTATCTGCTGCACCAACAAATGGCTGCTTTGTGGCGGCGGCGATCTTCTTGATTGCGCTTGCGGAAAAATCTGGGTGGCTGTTTAGCCCAGTCCCCACGGCGGTGCCGCCGAGTGCGAGAGGGTGCAGCCCAGCGGTGGCGGCGCTGATGCGTTCAAGGTTTGCAGCGAGTGCCGACGCATGAGCGCCAAACTCCTGGCCGAGCGTGAGTGGCACCGCATCTTGCAGATGTGTGCGACCGATCTTGACGATGTTGGACCAGGCGGCAGCCTTCGACGCAACGGATGACTGGAGCTGCTTCAGTGCAGGGAGCAGCTCTTCGCTGATCGCAAGTACTGCGGCGATATGGATTGCGGTAGGGAAGACATCATTGGAGGATTGCGAGAGGTTGACGTGGTCGTTCGGATGAATCGGGCTCTTCCCGCCGCGCGTCCCCGTTGCCGCCTCATTTGCGCGCGAGGCGATCACCTCGTTGACATTCATGTTGCTCTGCGTCCCTGAGCCGGTCTGCCAGACGGAGAGCGGGAACTCGTCGGCGAGGTTCCCAGAGAGGATCTCGTCTGCCGCTTTTGCGATCAGCGCCGCGCTCTCTTTTGGGAGGAGGCCGAGCTCAGCGTTCGTCTCTGCGGCGGCGCGCTTTACCAGCGCAAGGGCGCTGATGATGCGGCGCGGCATCTCCTCTTCGCCGATGGCGAAGAACTGCAGTGACCGGGCTGTCTGCGCCCCCCAGTGGTGCTCACTTGGCACGTCGATGGCGCCGAACGAGTCGCGCTCGCTGCGGATCCCTGCACCCTTTGCGTCGCTCATCCCAGCCTCCGAATCTAGGCGCTTGCGGCCCATCCCCCTAAGTGTAGGATCCTGGCGATGGATGCGGTAAAGATCGAACTTGACCCCTTCCGCGCGAGCGACGGCCTGCTGCTTTATCGCCGCGTCTACCGCCCTGTGGCTGCGCCGATTGGCGACCTCCTCCTCGGGCACGGCATCGGCGAGGACTCGTCGCGCTATATCCAGGCGGCACGCGCCTTTGCGCAGGCTGGCTGGCGGACGGTCACCTGGGACCTCCGTGGGCATGGGCGCTCTGAGGGCCCGCGCGGCTATGTCTCGCGCTGGAGTCGATATCACGACGATCTCACCGAGCAGGTTGATGCGCTCAAAAGTGAGGGTCGTCCACTTGTCGTTGCGGCGCACAGCATGGGCGGCCTGATCGCCTTCGGCGCAGCTGCTGCAGGGCGTATTGCTCCAGACAAGTTGGTCCTCTCCGCTCCAGCGCTTGAGGCAGATATCGCCACCTGGAAGCGAGTTGTTGCTCCGATCCTCTCCCGCGTCGCTCCAATGTTGCGCATTCCAACGGGGATTGGTGCCGACACGGATCCGGGAGAGCGTCTGCCAAATGAAGATCCAGAGCCGCCCCCATACCTTCGCGCCGTAACGACGCGACTCGGTGATGAAGGCTTCCGCGCGCAACGCGCGGCCCGCGCAGTGGTTGCACGCGGTGGTGACTTCCCAGTTGAAACACTAGTGATTCACGGGACGCGCGATCGCTTGGTTCGGCCAGAGTGGTGTGAGCCGATCGGCTCGCTCGGTAGGGTTCACTATCAGCCGCTTGAGGGGTTCAACCATCACCCGTTCGCAACGCTGCGCTATCAGGATGCGGTGGAGAAGATTCTGGAGTTTATCGGTAAGGCGTGAGCTGAAGGTGACGCCTGTGGCGTTGCGGTTGAGTTACGCCTTCTCGAGTGCGGCGCGCGCCTTCTCTGGATCATCAACAACGAATGAGAAGGTGGCGCGATCGCCCCATCGTCCGGTGAAGAGGTGGCCGTAGACGTTCACTCCAGCGTTTGAGAGTCGCTCAAGCACGGAGAGCATGCCGCCCGGCTTGTCATCAACCTCTGCCAGGACGGAGTCGCCCTCAATGAATTCATATCCGCCCGCCTTCAGCACCTCGCGCGTTGCGGCGTCATCAGCGGTCTTCAGGATGACGTGGCCGTGTTCTCCAACGCCACCGCCGCCGATCGCCTTCAGGTCGACGGACTTCGCCTCAAGCTCGCGGCAGAGCGCGGCGAGGGAGCCTGGCTTATGCGCGAGCTGGATCACGAACTGTCTTGACATGAGTGGATCCTAGCGCCGCAGCGGGGTGTGCGCCACAGGGCGTGCGCCACCCCTCCCCAGGCTGGGCTGGGCGGCGGTAGGCTAGCGGCAATCTTCGGTGGGCGCTGCCCCCGATGTGTGAAGTCAAGGAGGGGTCATGGCGGTCTTCAAGCAGTACATCAACGGTAAGGCGGTCGCCGCGAAGTCGGGGAAGACCCTCAGCGTTGAGGATCCGTCAACGCGCGCCAAGATTGCAACGGTGCCGCACAGCGGCAAAGAGGACATCAACGCAGCGGTTGCCGCCGCTCGTGCCGCCTTCCCCTCCTGGTCGTCTACCACGCCAGGTGAGCGGAGCCTTGCGCTGCTGAAGCTTGCCGATGCGCTTGAGTCGCAGAAGCGAAAGTTTGTTGTTGCTGAATCGCAGAACGCGGGGAAGCCGATTAGCGCCGTTGGCGTTGAGGTTGATGCGGTGGTCGATAACCTGCGCTACTTCGCCGGCGCTGCGCGCAACATGGAGGGGAAGGCGGTCGCCGAGTACCTCCCTGGGCGAACGAGCATGATCCGTCGCGATCCGGTTGGCGTGATCGCCTCCATTGCGCCGTGGAACTATCCGCTCCTGATGGCGGGCTGGAAGATCGGTCCAGCGCTCGCAACTGGTAACACCATCGTCTTGAAGCCTTCAGCGCGAACCCCGATCAGTGCGCTGATGCTCGGCAAGCTGGCGCAGGAGATCCTGCCGCCAGGCGTCTTGAACGTCATCACCGGACCTGGTTCAGAAGTTGGCGCGGCACTCTCGCGTCACCCGGGCATTGACATGGTCTCCGTCACCGGCGACACGGCAACGGGGAAGCGGATTGCCGCCGCTGGTGCGGAGAGCGTGAAGCGCCTACATCTGGAGCTCGGCGGAAAGGCGCCCGTCCTCATCTTTGACGATGCCAATCTTGAACTTGCCGCTGAGACGATGCGCGCGGCGAGCTTCTGGAACGCGGGGCAAGACTGCACCGCAGCCTGCCGCATCGTGGTGGGGCCAAAGTCGTACGAAAAGTTCGTGGCGCTCCTTGAGCAGCAGGTGAAGACGATCAAGGTAGGGGCGACAACGGATAAGGCCACTGAGATGGGTTCGCTGATCAGCGCAGAGCAGCTGACGCGCGTTGAAGGCTTCGTCAGCCGCGCCAGCAAGAAGGCGGAGATCGTCCTTGGTGGCAAGACGATTCGATCAAAGGGGCATTATTACGCCCCAACCATTATTGCGGGACCGGCGCAGTCTTCGGAGATTGTGCAGGACGAAGTATTCGGCCCAGTGGTCACGGTGCAGCGTGCGAAGAGCGAAGAGCAGATGGTGGAGTGGGCGAACGACTGCCGCTTCGGCCTCGCCTCGTCGATCTGGACGAACGATGTGGCACGTGCCTTCAAGGTCTCCAAGGCGCTGCAGTTCGGCACCGTCTGGGTGAATGATCACTTCACGCTAGCGAGCGAGATGCCGCACGGCGGCTTTAAGCAGTCTGGCTACGGGAAGGATCAGTCCATGTACGCGCTTGAGGACTACACGGTGGCGAAGCACATCATGGTGCGAAGCGAATAGCGCCCAGCATGTTCTAGGCTGCAGTCATGCAGCAGAACCAGCCGGCACCACCACCGTTTGAACCTGGCCTCGCACAGGAGTGCTGGTTCAGCGTTGATGTGGAGTGCTCCGGCCAGACGCCGCTCGAGGGGAGCCTCATCAGTATCGGCGCCTGCCTTGTGGATGATCCGTCGCGCACCTTCTACATCGAGCTGCGTCCAGATCCAACAAAGGCGTGGGGCCCTAAAGAGGAGCGCGTCCATCACCTCACGCGCAGGCACCTTGAAGAGAGTGGAGTCGATCGGATTGAAGGAGTGCGCAAGTTCGCCGAATGGGTGCGCAGCACCTGCGAGGCGGTTGCGCCAGAGTCGGCGCCACTCTTCGTTGGCTTCAACACACCGTTCGACTGGATGTGGCTGACGATGGCCTTCACAGAAGCCGGCGTGCGGAATCCGTTCGGCATGTCGGCGATGGACCTCAAGAGCGTCTACTACACGCTGCACGGTGGTGAGAACCTCACCTGGAAGAAGACGGTGAAGCGATTCGTTCGCCAGGTTTATCCAACCGATCTGATCGCCGACCATAATGCCCTTGCCGACGCACTAGAACAGGCGGAGCTGGCGCGGACACTGCGCGAGGTTGCACTGAAGAACAGAATTCCGCCCACGCTCCCGCGCGGACGCTAGGCGTCGCCAGGCGCGCTATGGCGCTCACAACAAAGGAGATCAGGAGCGTCAACCAGCTCCTCCTTCGCTGGTATGCGAAGAGTGCACGGCCGCTGAAGATTCGCGAGCGGAGCGATCCCTACTCAGTTCTAATCGTTGAGGTGATGGCGCAGCAGACGCAGATCTCGCGCGTTGATCAGCTCGCCGAACGATTCCTCTCTCAATTTCCAACGCTCGCCGCACTCGCAAAGGCTGAGACGGCGGAGGTGCTTGAGGCGTGGCGAGGGCTCGGCTACAACCGCCGTGCCCTCTCGCTCCACCGAGCGGCGCAGGCGGCGCATGCCGCTGGTGGTCTGCCAGCGACCCATGAAGATCTGCAGCTTCTCCCCGGTATTGGGCCGTATACGGCGCGGGCGGTTGCAGCGATCGCATTTGGCGGCAGCGAGATTCCTGTTGATGTGAACATTGCGCGCGTTGTTCAGCGCGTGATGGGCGAGGCGAAACTTTCACCGAAGCCGCTCCAGGCGGCGGCCAACTTGTTTGGTGCGGAACTGAAGGCGCGCGAGGCTGGGCAGTGGGCGCAGGCGGCGATGGATCTCGCCAACGCGCACTGCCGCGCGAGCACACCCGACTGCGCCTCATGTCCGCTACGCAGCGTCTGCCACTCGGCGGGGAGAGTTGCAGCCCCGCCGCCGCGGAAGGTTGGGGCTGCGCCGCGATTCAGCAGCACACGACGTTGGCTCCGTGGCCGGCTCCTCGATGAGTTGCGCGACGCGGGGGCGGCGGGGGTGAAACTTCGTGGCGCGCGCGGCGAGCACGGCGCTGAGGCTGTCACCGCTACCATTGAGCAGTTGCAGGCGGAGGGGCTGATCGAGCGACTCCGCGGTGAGGTGTATCGACTCCCTCGCCGAGGCTAGCGTCGTACGCAGAGAGAGGGGGCCGCATGAGAGACCTAGAGCTCCTTGACGCGCTCCTCTACGACACGATCGTGGAGCAAGAGGGCGCAGCGTTCGCCGCTTCGTATCGCAAGATGATCGATAGCCCCACGCTGCTTGATGGGGCGAGCAGGCAGGATGCGGCGCGCCTTATTCGAGCGCTGACGCTGCGCTTCCGTTTGGCGAGCCTCGCGGAGGAGCGTGGCCGCGCGATTGAGATTGCGCAGGTGGCCAAGGCGGCAGCCTCTGGCGGCGCGAGTGCTGTCCAGTCAGACTCCTTTGCTGAGGCGGTTCGCACAGCCGCCGCCGCTGGCGCAACAGCAGAAGAGATTCGATCGAGCGTTGCAGGTCTTCGTTTTCACCCTGTGCTCACCGCGCATCCAACGGAGGCGCGTCGGCGCACGCTGATCACGCTCCTCGGCAGGATGCGCGTCCTACTTGATCGGCGCTCGGCCGCCATTGATCCTGCTGAAGCTGCGCTCTGCGTGCGCAGGCTACGCGAAGAGGTGACGAACCTCTGGCGCATGGGGAGCATCCGTACGCGCTCCGTCACCCCGCTCGACGAAGTTCGTTCCGCCATGGTCCACTTTGACGAGACGATCTTTCGCCTCGCGCCGCGACTTCTGCGCGGCGTTGACGAGGCGCTCCGGCAACTCGACCCCGCCGAGGGGGAGAGCGGCTCACGGCCGCCGCATCAGATGCCGACCATCCGATGGGGGAGCTGGATCGGCGGCGACCGTGACGGGAACCCGAACGTCACAGCTGTAACGACGCGAGAGGCGGCGCGCATTCAAGCAGACCACACACTGCGAGCCCTTGGAGCTGTTGCGCAGCGCCTGACGCTCTCTATTGCCGCAACGGTTCCAGAAGATACGATCCCAGCTTCGCTCGCGGCAGCGCTCCAGCGCGACGCACGTGATCTCGGCGACGCTGAGCGCATCCTGAGGGATCGCTTCCCGAACGAGGCGTATCGGCGCAGGCTTGGCGCAATTGCTGAACGCCTCTGGCGCACACGACAGCTCCGCATCCACGGCGAGAAGAAGGGGAGTGAAGGGGCGTACGCAGATCCGAGTGACCTTGTGCGTGAGTTGAAGGAGCTTGGTGAAGCACTCTCCGCCGATCGACTGCAGCGCTCTGCGTACGGCGAACTGCTCGAGTTCCAGTGGCAGGTTGAGACGTTCGGCTTCCACTTCGCAGCGCTTGAGGTTCGCCAGGCTCGCGCGGTGCATGCGGCGGCGCTTGAAGTGCTTAACGGAATCAGCAGCACTTCAAGCGGCGAGGCGCTCACCGCCGCCCTCGCAGTAGAGCTCGTTCCAGGGGTGAGTGTTGCCGAAGTGCTCGCCACGATCCGCGTCACCGCTGAGGTCCAGCAGGTTCATGGTGAAGCGGCGTTGACCAACTACGTGATCAGCGGCTTTGAGGGAGCTGAGGATCTGCGCACGCTGCTTGCCCTCTTTACATGGGCGTGTGACGAGCGTATTCCGTCCTCCGCCACAGCGGATGCAGCCCCTGGTGCGCCTCTGGTCAGCCTTGTTCCGCTCATGGAGTCATCTGCCGCGCTCGATTCGGCCGGCGAGATTCTTAATCAGGTCCTTGCCGATCAGCGTTTGCGGGAGCAGATCAGATCCCGAGCTGACCACCTGGAGGTGATGCTTGGATACTCAGACACGAATAAGGAGAGCGGCTATCTCGCTAGTGGCTGGTCACTTCATCAGGCCGAAGATGCGCTCGTTCGGGCAGCCGCTGTGCACAAGATGCGCATCACGCTCTTCCATGGTCGCGGTGGCGCTATTGGTCGCGGTGGTGGACCAACGCATCGCGCCATCCTTGGACAGCACCCGGGCGGTCTCCTTGCCGGCTTCAAGATCACCGAACAGGGCGAGGTGATCGCGTCGCGCTACGCAGACCCAACGATTGCCTACCGTGATGGGGATCAGATCCTTGCAGCGCTGTTTACCGCTACGCAGCCGAGCGCCGCAAAGCGGCTGGAGGTTGAGGAGCAGAAGTATCGTGAACTGGTCGGCACGCTCGCCAGTGAGGCGCGTGGCGCATACCTGCGCCTAGTCCGCGAGGAGGAGGGGTTCGAAGAGTTCTTCCGCGCTGCAACACCGATCGCAGAGCTCGGCGGAATGAACCTCGGCTCGCGTCCAGCAGCCCGCGGCGCGCGTGGCGGGACGCCAGTCGGCGGAGCGCAGCGCGCCAGCATTGATAGCCTCCGCGCCATCCCGTGGGTCTTCGCCTGGAGTCAGTCGCGCATCAACCTTCCGGGTTGGTACGGGCTCGGCCTGCTTGAGGCGGCGCTCGCCGATCCGAAGCGACGCCAGGCGTTGCAGGAGGCGTATCAGCGTTGGCCCTACTTCAGTTCCTTGATCGACAACGCGGCGATGATCCTTGCAAAGTCATCACCCGCAGTTGCAGAGGAGTTTGCCGCACTCGCCCTCGTGGCTGGTGGCGCTCCAGTGCAGCGTGTCTGGGAGCTGATCGTTGCGGAGCGCGCCGCCGCTGAGCGCGGTCTGCTCGGGGTCACTGGCGCTGCGCGCCTCCTCGGCGCGGAGCCTGACCTGCAGCGTTCACTTGAGCAACGCGCCCCAGACCTTGATGCCCTCTCGCGGATCCAGGTGCGCCTCCTGGCGCAACTACGTGCCGCGACGGGGGAGTCGGAGCGCGATGAGCTTGCATACCTCGTTCGACTCACCGTGAGTGGCGTTGCGGCTGGTCTCCGCAACACCGGCTGATTCGCGTCTATCCTCATCTGATGAAGAAGACTCCTCCAGCGAAGAGTGGTGGCCCAACGCAGGCGAAGGCGATACGACGCCGTACCGCAACGGCGTCCGCAGATCAGGAGCAGATCGCCGCTGCAATCGCGCCACTCCAGAGTCGCTGGTCCACGAACGCGCAGCTCCGCCCAGTGACGGCGGCATCAATGCGTGGCATTCGCGCGAAGGCGGCGCGACTTGGTTTGAGTCCAGACGAGATCGCCGCACGCGGTGGCGCTGCGATTGCAGATGTCGTGCGCGCGATTGCTGATGCGCGCGACGCTTCTGGCAAGTTGCCAATCTTCTTCTTGGCAGGATCGGACCGCGACGCGGCATATGGACTAGAGGCGGCGCTTGCCCTCGCTGATGGGGAGCGGCGTTTGGTCGTTGCGCTCTTTGGCACAAAGGCGCGACCAGAGCATGCCTCTGCCGCAGGTGTGTGGGATCGACTGGAGTCAGCACCGCGCGTTGAGCGCTACCGCATCCCGAACATGCGCGAGGCGGCACACTTCCGCGCTGGCATTGAAGAGGTTGCAGTGCTCGTTGATGCGCTCGGTGGTGCGCCAACAAGCACATCACCACAGGTACCACTCCTGGCGGCGATCGATCTGATTCGGCGTGCGCGCTCTGTTGGGGTTCCGTGCCTAGCCGTTGGCGGTCCGATCGGGCTAGACCCAGAGAGTGGTGCGCGTCGACGAGGCGCTCCTGGCGCAGACGTAAGTGTGCTCTTTCACCGTCCACTCACAACGCATCAGTCGCTCGCCGCACAGAAGCTGCTCGGTGAGGTGCTCGTGGCACCGATTGGGATCCCAGACGAGGCGGATGCACTCGCCGTATGAGGCGCTCAGCTGCACTTAGCGCTCTCGCCGCAGCGCTCGCGGTCGCCGCTGCTGTCTTAGCCCTTCAGGCGTTAAGCGCGCTCATCCCGCCGCTCGGACTTGCGATTCGTCAGCTCCCGGTCATCCCTGCTGCGCTGATCTGCGCAACGCTGCTGATCTCAATTAGGATGATCCGCTCCCGCTAGATAGGAGCCTCGCTAGTCGCGCTGCAGCATCCCCGTATCAAAGGTCCGTTCTGTCCCGTTACGCAGCCGCGCGATGTTGTCTGCGTGCGCGAGCCAGACGAGTGCTGGGCCAACCAGGCCGTATGCAATCAGCGCGCCATCTAGCCCTCCAGTGGTTGCGTAGCTGATGAGAAAGAGTGCTGGCGCAAAGAGCGCCGCTGTGACGAGTGATCCGAGCGAAACGAGTCTGGTGCGCCAGATAATGATGATGAAGACGGGGGAGACGGCGGCGAGTGCGAGCGGTGCTACGGCGAGCGCTGTGCCGAAGCCTGTTGCGATCCCGCGACCGCCCTTGAAGCCGACCCAGACGGAGCGCGTCGCGCCGATCACGGCAAAGAGTGCGGCCACCACCGTCCACGTGCTGGTCCAAGCCTCTGCCCCCTCTGCGGCGAGGGCGTGAACGGCGAGGACGGGGAGCGTCCCCTTCAGGATGTCGCCCGCGGAGACGACGGCGGCGCGACGGCGACCGAGCGCTCGCAGCGCGTTCGTGCCACCGGTGCGTCCAGAGCCGATCGATCGCGGGTCGGGACCGCCGGTGAGGCGCGCCACAAGGAGGCCGAACGGGATCGAACCCGCAAGATAGGCGCCTAGGGTGGCGGCAAGGAGGAGCGATAGGTCCATCGCGGCGGAGGTTAGCAGCGCGCGGCAAGGGTCGGCGGTGGGGCGTAGGATTCACGCATGGCCGACCACGATCTCCTCGTACTCGGCGGCGGAACGGGCGGCTACGCCGCCGCCTTCCGGGCGGCGCAACTCGGGAAGCGTGTGGCGCTGGTTGAGCAGGCGAAGGTTGGTGGCACCTGCCTCCACTGGGGCTGCATCCCCGCTAAGGCGATGCTCGAGACGGGCGACCTGCTCGCCAAGATTGGGAAGGCGTCCGATTTTGGAATTCAGATCTCTCCCGCCACTGGCGTTGACCCAGCCGTTGTTGGCGCGCGACGCGACAAGATCGTTGCGCGCATGCACGCGGGTCTGAAGAGTCTCTTCAAGAAGAACAACGTTGAGCTCATCGCAGGACGCGCCACGCTGCTCGGCGGCGGCTCGGTGCAGGTCGCCCTCATCGATGAGAGCGGCAGTGCAACTGGCGAGAAGAAGACGATCAGCGCAACCGATATCGTGGTTGCCACCGGCTCAAGCGTTCGCCGCATCGCCGGACTTGAGACGGATGGACGCGTGATCGTTGATAGCGATCAGATCACCACGGGGACGCTCAAGCCGGCCAGCGTGATCGTGGTTGGTGGTGGCGCCGTTGGCTGTGAGTTCGCCTCCTACTTCCGCGACCTTGGCGCCGAAACAACCATCGTCGAGATGCTCCCAGCACTTGTGCCGCTCGAAGACCGCGACGCTTCCAAAGAGTTGACGCGCGCCTTTACAAAGCGCGGCATTGCAATCCACGTTGCCCACCGCATCAAGGAGGGTTCGTTCGCGAAGTCTGCGAGTGGGGTCACGATGCAGATTGAGCCAGTGGAAGGCGGCGAAGCGATCTCGCTTGCCGCTGAACTGCTCGTTGTTGCCGCCGGCCGCGTGCCAAATAGTGGTGAGATTGGCCTGGAGAACACCAAGGCGATCGCTGAGCGCGGCTTCATCAAGGTTGATGCACAGATGCAGACGGCGGAGCCACACCTGTATGCGGTGGGAGATGTCATCGGCGGGCTGCAGCTCGCACACGTTGCGGCACATGAGGGGATGATCGCGGCGCACGCGATCGCTGGCGAACCGCTGCACGGTATGGACTACGTGAAGCAGCCGCGTGCAACCTACTGTCGCCCCGAAGTTGCATCCGTTGGCTATACAACGCAGGAGTTGGAGCGAGACGGTGTGCCGTTCGTTGCCGGCCAGGTTCCATTCCTCGCTATTGCTAAGGCGCACGTTGGCGGCGACGCCGATGGTTTCTGCAAGGTGCTTCGCCACGCGGAGAGTGGCGCCATCCTTGGCGTGCACATGGTGGGGCCGAAGGTGACCGACCTCATCGCTGAGGCGAGCCTGGCGATGGAGCTTGGCGCAACGGCGGCGCAGGTTGGTGGCACCACGCATCCACACCCAACGCTCTCAGAGATCGTTGGCGAAGCGGCACTCGTCTCCTTTGGTCGCTCGGTGAACTTCTGATGCGCGAGCTGCCGATCTTTGGCCAGCCGGCGCCGGCAACAGAGCGCCGCCACCCCGATTGGATTCGCTCAAAGGTGCCTGGCGGAGATCGCTATCGCGAACTGAAGCGGTTGATGCGCGACAAGACGCTGAATACCGTCTGCGAAGAGGCGCGCTGCCCGAACATTGGCGAGTGCTGGGATCAAGGGACGGCAACGGTGATGATCCTCGGCGATACCTGCACACGCGCCTGTGGCTTCTGCGCAGTGAAGACGGGTCGCCCGGCTGGACTCGATCAGGATGAGCCGCGACGCGTTGCTGAGGCGCTCGCCTCACTCGACCTTGACCATGTGGTGATCACGAGCGTTGCCCGCGACGACCTCCCAGATGGTGGCGCCGCCATCTTCGCCGAGAGCATTCGCGAGCTGCGGCGCCTGGCGCCAGGGACTGGCATTGAGGTGCTGATCCCAGACTTTGACGGGAAGGACGAGCCGCTTCGTCTTGTGATGGAGGCCTCACCAGACATCCTCGATCACAATCTGGAGACGGTAGAGCGGCTGCAGAGGCCGGTGCGCAAGCGCGCCCGTTACGACCGTTCGTTGCAGGTGCTCGCACGCGCTAAGGCGATGGCGGCGGAGCTCGGCAATCCTGTGCACACAAAGAGTTCGATCATGGTGGGACTCGGCGAGGAGCACGACGAACTCCTCACCACCTTCCGCGACCTGCGCTCAGTTGACTGCGACATCCTGACGATTGGCCAGTACCTACGCCCAACGATGGAACACCTCCCACTGGTCCGCTACTACACGCCAGAAGAGTTCGCCTCACTGCGCGAGGAGGCGTTGGCGATGGGTTTCAAGCACGTTGAGTCGGGTCCGCTGGTGCGCAGCTCGTATCACGCGCGTGACCAGGTGCCGAGCGATTCACCGGCGCTGCGCGGTCGCCGCGCCCGCGACGCCGCACACGCCACTGAGACAACCGAAGCGCGCGGGGTGAGCGCATGAGCCCTCGCGCAGTCAAGAAGAGTGAAGAGAAGCCGCGCGGATTCGGGACGCTCAGTGCCGCAACGCCACTTGCAGAGTTGCACTGCCACCTTGGTGGCTCAGTGACGCCAGCAATCATGTGGGGGATCGCCCATGCGCAGGGGATTCGGCTCCCATCTAAGGATTACTGGGCCTTCCGCAAGATGATTACGGCGGGGTCAAAGCGGACGCGCAGCTTCAACGGCTACCTTGACCTCTTCCACTGGACGGAGTTGATTCAATCGTCGCCGATCGCCGTGGAGCGTTCGGTGTACGAGGTGGTTGCAGGCGCGTATCGGAAGAACCACATCACCACCATGGAGCTGCGCTTCAATCCGATGAAGCGCAATCGCAACGGGGAGCAAGACCTTGACCACATCATCGCCGCCGCCATCCGTGGCGCCGATCGTGCGGCGCTCGAATACCCGGTCAAGCCTGGGATCATCCTGATCCTTGATCGCGAGTTCACGCTGCGACAGAACGAGATCATCGTAGAGAAGGCGATCGCTTGGGCGAGTCGTGGAATCGTGGGGATCGACATTGCTGGGCGCGAGAGCGCCAACTTCAAGGTTGCCGAATACAAGCGGATGTTCCGCGCCGCGCGCAAGGCGGGGCTCGGCATCACCGTGCACACCGGCGAATCCGGGCCAGTGAGCGAGATGCTTGAGGTGGTGAAGCAGCTCGAGCCGGATCGAATTGGACACGGTGTGAAGGCGGCGCAGGACGCGAAGACGATGAAGCTCCTTGCCGAGCGGAAGATCGTCTTGGAGATCTGCCCAACCTCCAACCTGATGACGCAGGTGGTTTCCGATTGGGACGAGTTCCGCCAGATCTTCGCGCGCCTACGTGAAGGGAAGGTGCGATACGCCATTGGCACGGATGGTCCCGAGATGTTGCAGACCTACATCCGCGACGAACTTGCGGCGCTGGGCCGACACGGCATCCTCTCCGTAGAGGAGCAGCAGGTTGCCGCCGTAACCTCCATCAAGGCCTCGTTCGTGAAGGGTGCCGCCGCGGTGGCAATCCCACGCAGCGACGGTGCTGCGCCTCGCGCGAGCCGAGAAGAGGCCTAACGCCTCTCGCTTAAGGGCGGACTACTCGCCAGCCGCCTCGCGCAGCGCAGCGCGCATCGCATCCGCCGCAGCCCCCGCAGGAACCCCCTCGGTCACCAGCACGTAGGGGGAGGCGTCAACCATTAGCAGGGTTGCTGGGTCGCTGATCCACTCTGCGGCACAGGTGTCAACGCTTGCACGCAGCTTCTGGTAACTCTCATCGTTCTTGAAGCGGTAGACGCGAGCCTGGACGGAGCCTTCAAGGCCACCACCCGATACCTCAAAGGCGATCGCCATCGGCACTAGGGCCTGGTCACTGCAGCCTGGGTCACCGCTCACCACGTTGGCAACGGAAAACTCTCGTGCTGCGAGCTGCTCAACGAGCCCATTGAAGTTGGTTGGAGTAGCCGCCGGCTCCCCGCGAGCGTCATCAAGGACGGAGCCACAGCCACTCGCAGTTAGCAGTAGGAGCGTTGCCAGGATGAGTGGGGTAGCGCCTCGCTGTTTGATCTGCATGTGCCAAGCGTACACCGCAGGTAGAATCAAAACATGAGACGAGTCCGAGCCTTCCGCGCAACCACCTTCGCCGTCGCACTAGACGGATCGCCGCGTGGCGCCCTCGACGCGCTCCTCAGCCCGCCGTATGACGTGATCAGTGCAGATCAGAGGCGCGAGCTACTTGCGGCACAGCCACAAAACTCGGTCGCCCTTGACCTCCCGATCCTTGAAAGGGGTGAGTCAAGCGGCGCGCAGTATCCGCGCACCGCCGCAACCTGGAGCAGCTGGCGAGGTGACGGCACACTCGTTGATGACACGACGCCACACATCTATCTGTATGAAGAGCGACCTCCAAGCGGACGTACGATTAGAGGCGTCTTCGCCGGTATCCCCGTGGGACCGTATGGAGCCGAGACAGGCATCTTGCGCCACGAGTTAACGCTCACCGGACCGAAGGCCGATCGTCGGGCGCTGATTGAAGCGGTTCAGGCGAATCTCTCCCCCGTGATCCTTCTCCGCGCGGGAGGACATGATCAATTCACAAGCGCCGCAGACGCAGCTTCCAAGTCCGCACCGTGCGCAACGGGTCTCACCCCGTCAGGGAGCGACTTCACCCTTTGGCGCGTTGACCCCGCAACGAAGCACGGTGCAGAACTCCTTGCCTGGGCGAACGGCGCGGACCTTGTGATCGCCGACGGACATCACCGCTACGAGACGGCGCGCGACTACGCCGAGAGTGGCGGCCTCACCACCGCACTCGGACTCATAGTTGAATCCGACCGCTGCGCGCCTGCGCTCTACGCAACGCATCGGATCGTTGCCGCACCAGATCCGGTGTCACTACTCGCGAAACTCTCCGCCTCGCCGCTCGTCACACATCACACCGCAACAACGAGCGAACAGCTCGCGGCACGCTTTGCGGACGGTGCTCCAGAGGGCGCCGAGCTGCAGATTGGCGTTGTGACAAAAACGGGGGCAGCACTGCTCACGCTTGATCGTGCGGCGATCAGCGCAGCACTTCCAGGGCGCTCCACGGCATATCAGTCGCTTTCTGTCACCGCCCTCGCCGTGCTCCTTGATCAGGCGCTTGGCATTGACGCCGCAGCCGCCGCGGCTGGCGCGCTTCGCTATGTGCGCGGCGCGGAGCAGGCGATCAGCAGCGCACTGGCCGACCCCACGCCGAGCGCCGTACTCCTCCTGCACGGTGAGCGGCCAGAGCAGGTGGTGGCGGTGGCTGAGGCGGGGGAGACGATGCCCCAGAAGTCGACCTTATTCGCCCCGAAGCCCCCAACGGGCCTCCTCTTCCTCGCCCACGAGATCAACCGCGTCGGCTAACTCGCTGCTAGACTCTCTCCCCGCGGGCTCTGCCCGCATCTGGCGCATTCGTCTAGCGGCCTAGGACACTGCCCTCTCAAGGCAGAGATCACCGGTTCGAATCCGGTATGCGCTACCAACCACCGCCCACCCAGAAGGTCCCTTTTCGCTGTTGGCGTCTGGTACCATTTTGCGGATGACTGATGAGCAGCCTATCGAAGGAACCGCACTCGACCGGCGGATCCTCATGGAGCTCGAACCCGAGGCAGGTCGGCTGCTAAATCGCCATCTCTCGATCGCCGAGGAGTGGTTCCCGCACGACTACATTCCGTACCGCCTCGGCCGAGACTTCGATAAGGAGCCCTGGACCCCAGACCAGCCGCGACTGACGGGCGTGGCGCAGACCGCGTTTGAGATTGGGCTGCTGACCGAAGACAACCTGCCGAGCTACCACCGACTTATTCACGGGATGTTCGGTTCTGGCGACGGTGCCTGGGTGAACTGGGTGGGCCGCTGGACAGCGGAAGAGGGACGGCACGCCATCGTCCTGCGCGATTACTTGACGGTCACGCGCAACATTGATCCAGTTCTGTTGGAGCGTGGTCGTATGTCTCAACTCCAGCAGGGCTACGACCATCCATTCCCCGACACTCTTCACGGCCTTGCATACGTCGCCTTCCAGGAGCTTGCGACGCGGATCGCGCACCGGAACACCGGCCGCTATTCGGACGATCCCGTGGCGGATCGGATCATGGTCCGGATCGCGACCGACGAGAACCTCCACATGGTCTTCTACCGCGACATGCTGAAGGCCGCGATCCAGATCGAACCGTCCGCGGCGGTGCGAGCAATCGTCGACGAGGTTCTTGCCTTCCAGATGCCGGGTGCAGGCATTCCGAACTTCCTCAGGAAGGCCGCCGATGTGGCGAAGGCTGGGATCTACGACCTGCGCATCCATCGCGATGACGTCCTAATGCCGATCCTGCGCTTCTGGGGTGTCTTCGAACTTAGCGGACTTGATGCTGCGGCTGAGCAGGCGCGCCTCCGCCTGCATGAACATCTCGAGAAACTTGATTCCGCCGCCCGCCGCTTCGAGGAGCGCCTGGCAGCATCCTCCGTTCCGCGCCTGGACCCAAGCCGCTAGTCTCAGTCCTCGCTCCACTTCCTCCGCATACCTGCGCGCCTGCGCTACGGCGAAGCACCGCTAGGCGCGGATTCGCCGCCTTGCCATCTCGGCTTCCAACTGGCGCTCGGCCTCCACGTAGTGGTCAATCTCGTCGCGGAGCTTGTTCGCCTCGGGGGTATAGAGGTGGACCTGCTGCTGCAGGATGTAGGAGAGGCGGCGGGAGGTCATGCGGCAGTGGTCGAGGTTCTTCATCAGGACGAGGGGGTCCATGGAGGCGAGCTCGGTAGGGTCGTACATGGCCTGCATGACCGCTATTCTAGCCCAGAGGCCCCGTAGCTCAGTGGATTAGAGCAGCTGCCTTCTAAGCAGTTGGTCGCAGGTTCAACTCCTGCCGGGGCCACCATTTTCTCTGCGATACTCCCCCTCATGAGTAGCAGCGCAGCAGGGGTGCGGACGGGGGCACCAGGCTCCCCGGGGAGTGCGACTGGTCCAGTCTGGACGCTCCCCGCCTCAGTGCTCACCCCCGTGCAGCGAAGTGGGGCAACGTTGGACGAAGCGATCGCGGCGCTGGCTACGGCCGCAGCGCAGCTCACGGAGATTGCCGCAGCGCGCAGCGCGGCGGGTGCGGCAGAAGAGAGCGAGATCTTCTCAATGCAGGCAACCATGGCGAGCGACCCCGCCTTCGTTGCGGCGATCCGCGACGCGGCGAAGGGTGGCGCTGACGGCGTTGCGGCGCTGATTGCGGCGGGGGAGGCCCAGGCGGCGCTGCTCGCCTCACTCCCTGACGAGTACCTGGCGGCGCGTGCCGCCGATGTTCGCGACGTTGCCTCGCGCGCGGCGCGCATCTTGGCCGGCACCACGATTCCGCTTCCGGGCCGCCCAGTCATCTTGGTTGCAGAGGATCTTCCGCCGAGCGTCTCTGCCGAGATTCCCCGTGAGCACCTGCTCGGCATTGCGCTTCGTGCCGGTTCGCGAACTGCGCATGCGGTGATCTTGGCGCGCGCCGCGGGGATCCCCTGCATTGTTGCCGCGCGCAAACTTGAAGTTGACGGCTCGCTAGACGGCGTTCAGGCAGTCGTTGATGGTGCCGCTGGGACGCTGACACTTGCTCCGAGCAGTGCCGATCTTGCGGCAGCCGACGCGGTGAAGAAACAGGGCGCGGTTGATGCCACACGTCGCGCTGCGCTGCGCGGCAAACCGTGCGTCATGGCGAACGGCACGCGCGTGCACCTCTACGCGAACATCGGATCAGCAGATGGTGCGGCACGCGCGGTGGATGTGGGCGCCGAAGGGGTTGGCCTGCTGCGATCCGAATTCCTGCTGCTTGATCGCGAGACCCCACCAGATGAGCGTGAGCAGCTGCGCGCCTTCACCAAGGTGTTTGAGGCGCTCGGATCAGATCGACCACTAACACTGCGACTCGCCGACATTGGCGGCGACAAGGAGATTCCGTATCTGAAGTTGCCACATGAGGCGAATCCTTTCCTCGGTCTGCGCGGATATCGGCTGGCGATGATCAAAGATCGACCAGACCTGCGCGCACTCTTTGCGTCGCAAGTAGCGGCGGCGCTCCGCGCTGCGGCGGCCACGGGCGGCGCGTTGCGCATCATGGCGCCGATGATCTCCGTTCGTGCCGAAGTGGATGATCTTCTTGGTTTAATCAAGACAGTGCGCGCCGATCTCTCCGCGCGTGGTGAGTCGACCGCGGCGGCGCATCCAGCCGCGATCGGCGTCATGATTGAAGTGCCAGCGGCGGCGCTGACGATTGCGGAACTCGCCGCAGGGTTGGACTTTGTCAGCGTGGGGACGAACGACTTGACGCAGTACGCCATGGCCGCAGATCGGATCAATCCGGCGCTCGTTGCGCTGCAAGACGCCTCTGCACCGGGCGTTGTGGCGCTCTTGCGGGCCGTAGTCGAAGGGGCGAAGAAGGCTGGCGTTGAGGTAGGGGTCTGTGGCGAGCTTGCTGGCAGCGTGAGCGGCGCTCGACTCCTCACTGAGATCGGCATCTACGAGCTCTCCATGGATCCGGCCGCAGTGGACGAGGTGCGCGAGGGGCTACTCGGCGCCTAGGTGGCGCTCGCTCACGCCTAACTTGTGCAGTTGCACGAATAATACCCACTACTTCCTAGCGTTTTGCCCATATTTGCCACTTGTAGTGACCCCTCCACGACCGTAGGTTGGTGCTGACACGACGCGGGCCGTTTCGGCGGTCACTCCAGGGGCGCGGAGGCCCCCCGGAGGTGGAGGTCCGGCCGGCCGTCCGATTTGATCGGCCTAGCGGGAGGGTTACATGGCAAGCATTGCCAAGTACTTCGAGCTCAAGAAGCGTGGCACCACGGTAGGGACGGAAGTCCGCGCCGGCGCAACCACGTTCCTTGTGATGGCGTACATCATCTTCGTCAATGCGAACTACATCGGCGCGGGCGCCGCGGGCGGCGCGATCGGCGCTGCGGGCGCACCGAGCGCTGAAGCGATCTTCGCCGTCACCGCACTCGGTGCGGGTCTACTCACGATTCTCATGGGCGTTGTTGCGAACTATCCGTTCGCAATCGCCGCAGGCATGGGGCTCAACGCGGTTGTTGCATTCCAGCTGATCCTCGGACTCGGCCTCACATGGGCTGAGGCGATGGCGGTCATCGTCTGGGAGGGCATCTTCATTACGATCCTGATGCTCACCGGATTCCGCAAGGCGATCCTTGAGGCGATCCCGCTCAACCTGAAGCGCGCCATTGCCGTGGGCATTGGACTCTTCCTGCTCCTGATCGGTCTCTTTGAGGCGAATGTTATCGTGAAGTCGTTCGCTGGCACCGTGCCGCTCGGACTCTTCTCGGGCATCGGCTTCGGTGGCACTGAGATTCCAACGGCGGATCTTCCGCACCTTGCAATCTTTGGCGCCGGACTACTTACCGCACTTGCGCTGATCCGCAAGCCGGGTGGTCTTCTGATTTCGATCGGTGTGGGCACCCTGGTGGCGCTCGTACTTGGCGTCTCTTCAATTCCGAGCAGCTTCGTCAGCCCACTTGACTCGTCCAACTTTGTTGGGATCGGTCAGGCGTTCGGGGCGATGTTCAGCGTCTGGTCAAGCGGCGCGGGCTTCCTTGCGGTTGCACTCGCCGTCTTCTCCATCATGTTGAGCGACTTCTTTGATACGGCCGGCACGATGGTTGGACTTGGTGCACGCGCCGGACTCTTGAACAGCAAGGGTGAACTCCCGGGTGCAAATCGCGTCCTGCTTGTTGACTCAATCGCAGCGGCGGCGGGCGGCGCGCTCGGCGTCTCTTCAAACACAACGTACATTGAGTCTGCGGCCGGAATCAAGGAGGGTGGTCGCACCGGTCTCACCAGCGTGGTGACCGGCGCACTCTTCCTCTGCGCCGTACTCCTTTCGCCGATCGCTGGAATCGTTCCAGCTGCGGCAACCGCACCAGCACTCGTAATCATCGGCTACCTCATGTTTGAGGCGATCCGCGATGTGCAGTGGAAGGATGCCACCGACGGCTTCCCAATCCTCGCGACGCTGATCGTGATGCCACTCTCGTACTCAATCACTGACGGGATCGGCGTAGGGTTCCTTACCTACGGCATCCTGAAGGTGACGTCAGGGAAGGCGAGCGACGTGAAGCCCCTCTTCTGGGTCTCCATTGCAGCGTTCGTCCTTTACTTCCTGGTGAAGCTCGGCATCATCGCCGTCTAGTTCGTAGACGTTCGCCCTCGTGGGCAGGTGAGGCCGGTCCCTTCGGGGGCCGGCCTCGCTATTTCTCGGTACGATCGAGCAGACGGATACGCGGACGAGCGCATGAGGAGGAGGTTGAGATGAAGGTGTTCGCTTCGCTTCTCTTTGCGGGTCTGATGCTGCTTTCGGCGGGGCCGGCTCTCGCCCACCAGCCGGTGGTGGTCGACAGCGAGACGACCGAGGTCGTTGACCCCGAGATCTCAAAGGCCTACTACGGCGTGCTCTCCGGTGAAGCGCACACCTACGTGATCACATCCGATGTTGAGTTTGACCTCTACGTTGGGATTCTCGTGCCAGATAGCGAGACTCCGAAGCGGGACGTGAAGGCGGAGATCTTCCGCGGCAACGAGCTGGTGGAAACTCTCGGCGGGGTCGACGCGGAGTGGGTGACCTTCTACGAGCCGTTCGGACAGAACACCTATTGGGACGCTGGCGAGTACCGCCTTCGCGCGGCGCCAGGAGTCTATTCGATTCGGATCTCGAGTCCCGACAACACCAGCAAGTACTCGCTTGCGATCGGAGAGATCGAGTTCTTTGATCTGGAGGATCGGGCAAACGCCCTCGCCGTCCTCCCTGGCATTCAGCAGGAGTTCTTCGGCACATCAGCCGTTGAGCTCGTCAGCACCCGCTACGGCCTGATGAACCTCCTGGTCATCTACGTTGCCGCGCTCCTTTTTGCGCTGATCTACCGAGTGTTCGGACACCGACTCCTAGTTCGCATGATTGGCGGAACCTCGCGGATGATCGGCAAGCGGTTCCGTGTGGCGGCTGCGGTCGCGCTGTTTGCCGTTGCGATCACGACCACGTGGAGCCCGATCCTGCTCTTTGCCTCAGGTACCTTACTGTTTGACGTACTCCTCAGCCGGTTGGATGGCGCAGCCAAGATGAGAGCATAGAAAGGTAGATGGCCAATGATGTCTAGCAAGAGCACCGAGAGCAAGAGTCCGTTGAGAAAGACGGGACCCCTACGTCGCGTATCAGGGTTTTTCTATGCGAAGTCAAACCTGATCACCGCGCTGCTCGCCACCGCGGTCTTTGCCGGTTACACCGTCTTCATCCTGAGCGGACAGGGAAAAGCATTTGAAGTTGCCAACAGCAGTGTGAAGTCACTAGGAACCTCGTTGGGCTTCGGGCAGGCAGAGGTCCTTGCCTTCCTTGCAGAGCGTTCCGTTGAGCAGATAACTGCTTACATCGCCTTCAATCAGGTGTGGGATTCTCTCTTTGGTGTGATCTACGGAGTGATGTATGTGGTTTGGGTGTCCATGGTGTTTAAACCATATTCGCTAAAGGTTGGGCTGCTGAATCTGCTCCCATTTGGGCAAGTGCTCTTTGATTGGCTAGAGAACTTCTCCTTAGCCTCTCTGTCGAACCAGTATCTGGCAGACGGCACGATCTCTTCGTCGACCGCTCTGTTGGCATCAACAGCCTCAAGTATCAAGTGGGTATTCGCTCTACTGGTCTACGGAGTGATTCTGGTTGGCATCGTCGCGCGGATCGTAGGGGCACTAAAAAGGCGAAGTCAGCGCTAGGCGATCTGCCCCGCCTCGCTCGGTGGGAGGGGGAGGCCGAGGCGCTGCAGGATGGTGCGGCTGGCGATGTAGCCGGAGAGCATGACGAGTGGGATGCCGCCGCCCGGCTGTGAGCCACCGCCGGCGAAGAAGGCGTTGGCGATGTCTGGTGAGGCGTTGGCGGGGCGGAAGTAGGCGCTCTGGAAGAAGCTCGCAGCTAAGGCAAAGATGGAGCCGTCGTGGCAGTACTGCTCGCGCTCAAATTCAAGTGGCGTCCAGTCGGCCTGCTCTTCAATCTCTTCAGGCTTTAAGCCTGTGCGCTCGCAGACGCGCTTGATGGTTGCGGCGCGGTACTCGTCACGGTGCTCCTCCCACCAGCGCCGATCTTTGAGTGGTGGCACTGGCGTCAGCACATAGAGCGCGGTGCGGCCGTCGAGCCGTGCGGTTGGATCTGTGGCGGCCACGTGCTGGATGTAGAGCGTTGGATCGCCGCTCGGCACGGGTGAGCTGATGATGCGATCGAGTTCGTCGTTCGGGTTCTCTGGGTGCCAGACGGTGTGATGGGCGAGATCTTGGAAGGTGCGCTTCACGCCGAGGTGCAGGATGTAGGCGCTTGATGAGGGCGTGATGCTCTTGAAGCGGCGGCGGCTGAAGAGTCCGAGATGCTCTTCGCCGATCAGATCACGATTGGCGTGGACGATGTCGGCGTTGAAGAGCACCGCATCCGCCTCAATGCGCTCCTCATCTGGCTGATTCGGTGCGGCGGGGCCTGTGCCGAGCGTTCGTGGTTGCGCACTACGCGGCGCGATGCGGAGTGCGCTGATGCGCTTGTCCCTGATGACGCTCCCAATTGCATCGGTGCCGTAGCGGAACTCCACGCCGAGTCGGCGGGCGAGCCGCTCCATGGCGAGTGGCGCCTCATGCATGCCACCCTCCGGATGCCAGGTGCCGAACTTCGCTTCAATGTATGGAATCGAGAGGAAGGCACCAGGGACGCTCTGCGGCGTTGAGCCGAGATAGATGGACTTGTATCGCATCACGTGGCGGATGCGCTCGTCATGGAAGGTCTGGTTGATGCGGCGACTGTACGGCGTTGCGGCATCAAGGCGAATCCCCGCAAGCCACGAACTTGGCGCAAGGAGGCTTAAGGGGCTGAGCGTCTTACGGAAGAAGGTTTGATCCAGTTCGCGCCAGAGCTTCTCGCCGCGGCGCATGAATGCGGGGATCCCCGCCGCATCGCGTGGATCGAGCGCGCCGAAGCTTGCGGCGAGTTTGGTGAGATCGCTCGATGTCTCTAAGACGCTGCCGTCTGCAAAGAAGGTGCGTGACGCTGGCTCAACGGGGAGAAGAGTCAGGTCGTCGCTGCGCCGTGCGCCAGCGGCGGACCAGAGCTGATCGAAGAGTTCGGGGAGGGTGAAGATCGTGGGGCCGCTATCCCAACGATACGGTCCGATCTCGCGGCGCCCCATCTTTCCACCAGGGCGCGTGCCGCGTTCTACCACCGCGACATGGACGCCGGCGGCGGCGAGACGGATGGCACTGGCGAGGCCGGCGAGTCCGGCGCCAACAACAACGACGCGCTTTTTGGTGGTCACGCGGTGCGGCGGGCGCGGAGTGCGGATCGGCCCACGGATGCGCCGAGGGCGATCAGTGTGCCGACGATCGCCACGGCTCCCGCTGCGACTGCGGATTCAAAGGGAACCTGCAGCAGGACGAGCATGGTGATCGATGCGCCAATTAACACGTTGGTGATCAGGAAGAGTCGGTAGAGCCTGCGACCCGCTTCGCCCGTTGCATCGCGGCCGATCAGCGAGAGTGAGAGGTAGGGGAGCGCCACGGCAAATGCGAGCGGTGAGCCGGCGATACTCGCCGCACCGAGTCCAACCAGCACGAACCATGCGGCGGAGAAGATGGCGGTGTTGCGCCGCCCTAGCAGGACGGCGATCGTGCGCACGCCGGCGGCGGCATCTTCGTCGCGGTCCGTGATAGTGGTGAGCGCATGTGCGCCGATCCCCCAGGCGGCGAAGACGAGCACGTGTGGTGCGATCAGGTCGCCCCCGCCCGCGGCGTGGATTCCTACCTGCAGTGGAATCGCATAGAGGACATTGGTGAGCGAATCAAGGATCGGTCGCCCTTTCAGGCGCGTAGGGGGTGCGTTGTAGGCGGCCGAGAGGATCAGCAGCAGCCCGAGCGAGGCGAGCGTGAGCGGCGGGAACTGCGTTGCGGTGAAGGCGAGGAACGGGAGCAGCAGGAGGGTGCTGACGATCGCGTGCTTTGCGAGGAGAGGTTTCGGCGTCAGTGCACCCTCAACCCCACCCTTGCGTGGGTTGCGCGCATCTGTCTCAAAGTCAAAGTAGTCGTTCGGCGCGTGGAGAAAGTAGTTATATGGAAAGAGGAAGAAGGCGAAGAGGACCAGGTCGCTCGGCTGAAGTGCGCCGCGCGTGGCGAGGAGGCCCCAGAGGAGTGGCATGGAGGTATTGAGCCAGAGGAGTGGCCGCGAGATCTCGACCGCTTTAGCGATGTTCTTCATAGGTCTATCGTAGGGGAGGCGGCTACACTTAGTCGCTATGTCGAATGAGCAGCAACCATGAAGCGCGGCGACCGTAGTCCGCACGAGGTGCTTGGCCTGACGCCTGGGGCGAGCGCCGAGGAGATCCGTGGCGCGCGCCGGCAGCTCGCACGCACGCATCACCCAGACAACTTCTCTGGTGACGCGGCGGGGGCGCGGAAGGCGACCCGCGAGATGGCGCTGATCAACGCCGCCGCCGAGGCCTTGCTGGCCGAAGTCTGGGCCGCCGAAGATCCTGCCACGGTGGTGCCGCCGCGCGGCGGGCACCGCCCCGAGGCGCCGGTGACCGGTCGCGTGGAGCTCCCGAACGCGCCGCGCTTTAACTCGCGCACCAGTGAGCCAACGAGTGTGAACTGGCGACCAGAGGCGCCGTGGCCAACGCGCCCCGCCGCACGGCCGAGCGGTCCACTCCCCGGCACACCTGCGGGGCCGGTGCGACGCCGCGTCGACCCAGCCGCCGCGCTGCGTCCGCGCATCTCACTAGAAGCGGCGCGCGAGTTTCTCTTCGCATTCGGTCGCTACGCCGGACTCACCGTTGGCGACGTTGCGCTGCGCGACCCTGGCTATCTCGCCTGGTGCATTGATAACGTGCGCCGCGATCCAGATCTTGTGCAGGCGGCGGATCTTGTGCTGACGCAGCTGATGGAGGAGTACGGCATGGAACGCCCAGCGCGTGGCAGCCTGCACCGACCATCACCAGTTGGATTTGATGGAGTCTCCGACTGATGCGCCGCGCCACGCTCCTCCTTGCGATCGCGCTGGCGGGCGGCGCTGCTGTTGGTTGTGCACCGAGCGCGCCGCCTGACGGGAGCCTCCCCTGCGACCCGAGCATTGACTCACAGCGCGCGGTGGGCTTTGACACCGCGCTTGAGGCAACAGTGCCGCTCGCGGCGTTTGATGGGAGTCCGATCACTGTTGACTCTGGACGCGAGTGTTCAGAGAAGCGCCTCGGACCACTCTGGGGCGCTGGGGTTCGTGAGCTGCGATCCGCCGGTGGAATCTTTGACCTTGGGAGCGAGACGGGGTACTCCGTTGTCACCTACCGCGCCAGCGAACTAACGCTCGACGCGCTCGCCTACGCCTTTCAGCGCGGCGCATTAACTGGCCGCAAGACACAGGACATTCAGATTGAGAAGGTGAGTGTTGGCGCATGGACTGGGAGCCGCATGACGCTGCTCAATGGCGATCATCGTCAGGTGATAGTTCTCTTCCAGGTGCCTGGCGAAGCGGGTCAGGTGCGCGGGCTACTCACTTCGGATCTCTCCAACGTCGCCATCACCGAACTTCTTGCGCGATACGAACTCGCGCTGAAGTAGTAGTGAAGTAGCGCGCAGACTCGCGCGTCTACTTTGCGGCGAGCTCTTTCAGGCCGAAGCGCGATTCGAGCTGCTCGGCGGTCTGGAATCCAACTGCGCCAACTGGCTGGGCGCCGGCGCCCTTGAAGAAGGCGATCGTTGGAATCGACATGATGTTGAAGGCGCGCTGTAGGCTTGGATTCTCGTCAACGTTCACCTTCACGATGTCGACCGTGCCAGCGTACTGCGCGGCGAGCTTCTCAAGCTCTGGAGCGACCAGTTTGCATGGGCCACACCATGGGGCCCAGAAGTCCACGATCACTGGTCGTGGGGAGTTGGCGACATCCGCCTCAAACGATGCATCAGTGGTGTGCTTGATCTCCGCCATGCTCTCCCTCGCCTTCACTACTGGCGGCTAGCGCCGCCGCTCCCGCTCAGTCTACCGACGATCGGCTCCTAAGGCAGCCGCCCGCGGGTAGGATGCGGGTATGGCTGAACGCACCGCTCCGATCCGCGTCCTGATCGCCAAGCCGGGCCTGGACGGCCACGACCGTGGTGCCAAGGTGCTGGCGCGCGGCCTGCGAGATGAGGGCTTTGAGGTGATCTACACGGGAATCCGCCGCACTACGGAGGCGATCATCGCCGCCGCCATTGAAGAGGATGTTGACGTGGTCGGCTGCTCGATCCTCTCTGGCGCACACGCCACCCTCCTGCCGAAGGTTGTGGCGGGGCTCCGCGATGCCGGCGCCGCCGATGTCTTGGTTGTGGCTGGCGGCATCATTCCAGAAGAGGATCGCGCCGGACTTGAAGCGGCGGGGATCGCCGCCATCTTCGGTCCAGGGAGCACCATTGCGGAGATTGCCACCTACCTGCGGGCGCATGTCCGAACCAACTGATCAGCAGGGCGCCGGGCTGCGCACCACGCGCGAGCTCGCCCAAGCGATCAGCAGCGTTGAGCGCGGCGGTCCGGCGGCAGATGCGCTAATTCAGACGGCGCTGACACGACTCGCCAGCGAGCGTAGTCAGAACGCGGTGGTGATCGGTGTCACTGGACCACCAGGAGCTGGCAAGAGCACCCTTGTTGGCGCACTCGCGGAACGTGCGCGTACGGCTGGCCGTCGCGTTGCGATCCTCGCTGTTGATCCCTCTTCTGTACAGAGTGGCGGCGCACTTCTTGGTGATCGCGTGCGCGTTGAAGAGCGACCGGGGGATGAGGGTCGCTTCGTTCGCTCCATTGCAACGCGCGGGAGTGGTCGCTCCCTCTCATATACCGCCGCCGCAGCATCGCTCCTTGTGGAGGCGGCCGGATTTGATCTTGTCTTTATTGAGACGGTTGGTGCAGGCCAGGCGGATCTCGGCATCGTGCGCCTTGCGGACCTTGTGCTGCTCGTTGAAGGGCCAGAGGGTGGCGATGAGGTGCAGGCGATGAAGGCGGGCCTCCTTGAATCGGCGCATCTTGTTGTGGTCAACAAGTCTGATCGTCCCGGCGCTGATCGCGCCGTTGAGCGACTCCGCTCTGGCTTAGCGCTCGGTCACGACGCGCCCGAAGTACTGCTTGCGTCAGCGGTTGATGGGAGCGGCGTCGCCGAACTCCTCGCTGCGCTTGAAGGACTCGCCGTGACGCGAAGTGGCGGCGGCTTACAGCGACGCATTGCGGCGCACCTCGCCGCTGCGGTGGAGGCGCGCGCCGCGCAGCTTCTGCGCGACGCAGAGTCCGATGGTCGCCTTGCCGCACTTGCGCAGAGCATTGCAGCGGGCGAGCGTCCACTCAGCGGCGCCGTTGACGAACTCCTCAAGGGTTAGCGAGGCTTCGGGTTTGATGCTTCGTACGATCGTCGGCGCACTTCTCGGCACACTGCTCGCCCTCGCCGCTGGCGTTGGTGGCCCTGCGCTCTCTCTAGATGCACCGATCCCGGCCATCCGCCTCGTTGGTGCCGCGCCTGAGAGTGCGCCGCTCATCAACCTTGTGGTGCTCGGCGATAGCTACGCATCAGCGGCGACGCCGTTTGATCGCGGCACACTTGCTCTGCTCGGTGCGCCGAGTGTCTGCGCGCGTGGCCCCGCATGGCCGCGTCTCCTCAACCCAACATCGATCCGCCTCTCGCTGACACACGTCTCGTGCAGCGGCGCGGTGGTGCTGGATCTGATCGACCGCCGCATGCGCGCGAACGAGCCGGTGCAGATCCAGGCGCTCAACGACGGGACGGACCTTGTGATGCTCGGAATCGGCGGCAACGACACGGGTTTCAGCGAAGTCTTCTCCGCCTGTCGCCTTGAGGCGCCAGCGCGTTGTGGCGAGGTTGCCGATCAGATGGCGCCGCGCACCGCCGCGCTCAGTGGCACGCTGGTGCGCCTCTACCGCGAGGTGCTGCGCCGCGCGCCGAACGCGCTGGTGATCGTCGTCCTTTACGCCGATTCGCTTCCGCTCGCTGGCGAACCTGGCCTTGACGCATGCCCTGCGCTGCGCGCGCCGAGTGACGAGATCTCCGACGCGGACCTTCTGATTCTTGACGAGTGGGGGAGAGCGATCGGCGAGCAGGTGAAGGGGGCGATCGCCACAGTCGACGATCCTCGCTTGCGGACTGCTGACATGGCCGACGCCTTTGTGGGGCACAAGATCTGCGCGACGGAGCCCTGGCAGTGGGGGCGAGACGGCGACATCCCGTTCCATCCGAACGCAGCTGGCCACGCCGCACTCGCCGCACGCCTCAGCCAGCTCTTGGACGAGCTGGAGGCGAACGGGGCGATTTCAGGGCGTCCCTAGCGGTTACTCGGCGACCCGCGGCGGGCGCCCGGTACGCCGTGTGCGGCCAACGCCGCGCTCCACTATCCTTCCGCGTGGGCCGGTAGCTCAGCGGTAGAGCAAGTGACTCTTAATCACTAGGTCGTGGGTTCGAATCCCACCCGGCTCACCAGGAGACTGGTTTCCTTTCGCGTCGATCCTGAGAGATCGCAGGCGGTCCCGTGAGACCGGAGAGGAGTGAACGAATGAGTGACGCTGTACGCCGCACACTGGCACCGTACCGTCGCTCCCTTATCCCACTTCCAGAGTCGGCCTCCGTTGTTGACGCGCGCATCGGCGATCACGGCCCCGCACTCCTCACCCTTGAAGACGGGAGCGTCTTCCCAGGTGTTGCCTGGGGTGCGCCGATCGCCTCCGGTGGCGACCTTGTGGTGAACACGAGCCAATCTGGCTACCAGGAGATCTGCACCGACCCGAGCTACGCCGGCCAAGTGGTGCTGATGACCTATCCGCTGATTGGAAACTACGGCCGTTTGATCGCGGATGATCAATCGGCGCGCCCCTGGCTGCGCGGCCTGATCGTTGCTAACGCCACCGCAGCGATCACGGAAGACGCGGCGCAGATCGCCGCGCTGCTTCGCCAACACGGCGTCCCCGCAATCGCTGGCGTTGAGACGCGCAGCCTTGCACGCCGTCTCCGTGAGACGGGGGCGCAACGCGCGCGCATCTCCGCGCCGTGGGAGTCGGATGTGGAGGTGGCAATCGCCGCAACGCGCGCGCTGCCGCGCTGGGAGGATCAGGACTTCGTTGGGCAGGTTTCGCCAACTAGCGTGCAGATGTACGGAGAGGCGAGCGAACCGCTCGTAGCGGTGATTGACTTTGGGCTGAAGGCGAACATCGTGCGCGCGCTCCGCGCACGTGGCTTCCGCGTTCGCGTTCACCCGCATACGGCAACAATCGCTGAAGTGCTGCAGGGGGGCACGAGCGGCGTGGTCCTCTCGCCAGGACCGGGTGACCCAGCGCGACTTGAAGGACCTGTTGCGTTGGCGCGCGCACTAATCGCAAACGGCGCACCACTCCTTGGCATCTGCCTCGGCCATCAGATCATTGGTCGCGCTGCGGGGGCATCTACACGCAGACTCGCCGTTGGGCATCACGGAGCGAATCACCCCGTGCGCGATCTGCCAAGCGGCAGTGTTTATGTCACCGCACAGAATCACGAGGTGGAGGTGGTCGGCGAGACGCTTCCAGCATCGTCTGGGTTTGAGGTGAGCCAGATCAACCTGAATGACAACTCCGTTGAAGGGCTGCGGCACACCAGCCTTCCGATTGAGACGGTGCAGTATCACCCCGAGGGTTCACCAGGACCGCTGGACGCGACGCCAGTCTTTGATCGATTCGCACGTGCAATTGAGGCGAGACGATGAGCGACGCGCGGTTGCCAAAGCCGAAGAGCGTCCTGATCATTGGGTCGGGGCCGGTGGTGATTGGTCAGGCGGCGGAGTTTGACTACGCGGGGACGCAGGCGTGTCGCGCACTTCGCGCCGAGGGGATTCGCACCATTCTGGTGAATTCGAATCCTGCAACGATCATGACCGACCCATCCGTTGCCGATGCCGTCTACCTCGAGCCACTCACCGTTGAGGTGATTGAACGCATCATTGCGTTCGAGAAGCCCGAAGGTTTACTCGCTGGGCTCGGCGGGCAGACGGCACTCAACCTTGCCGTTGCACTCTCAGATGCTGGCGTCTTTGAGCGACATCCAATCCGCCTCCTTGGCACGCCGCTTGCGGCGATCAAAATGGCGGAGGATCGCGAGCTCTTCCGAGCGATGTGTGACCGCATCGGTCAACCAACGGCGCCGAGCGCCATCGTTGAGGGGGAGACGCAAGTGGCGCGTGACGCAGCGGCGAAGACGGCACTCGCGCAGATCGGACTCCCTGCAATCGTGCGACCCGCCTTCACGCTCGGTGGGACGGGTGGCGGGATTGTGGTGACGGAGGAGGAGTACTGGGAGCGCGTCCGAAGCGGCCTGCGCGCCAGTCCGATCGGCCAGGTGATGGTGGAGCGCTGCCTCGTTGGCTGGCAGGAGATCGAATATGAGGTGATGCGCGACGCAGAGGGGACCTGCATTGCGGTCTGCTCCATGGAGAATGTTGACCCGCTCGGCGTACATACGGGCGACAGCATCGTCGTGGCGCCGGTTCAGACGCTTCCCGATCCTGTGCATCAGCGGCTACGCAGCGCCTCGCTTGACATCATCCGCGCACTCGGCGTGGAGGGTGGCTGCAACGTGCAGCTCGCCCTCTCGCCCGACTACCGCGACTACGTGGTGATTGAGGTGAACCCGCGTGTCAGCCGCAGCTCTGCGTTGGCGAGCAAGGCGACGGGGTATCCGATCGCGCGCGTGGCGGCGCAGATCGCCATTGGCCGCACCCTGCGCGAGATCCCGAACGCGGTGACCGGGACAACAGTGGCCGCGTTTGAACCGGCGCTCGACTACATCGTGGTGAAGCTGCCGCGCTTCCCATTTGATAAGTTCCCTGGCGCCGATCGCCTCCTCGGGAGTCAGATGAAGGCGACGGGTGAGGTGATGGCGATCGACCGCACGTTTGGTGCTGCACTCAACAAGGCGCTCCGCTCAATGGAGCAGAAGGGGAGCGGCCCCACAGCGGAGGAGGCGTCGTGGGACGGCGAACTCGCCGCAATCGCCGCGCGCGGCGGCGCTGGGCTGAAAGAGTTCCTCCGACCATCTGACTCTCGACTCTGGCGTCTCCTCGCCGCAATGCGGCGCGGTGTCAGTGCAGACGCGGTGCACGAGGCGACGGGAATCACACGCTGGTTCTTGGCCGAATTTGAACGACTCATCGCCATTGAGGGCCGTGTGCGTGAGGCGGGGCGCACGCTGATCGGACCAGATCCAGCATCCATCTCACTCCTCGCCACGGCGAAGCGCTCGGCGATTGGCGACGAAGATCTGGCGCGCATCTCTGGCCTGGACGAAGCGCGCATCACCACGCGGCGCGCGCAGCTCGGCCTCACTCCGGGCTACGCAATGGTGGATACCTGTGCCGCAGAGTTTGCGGCGGTGACGCCGTACTTCTACAGCACCTTCGCCGCGGCCGGCTCGCCCGCCGAGGCGCCGCCTGTAACGCGACCGGCGGCACTGGTGATCGGTTCTGGTCCCGTGCGCATTGGGCAGGGGATTGAGTTTGACTACTGCGCGGTGCGCGCCGCAGAGCGGCTACGCGAGCGCGGCTGGTCGGCGGTGATGGTGAACAGTAATCCAGAGACGGTCTCCACTGACTTCGACGCCTCCACGCGCCTCTACTTTGAGCCGCTCGATGCCGAATCGATCATGGAGATCATCCGCGCGGAGTCACCTGAGGGCGTGGAGACCCTCCCCGCATTCGTGCAGTTCGGCGGACAGACGCCGCTCAATCTTGCCGCACCACTCGCCGCCGCAGGCGTCCCGCTCCTTGGCGCATCCCTCGAGGCGATCGACGAGACAGAAGACCGCGTCCGTTTCGCCGCACTCCTCGATCGTCTCGGCATCCTGCAGCCGCAGGGCGGCCTCGCCCGCAGCCGCGTCGATGCACTCGCGCTCGCCGAGAGCATCGGCTATCCGGTGATCGTGCGCCCGTCATACGTGATCGGCGGGCTCGCGATTGACTTTGCTTACACGCCAGACGATCTGACGCGCCAACTTGAACGAATCGGCGAGATCGCTGCGGCGCGTCCGCTGCGCATTGATCGCTTCCTTGAAGGGATTGAGATTGATATTGATGCGGTGACGGACGGCGAGACGGTGCTGATCCCTGGACTCCTTGAGCATGTGGAGCTCGCCGGTGTGCACTCAGGCGACTCAATCGCCGTCTATCCGCCGCAGCGCATCTCTGCAGCGCGCCAGGCGGAGGTCGCCGAGATCTTCACGCGCCTCGTACGCGAGATCGGCGTCCGCGGTTTGGTGAACGCGCAGTTCATCGTGCGCGAGGAGGGGATCTACCTGATTGAGGTGAACCCACGCGCCAGTCGCACCGTGCCCTTCATGAGCAAGGTGACTGGAATCCCAATGGTGCCGCTCGCGGTGGATATTGCGCTCGGCGACACGCTGGCGAGCGCCGGCTACCGCTCCGGCGTGGCATCTGCGCCGACTGGCGTGGCGGTGAAGGCGCCAGCATTCAGCACCGCAAAGCTGCGTGGTGTGGATCCAACGCTCGGGCCATTCATGCAGAGCACCGGCGAGGTGATCGGGATCGGCGCCAGCGCACGCGACGCGATCGGGAAGGCGCTGATCGCTGCAAACCTCCTTCCGCCGCCACCGCGCGAGGGGCAGCGCACCGTTCTTCTGAGCATCGCGGACCGCGACAAGGGGCTCCTGGCGCAACTGGCGCAGCCGCTGGTAGAGGCTGGATACGACATTGCCGCAACGCCAGGGACGCGTGATGCGCTTGCCGCGATCGGCATCAGCGCGTCGCCAGCCGCCCCACTTGGCAGCGGCGGCGGGAGCGGCGCGCCAGAGATCGTGGATCTGATCCGATCCGGTGCGGTCTGCGCGGTGGTGAATACGCCGTCGCCGCAGAGCGGCGTCCTCCGCGATGCGTTGGAGATTCGACTCGCCGCAGTGGAGGAGGGGGTGCTCTGCCTCACCACGATGGAGACCGCCGTTGCCGCCGCGGAATCGCTCGCTGTGCGCCGTTCACTCGCGAGTGTTGCGATCAGCCCGCTCAGCGGCGAGGGACTCCGGTAGCGGCTACAATCTACCCATGCAACTTGAGTATGTAGCCGGCGCATGCAACATCGGTCCTGAGGAGATCACGCGCCGCAAGCGTGCCGCTGTAGCGGGCCTTGTTGCCACGCTCCTCCTCGCCGTCGCGCTCGTTGCACTTGGTGCACCGAGCGGCTTCGGACCACGCCTCCTCATTGCACTCCCGCTGACTGGCGCAGCAATTGGATGGATCCAAGCGCGTCGACGCTTCTGCATGGCGTACGGTCTCGCCGGCACCTTCAACCTTGAGAAGATCGGCAACATGTCGCGAGTGGTGGATTCCGCCGCACTCGCCGCCGATCGCCGCACCGCGCTGATCATTGCTGCACAAGGGCTCGCCGTTGGGCTTCTCGGTGCGCTCCTCTTTGCCCTGATCCCGCTGAACTAGCGGAGGCAGACACGCGTGTCTGATCCACTGCCGATCCCACTGAAGGAGAGCAGGCTCGCCAACGGCCTTCGCCTGATCACCGTGGTTGATCGCACCGCACCGATCGCAACAGTGAACCTCTGGTACCACGTTGGATCCAAGGATGAGCGACCGGGTCGCACCGGCTTTGCGCATCTCTTTGAACACCTGATGTTCCAGGGTTCCGCAAACGTCTCAAAGGCTGAACATCTTTCGTTGATTGAGTCGGTTGGTGGGAGTGCGAACGCCACCACCTGGCTCGATCGCACCAACTACTTCGCCACGGTGCCAGCCGAATGGGTGGAGCTGATTCTCTGGATGGAGGCGGACCGACTCGGAACGCTCCTCGCCGCACTCGATCAGGCGAACCTCGATAACCAGCGCGATGTGGTGAAGAACGAGAAGCGCTCCAGCTACGACAACCAGCCGTACGGGACCGCCTACCTTGAGCTGCTCGCGCTCGCGTATCCGAAGGGGCATCCGTACCACCACCCAACGATCGGCTCCATGGAGGATCTCGACGCGGCGAGCCTGCAGGATGTACGCGACTTCTTCGCCACCTGGTACGCGCCGAACAATGCGGTGCTCACCGTTGTTGGAGACATTGACGAGGCGGAGATCGCCGCTTCGGTTGAGCGACACTTCGGTGGCATCGCCGCAAACAGCGAACTCCCAGAGCATCCAGACCTTGCACTGAGCGCACCACTCGGCGGTGAGATTCGTAAGACGGTGAAAGATAAAGTTCCAGATCCGCGTCTTCACCTTGCATTCCGTGCGCCGGTCCTTGCGAGCCCCGACCTCCCCGCACTCGAGATCGCCTGTCAGATCCTCGCTGGCGGCCGCGGCAGCCGCCTGACGCGTCGTCTGGTGCGCCAGGAGCAGGTGGCGCAGGATGCCGGACTCTCCGTCCTCCCGTTCGTTGGCGGTGCGTCACTCGTTGTGGGCTCCGCAACACTCCGCCCTGGGGCGAACGCCGCAAAGCTGGAGTCGCTCTTCCTAGAGGAACTCGCTGGACTCGCCGCCACGGGGCCAACCCCGAACGAGATGGAGCGAGCTCGTGCCCTGATTGAATCGGAAGAGATGTCACTCCGCTCTGATCCCGAATCAATCGCCGACCAGATCGGCATGTACGCCACCCTCCTCAACGACCCCGGTCGTATCAATCGCGACCTTGCGATCTACCAGGCGGTTGACGCCGCCGCGGTGCAGCGTGCCGCATCACTCTTCTCTGCAGAGAACCGTGTGGTGCTCTGGTACGAACCGGTCGAGCAAGCTGCGGTGGAGACGGCATGAGCGCGCAGCGACCTGGTTCAGGGAGTCCACGCGAGTACCGCTTCCCGCGCTCAGTTGAGCATCTCACCGCGAACGGTCTTCGCATCATCGTGCTGCCGATGCCGGCGCGACCGCTCGCCTCGGTGCAGCTGCTCCTCCCAGGCGGGGCGGCGCTGGAGACTGCGAGCAACTCCGGCCTCACCGCTGCGCTTGCGCGCCTCCTCACTGAGGGAGGAGAGCGGCACGACGCTGATCAACTCGTTGAGGCGAGCGAACTGCTCGGTGCAAAGATCGGCGCAGAGGCTGGATGGGAGAGCGTCGTGATCGGCGCCTCGCTGCCAGCGAGCCGTCTCGCAGGGATCCTCGACCTAGTCGCGGAGATTGCACTTGCGCCGCGCGTCCCCGAGCGCGAGGTAGACCGTCAAGGCGCTGCGACTCGCGGCGATCGAGCAGTCGCAGGCGAGCCCACGTGCACGCGCCAGTGAGGCGCTGATCGCCGAGATCTATGGCGCATCCGCCGCCTACTCACGTCCGATGGGAGGGACGCGCGAAAGCGTGGCGGCGATCAGTCGTGATGCGCTGTTGGAGCGTCACGCGCTGCTCCTCGGCGCAGGGGTGCCAACGGTGGTGATTGCCGGAGAGCTTGAAGCTGCCGAAGTGATTCGCACGGTTGAGTCGAGTCCTCTCGCGCAACTGCGCGCCTCAGCCCCAGCGGCGCCAACTGCAGCGGATGCATCATCAGCCGGCGGCGCTGGGACGGCGGCTGCACCGCGACTCCTCCTCCTTGATCGACCCGGATCAGTGCAGTCTGAGTTGCGCATCGGCAAGGTCGGTCGCTCCCGCCTCGATCCGCTCTTCTACGCCGCGCTGATTCACTCAGAGGTGCTCGGCGGCCTCTTCGGCTCACGCCTGAACCGCGTACTGCGTGAAGAGAAGGGTTACACCTACGGTGCCGCCGCAGGCTTTGAGTTCCGTCGCGGACGTGGACCCTTCACTGCGCGCACGGCGGTGGAGAGTTCGGTCACAGCACCTGCGCTTGTGGAGGCGCGCGCGCAGATTGCCTCCATGACGCCGCAGCCACCATCAGATGACGAACTCAACGCCGCGCGTCAGTACCTTCGCGGCACCTTCCCGTTGCGATTCGGCTCCGCCTCACCAGTTGCCGGTGCTGTTGCAGGGCTTGTTGCCGTGGGGCTTGAGCCTTCCGAACTTGACCGCTTCCAGTCGGCGATTGATTCTGTGAGTGGCGCGGAGGTTGCGCGCGTTGCTGCGGCGCTTGACGCTGAGACCGAACGCATCGTGGTCGTTGGTGATGCGGCAACTGTTGCCGCACCGCTGCGCGACGTCGGATTCGCCGTAGAGGTTCGCGGCGATGCGAGCGGCGCATGACGGAGCAGGGAGTGATCGTGATCGTTAGCAGCCCAACGGCACTGCCGGACAAGAGCGGGGTGCACCAGGCTGGGGGACTCGCGATCCGTGTCGCCGCTGAACTTGTCCGGCGCGGCGAACGAGTGGAGCTTGTCGGTCGTGTTGGTGCGGATGCGGCGGGTGATCAGGCGATCCTCTCCCTCTCGCGCGATGGGATCGGTCATGTTGCGCTGTTGCGCGACCCCGCACTCGTAACCCCAGCTGGCGACGCCGCACGCGGCATTCCCGTTGATGCGGGGGATGTGCAGCTCGGCCTTCGCTATTTGACGAGCTTCACTACGGTGTTGCTGATTGACCCGCTTGATTCCTCCGTTGTTCGCCAGGTGACGGAGGATGCCTCGTTTGTTGGCGCGCAGCTGATCATCGTTGCGAAGAACCCCCTTCCCGCTGACGGCTCAGCAGCATCGGCGGTGCTTGGGGGAGGCTCGCCGCCACCCCTCTTCATCCCGCGTCCCGAGGTTGAGGAGCCAGAGTTTGACGCTCTCCTCGTTGGGCTCGCCGCTACGGAGCGTGGCGCTGAGACGGGGGTCTAGTGGATCGCATACGCTCCCTTCGTGGAGTTAGACGAACTACTTGAGTCGAGCGGGCCGATCAGCCCCAGTGATGCTGGCCGTCTGATTGACGCTGGAGCCGACGCGCTGGACGCCGGCGACGCCGAGCTCGCACTTAGCTACTTCTTTCGCGCCGCAGGCACTGGCCAACTCTCTCTCGCAGGCCGCGCCGCCATCGGTGCCGCCGAGGCGCTGGTTCGACTTAACCGCGACGGTGAGGCGGTTGAACTCCTTGAGGGGGCTCTCACCAGCAGTGATCGTGATGTGCGCTTCGTTGCGCGCCGCCGACTTGCCGTCCTGTATGTCACAGCCGGCAAGTTGCCACAGGCGCTGAGTGAATATCAACGCGCCGAGCGCGACGCGCCGAGTGATGCGGCACGCGCAGAGATTGCCGCTCGAATTGGTTGGCTCACGAAAGAGACAGGGGGGAGTAGCCTGCGTTCGCGACTCGCCTTCTCTCGATCGCGAAGCGGTGGGAGGGAGCGCGTCCTCCCGCTCGCCATGGTCGGCGTCACCGCCGTTGTCTCCGTTGCCGCACTCGCCTCAACGGCACTCCTTCAACCGCTCGCGCTGATCAAGATTGACGCGGCAGGTGGAGATCTGCTCACCCTTGAGCCGTGGCGACTTCTTACGGTTGCACTCGTCCATGGGAGTCCGCTGCACATGGTCTTCAACCTTTTCGCCATGGATCTCGGCGCGCGACTCGTGCAGCGACTCTACGGTGCACAGCGACTCCTCCTCTGGTATCTCCTTGGCGTGATCGCCGCATCGCTCGCGAGTGCGATCTGGTCGCCGTTCACGCCATCCGTTGGTGCTTCTGGTGGCGTCTTCGCCCTCTTCGGTGTGGCGCTCGGCGCAGAGTGGGCGCATCGGCCACTCGTTGAGCGCGGCGTTCGCGCAGCGCTCGGCCAGATCGGCGGCTTGATCGCGATCAATCTGCTCTTTGGCCTTGGTGTGAATGTTGCGGGTGGCGGCATTGATAACGCGGCGCATATTGGTGGCTTGGTGTTCGGTCTCCTCCTTGGCGTCTTCATTGCGCCAACGCGAGCTGAGTCGATGCGGAGCCGCTGGAGCGGCCTTGCTGCCAGCCAGACGCGAGAGGGTGCTGTGACACTCCTCCTTAGCGTGCTCCTCGTGCTGATCTTTGTGAACTGGTTCAGCTTGGCGCAGCTCCGCGTTCAACTGCCAATTTAATCGTGTTCGCTACGCTCTTGGAGCCTGCCGCCTTCGCAGGGACGTTTGAAGAGCGGCTCTCACTGGTGCAGCGTCTCGGCGGGCCGTACTTCACCAGCGATCCAGAGGAGCTACGTCAGGCACGTGCCGCGGGCGTTCAGGCTGCCTACCTCATTGTTGATCACGAAGGTCGCGACCTTGCTGCTGCGGTGCGTGGCGCTGTGGCGATCCAGCCAGAGATCGTTGCGATTCACACCGATCGCCTGAGCGCTGCGCAACAGCACAACGCGAAGGAGTTCGAAGAGCTCGCCGCAGCACTTGCTGCCGCCGAGGGTTTCCACCGGATGATCGTTGCCGTAGATGCACCAATCGCGCCGCTTAGCGCGGCGGAGTGGGGGAGGCTCCCAGCAGAGAGTCTCTTGATTGATCCGATCGGTGATCCAGACGCATGGCGCGCCGCCGCCACGCTCCCTGGTGATCGTGGCCTCGTGTTGGGACTCGTGCCATCACCGGGCACCGCTGTTGCTGCAGAACCACGCGAAGTGCTCCTCTGGGGGCTGCGCTACGCAGCGTCACTCGGTGGGCGTGGTGGTGCGCGGGTTGGTTTCACCGAGCGTCCGCGGCCACGCTCTCTACAACGTGAACAGACGGTTGTTGATGCTGCAGCATCGGAGCGGAGCGTTGCGCTACTCGCCGAACTTCTGAGACTGACTGGCGCCAATGAGGCGACGCTGCGCGACGAGCTTGATCCGCGTTCATTCAGCCCGGCGGCAGGGCGACTGGAGAAGCGTCGTGGCGGTTGAGCTGCTCGTCCTCCCGATCGGCCCGCTTCGTACCAACGTTTCACTCATCGGCGACACGGCACGCCGCGAGGCGATCGTGATTGATCCTGCGATCCCATCGCTTGCCGAACTTGTTGCCCAGTTGGCAACGCGCAACTGGCGACTCGTCCTCGCCCTCTCAACGCATGGGCATTGGGATCACACGGGAGAGCTCGCTGGACTCGCAGCGCACGTTCGGACGCACGAGGGCCGGGAGCTCGCGATCGGGTCACATCCGCTCGACCGGCATCGACTAGAAGATCCGCGACCGATGGCGGCGCCGTTTCCCATCCCAGCGGTGATTCCAACGCGGGACCTGCAGGAGGGCGACAGGATCACGGCGGGGGAGATTAACCTTCTCGTGATGCATACACCTGGACACACGGAGGGCTCCATCTCGCTGCACGATGGGGCGGCGGGGATTCTCTATAGCGGCGACACACTCTTCCAGGGGGCATGGGGCCGTACTGATCTCTCTGGTGGTGATGATGCGGCGATGATCGCCTCACTTGCACGACTCGCCACACTTGATCCAGCAACGCGCGTGATCCCTGGGCACGGGCACGAGACGCGCATTGGCGATGAGTCCGAATGGATCGCGCGAGTTGTGCAGAGCGGCGCGCTGCGCATGGAGCGGCGATGAGTCACGAAGCGGTTCTCCTGCGTGAGCTGGTGCGCGACGGCGTGATCGGTGGAGCGCTCGCAGCACACGTTGCACTGCTTGCAGATGCTGGCGTGCCACTGGTCGTGGCAGGCAGCGACTCGCGCCTCGCCACGCGCGTTACAGACGCCTTTGCCGCCGCATCTCCTGTCCCTGGAGCTGCGGAGAGTGGTCGCGAGATTGAGATCCAGAGCGGACACCACTTTGAGTGGCTCGCCGATCCAACGGGGATCGGCTGCATGGATCCGCTGGCTGGGAGTGCGCCGCGCAGTCCGCGCAGCAGCCGCCTCCGTATCGCTGGTCTCATGAGCGACCTTGACCCTATAACGGCGC
>QWRJ01000039.1 GCA_003670475.1 Candidatus Limnocylindrus primus | reverse complement strand
TGGACTGGCATGGTCTTAACTACTACTTCCCAGCGAAGATCGGCGACGATCCAACGGGTGACGGCGCACGCACCACCTGGGACCATATTGATGGCCCGAAGACCGACATGGGCTGGGGGATGAACGCTGGCGTGATGCGCGACTTCCTGATCAAGCTCAAGGATCACTGGAAGGCGCCGAAGATCTACATCACGGAGAACGGCTCCGCATGGCCAGACACGATTGGAGCGGATGGTGGCGTCCACGACCCAGAGCGTGAGGCGTACCTGATGGATCACCTCACCGCCGCCGCCGAGGCGCTCGACGCAGGCGTTGACCTGCGCGGCTACTTCGGCTGGTCACTGCTGGACAACTACGAGTGGGCGTACGGCTACGACAAGCGCTTCGGCTACACGTACGTAGATTTCGCCACGCAGAAGCGCACCATCAAGGAGTCTGGTCGCGCCTACGCCAAGCTGATCCGAGCGTCGCGCGGGGGCTGACCCTTAACGATCACGGAGCGGCCCGATTTACGAGTCGGTGTGCTCCGGCTGCCTTCGCACGGATGCGATGCCAGAGAAGAGGAGCGGGATCGGCCCGACGATAATCCCGATCGCGCTGGCGTACAGCGCCGCCTGCAGTCCGAACTGCTCGGCAATGATTGAGCCCACCACGGCGCCGAGCGGCATGCCGATCAGCATCACCCACTTCATGGAAGCGTTCATGCGCCCGAGCAGCGCCTTTGGCGTGACCAGTTGCCGATACGTGACCTGATTCGTATGGAAGAGTGCGGCACCGAAGAAGGCGACGACCTGGAAGAGCACCGACAAGAGTGCAAGGGCGACAACGCCCATTGAGACATCAAGCAGCGCAAATCCGAGCGGCATGGTGGGGAGAAGGAAGCCGCCGAGAATGATGGAGCGTCCGACTCCGATCCGCGCAGCAATCCTGCGTGCAGTGAGTGAGCCGATCAATAAACCGAGAACGCCAGCGCCAAGGATGAGGCCGAGCAGCTCTGCAGGGAGGAGCAGCTCGCGGCGACCGTAGGCAATCAGCACCGCGCCGTTCGCGATCGCACCAAAGAAGTTGAAGAGGAGTGCAGCGACGGCATTGCCGCGTAGATGTGGATGCGTCAACACCCAGTGCAAGCCCTGACGAATCTCGTCTCGCAACCGTGACGGAGCCGCGCCTTCACTCACGACCGGTGGAACTTCAATGTGCTTAATCTTTCGCAGCATCATCGCGCTGATCAGGTAGCTGAATGAGTCGAGAAAGATCGCTAGCGGACCGCCGAACCTCCCAATGATCACGCCAGCAATTGGCGGCCCTGCAACGCTCGCCCCTGAGTCAATCACCATGAGGCGGCTGTTCGCCTCCGCAAGTCGTGGACCACGCAGTAGTTCTGGAAGATACGACTGGTTCGCCACATCGTAGATGAGCGTCGCTGCGCCAATGATGAAGAGCACGACATAGAGCACGGGCATGGAGAGCGCGTTCAACATGAAGCTCAGCGGGACAATCAGCAGCGCAGCAGTACGTAGAAGATCCATTAAGACCATCACGGGCCGGCGGGCGCGGCGATCAAGAAGCGCGCCAACGGGGAGACTCAACAAGACGAACGGCATCAAGAATGCCGCCTCAAGCAACACGATCGATCCGTTGCTCGCTTGGATCACATCAACGGCAATGAGCGGAAAGGCGATGTGCGAAACCTGCGATCCAAGGATGCTGACCGCCTGCGCGCCGAAGAGCAGGCGCACATCCGCGTCTCGAAACGGATCGTCCGCGGCGAGGCGGAGGCGTGAGAGGAGTCCAATCATCGCTGCAGCATACTAGTTCGCACTGCAACCAATCCTGTATAGTTGGAATATGCCAGCGATCACGGTGCCAGACATCACGCTCCTTCCGCGGGTAAGCGTCGCCGACCTACTCACGGAGAAGCCGCGACCTGTGGTCTCGCTCACCACCGCACCGAGCGGCTTCGAGGGTGAAGGCTTCCCCGTCCGCCGGGCCTTTATGGGTGCGCCACTGAACCTGATCGACCCATTCATCATGCTCGACCAGCTCGGCGAAGTTGAGTACGCGCCGGGCGAGCCGAAGGGGACGCCGTGGCATCCGCACCGCGGATTTGAGACGGTGACCTACATCATTGATGGCATCTTTGATCACCGTGACAGCAATGGTGGTGGTGGTCGCATCACCAATGGCGACACGCAGTGGATGACGGCCGGCGGCGGCATCTTGCACATTGAGATGCCACCAGAGTCTCTTGTGATGAGCGGTGGACTCTTCCACGGATTTCAGCTCTGGGTAAACCTCCCGCGCGCAAAGAAGTGGTCACCTCCTGCATATCAAGACATTCGATCCAACGAGGTGAAGCTGCTCGCCTCTACTGATGGAGGCGCACTGTTGCGCATCATTGCAGGTGACGTGGCTGGCGCAACAGGACCCGGCTCCACGCAGACGCCGATCGCGCTCGTGCACGCCACGATCCAACCTGGCGCAGAACTTGACCTTCCGTGGCGGCCCGACTTCAACGCGCTTGTGTACGCGCTCTCTGGGCGCGGAACTGTTGGCGCCGAGGCCGTTGCGATTGCATCCGGTCAGCTCGCGGTCTACGGCGCAGGCGATCGCATCATCATCAAGGCGGCGCAACGACAAGATGCGCGCACCCCGGCGCTGGACGTGCTGATCTTGGGTGGCGAGCCGATTCGCGAACCGATCGCCTGGCTCGGGCCATTCGTCATGAACACACGTGATGAAGTTGTTCAGGCGTTTGAGGACTACAAGGCCGGAAAGCTCGGGGTGATCCCTGCCGCGCATACCAGTCCACACAACACTCCAACGAGCGTCATCGAGTCCGAATAGTCTCGTCTAGGTAGATCTCGGTGGAACTCTTCCTACTCGGCGCCGCACTCGCCTTCTCTATCAACATTGAGGTCGGTGTCGTCAACGTCATGATCGTGCGCACCGCCATTGATCGCGGCGCTTGGCCCGCCTTCTTGATCGGACTCGGCTCCTGTATTGGCGATCTCATCTGGGCCTGCGCTGGCGCACTCGGTGTCAGCGTGCTCTTGGCCTGGCCACCCGCCGCCTGGATTCTCTGGCTCGGCGGAAGTGGAGCCCTCTGCTGGTTCGCCGCCGCCGCACTTCGCGACGCAACACGTGGAGGAAGCATCGACGAGTCGTCACCACTTCGCCGCGCCAACGGCATCCGTGCGATTGGCCTCGGGCTTGGCATTGCGCTCAGCTCCCCCACCCTGATTCTCTGGACAGCAACGGTGGGCGGGAGCGTCCTCGCCTCACAGGCGGCGGACCTTGCGGGATTCGTTCCCTTTATCTCAGGATTCGGCGCCGCTGCGGTGGCGCACTCGGCAATCCTCTCTGGCATTGTTGGCGCCACGCGCCGCTTCACCGGACCACGCACGGTGCGCGCCGTCTCACTTGTATCGGCGTTAATGTTCGCCGCATTCGCGATCGGGATCTTTATGGACGGTGCGAGGCGCCTTCTCCTCCCGCTGCTCGGCTAACGAGTCAGAGGGTGGCTCTGGTATCGTATTGGCATGACCAGCACGCAGCTCCGAGCACTTGAGGGCGAACCGTCGATCTGTTGACGCTCGCATCGCGCCAGATCGGTATGTGGTTTTTTCAACCCCCAAGTAGCAGGTAAGGAGAAAGCGAAATGAGCAAGGTACCTCTCGATCCAACCGCAAAGTTCCAGGAGTACGCCACTCCAGGCGCACTCGTCTCAACGGAGTGGCTCGCCGCGAATCTGAACACACCTGGCATCGTGGTGGTGGAGTCTGACGAAGACACCCTCCTCTACGAGACGGGACACATCCCGGGAAGCGTCAAGGTGGATTGGCACACCGATCTGAATGACCCAGTGAGCCGCGACTACGTCGGTCCTGAAGGCTTTGCGGCGCTGATGTCACGCAAGGGGATCAACCGCGACACCACGGTGGTCTTCTACGGCGACAAGTCGAACTGGTGGGCGGCATACGCGCTCTGGGTCTTCCGCCTCTTCGGTCACACCGATGTGCGCCTCCTTGATGGCGGTCGCCAGAAGTGGGAGGCGGAGGGTCGCGAGATGACCAAAGAGGTGCCGACACGCGCGGCCACAAGCTACCCACTCTCCCCGCGAAACGACAGTGAGCTGCGCGCCTACCGCGAGCAGGTCATTGAGCACGTCAGCGCCAAGGGCTGCATGGTGGACGTCCGATCACCGCAGGAGTTCAGCGGTGAGCTGACGCACATGCCGGACTACCCACAGGAGGGGACGCTCCGTGGTGGCCACATCCCAGGAGCGAAGTCCGTCCCGTGGAAGCGAGCCGCCAATGATGACGGCACCTTCAAGGGAGTTGCCGATCTTCGCGCAATCTATGAGGGCGAGAAGGGGCTTGCGGCGGGTGATGATGTCATTGCCTACTGCCGCATCGGGGAGCGCTCCAGTCACACCTGGTTTGTGCTCACCTACCTGCTCGGATTCACGAATGTGCGCAACTATGACGGGTCGTGGTCGGAGTGGGGCAACGCAGTTCGCCTCCCGATCGCCGTCGGCGCCGAGTAGCGCGTCCACCTGAACGACATGTCAGAGACACCCGCGGCGCAGCTCCCACCAGGGCTCGCCGCGGTTGCCGCCGATTTTGCCGATACGCCACGCGAGATGCGACTCGAACTTCTCCTTGAGTACGCAGATCGGCTACAACCGCTCCCTGAGAAGTACGTCGCGCAGATTGATCTCATGGAACGGGTGCAAGAGTGCCAGTCCCCGCTCTATGCCATTGCAGAGCTGAACAACGACGCAGTGCAGATTCATGCCACAGCCCCGCAAGAGTCGCCAACCACCCGTGCGTTTGCAAGCATCATGCAGCTCGGACTCAACGGCCTCACCGCAGAAGAGGTGCTAGCTGTCCCCGCATCGGCCCCACTTCAGCTAGGGATCACCGATCTTGTCTCACCGCTTCGGATGCGCGGAGCAACCGGTCTCCTTGCGCGAATTCAACGACAGGTCCGCGCGGCAGTTAGCCCGTAGGCTCTCCGCCTAGATCGCTTCGCGCGACCTTTCGGCGTTCGCTGCGGCAATCTTCATCAAGTCTTTGGTGATCCGCTCCATCTCACTCGCCGAGAGCGATGCGCCGAATCGTTGTGCAACGGCGCGCAGGTGCCCGGGTGCTGCGGCGCGGAATGCCTTGATGCCGAGTGGTGTCAGTGTTGCCCAGTGGACACGGCCATCTTCCGTGCAGCGGCGACGCGTCACCCAGCCATTGACAGCGAGTCGATCCACGCGACGCGTCAGACCACTCTTTGAGATGAGCGCCGCATCTGCGAGTTCGCTCATGCGCAGTGAGTATTCGCCAGCGCGTGCGAGCTGCGCCATCACATCGAAGTCGGCGAGGCTCATCCCTGACGAATCCATCAGCTCCGAAGAGAGCGCGCGCGTTACTCGACCGTAGGCGGTGAGGAAGGCGATCCAGGCGCGAGCAACAACCGGGTCGAGGAGCGCGCTCGCGTCACTCCCCAGAATTGCGGAGAGCTCGGTGATCTCTGCACTGGGGAGCTGCTCTGTTGCCATACGTTGCAATAGTTGCACTTGCAACCATCCGCGTCAAGGGGTATAGTTGCGCATGCAACGATCTGCCGTATCAACGGCGGGCGGCAGATATGGTTGGAAGACCAAAAGGAGGAAGCAATGTCAGCAGCACGATTCAAGCAGGTGGCCGACGCAAGCCGCATCGAAAAGGCGGTCGCCGCGCTCAACGCGAAGGGCTTTGCCGCGCAGAGCGTGCCAAACGCTGCAGCAGCGAAAGAGGCGGTCCTAAAGCTGGTCCCCGCCGGATCAGAAGTGTTCACTTACACCTCGGCAACGCTCGACGCAACGGACCTCACCGAAGCACTGAATGCCGCTCCGTACAAGAGCCTGCGCGACAAGATGTACGAGCTTGATCGCAACACCCAGGGTGCGCAGATGCGTGCCATTGGCGCAGCCCCAGCCTTCGCTGTTGGCAGCGTGCATGCCGTCACTGAGGATGGCAAGTTGGTGATTGCATCGGCGACGGGATCACAGCTCCCCGCTTACGCGTACGGCGCAGGGCACGTGGTCTTTGTTGTTGGCGCGCAGAAGATTGTCAAGGATCTTGCTGAAGCCAACGAGCGCATTGAGACCTATACGTTGCCACTTGAGGACACTCGCGCGCAGGCCGCCTACGGCGTCAACAGCGCCATCAACAAGTCGCTCACCCTGCACGGAGAACAGCCAGGTCGCATCGACGTGGTGATCGTTGCTGAGGAGATCGGTTTCTAATGCTCACGGCGTTTGCTAAGAGCGCTGGGCTTTCACTTCTTCTCAACGGCGTGCTTTGGATCGCTGCATCGCTGATTGGTCTTGTGCCAGCGCTCGGCGAGTCCACCTTCTTTAGTGGGGTGCTCTTCGCCTCCATTGGGGCAACGGCGGCGGCGGCGATTGTGGCGAGCCGATTCACCGCAGCTGGTGCGCGGAAGCGCTGGGCGGGAATCTCGCTTGCAATCCTGCTCCTCTCGTTCACCTCGCCACTTGCGCTTGGCGCAGGCAATCTGCCGATCTCGCCGTTCAACCCAACAGACACGACATACAACGACTTCCGCGGTGGGATCGGGATTGCGTACGCAATCTTGCACTTCACCTCGTATATCGCAGTGCAGCGCTTCATTGGGAGGCAGATTCCGGAGTGAGTGGACATCTTTGAGGTGGGGCTAGATACACCCCGCGCGCTAAGGGTAGAATCCACCACATGTCTGATCCGCTCGGTCCAATGCAGGGGAGCCTGCGTCTCGTCACCTTCTTGACCGACTTCGGTCTGCGCGATCCATCTGCTGGCGTCCTCTCTGGCGTGGTGCTTGCGATGACGCCCGACGCACGAACGCTCGACCTCACCCACGCGATTCCTCCCTATGACGTTGAGGCTGGCGCTGAGGCGCTTGTTGAGTCGCTCGTCCATCTTCCTGTTGGGGTCCATGTGGCGGTGGTGGATCCAGGCGTTGGGACGCAGCGCCGGCCAATCGCCATTCGTTGCGTCCGCGGTGACGTCTTGATCGGTCCAGACAACGGACTCCTCCTCCCCGCCGCGAAGGCGCTCGGCGGTGTTGCCGCCGTGGTAGTCCTTGATGACGAGCGCTGGTGGGGACCGAGCCGCAGCCACACCTTCCACGGACGTGACCTCTTCGCCCCCGTCGCCGCACACATCGCGTCCGGCGTCCCGTTTGGCGACCTCGGCAGCCCATTCGACGCGTCGCTCCTCGTCCCCGCTGCCTCACTCCCGATTGAGGCGAAGGCGGGCGAGCTACACACTGTCGTCCGGATCGTGGACGGCTTCGGGACGCTGGTCCTCGCCGGCGACCGCAGCGACATCACCACCGCACTCGGTGCACTTGAGCCAGGCCAGCCGCTTCGTATCACTGTTGGTGATCAGAAGATCGAGACCGTCTGGGCGAATCGCTTCGGCGACGTGGCGGAACACGACCCCCTCTGCTACATCGATTCTGCTGGACGGCTGGCGCTCGCCGTGAACCGCGGCAGCGCCGCAGAGCGCTAT